>CAYWKT010000011.1:0-24331 GCA_964458985.1 uncultured Erysipelothrix sp.
TATTGACAATCTCATCTTTAAATAATCAGTCATCGTTTGACCCCTTTGATTAGGGTTCTATTTGACTATCACTCGTTATTACGTTAAGATGTAAAAGTAAAGAAAAATAAATCTCGGTAGGTGAGGCTACTTGGGGATACGGGTTACCACCGCAAAATAATGGAGACATTATGAGCAGGTCAACAGACTATGTCAGCAAGGCATAATCTAGCGTAACATCATGCCCGCTTGAGCTAAAGCTTGTACGACACAAATTTTAGTTTTGACTGTGTCGTTATCCAATGACACAGTTTTTTATTGTCTTTACATGTAAATGCTTAAGTAAATGTTATTCTTATTAAGGATACTATTTATTTAAATATTTATACGAAGGAGGGATATTATGATTAAAAAAACTCAAGATATGAGTGAAATGGAAATCAGAGAGCGTTTAGAATTCGCTTCCGTAAATAGAGTTGATGATGTACTTTTATCATTACATACGACACGTGATGGAATTAGTGAGACAGACTTGATTGAAAACAAAGAAATATTTGGAAACAATGAAATCGAAGTAGGTAAAAAAGTTTCCCCATTAGTTAAGTTCTTTCTATCATTTATAAACCCATTCACTTTAATCTTAATTGCCTTGGCAGTTGTCTCATTCGTAGTCGACTTTATAATGGCAGATGCCGGTGAGAAAGATATGACGACCTCAATAATAATTATCGTCATGGTCCTTATTAGTGGACTATTAGAGTTTGTCCAAGAATCACGATCATCAAATGCCGCAGATGCCTTAAGTGCAATGGTAAAAGTCACAACACTAGTAAAGCGAAATCATGAAGAAGCACGAGAGTTAGACGTATCAGAAGTCGTCGTTGGCGATATTATTTATCTAAGTGCCGGCGATATGATTCCAGCTGATGTCAGAATAATTGAAGCGAAAGACTTATTCATCACCCAAGCTGCCTTAACCGGCGAGAGTGAACACATTGAAAAATTTGGACACGATTGTACGAATTTAGAAGATCCAATTACTGCCACTGAAAACTTAGCATTTATGGGAAGTGACGTTATTTCAGGATCGGCTAAAGTAGTCGTTATTGCAGTAGGAAATGACACAATGTTTGGCTCAATTAGTGCAAGTGTAACTGAAGAGCCAGAGAAGACCGCATTTGAAATCGGGGTTAACTCAGTCAGTATGTTACTAATTAGATTTATGTTAGTAATGGTACCAATTGTCTTATTCGTAAACGGATTTACAAAAGGTGACTGGATACAAGCATTTATGTTCGCAGTCTCAGTCGCAGTTGGACTAACACCAGAGATGCTTCCAATGATTGTCACGACAAGCCTTGCGAAAGGTGCACAGACGATGTCAAAAGAAAAGACAATCGTCAAAAACTTATCGGCAATCCAAAACATCGGATCAATGGACATCTTATGTACCGATAAAACTGGAACATTAACTCAAGATGAAATTATATTAGAATATCACTTAGACGTATTTGGAAATGAAAACGATGGCGTCCTAAAACATGCCTTCTTAAACAGTTACTTCCAAACCGGTCTAAAAAACTTATTAGATAAATCAATAATTAACCGTACACATATGTTAAAAGGGAAACATGAGTCACTACGTAACTTAGAAAGTAACTACCATAAAGTTGACGAAGTCCCATTTGACTTTGAACGTCGTCGCATGAGCGTCGTTGTCGAAGATAAAAATAATAAAACGCAAATGATTACTAAAGGTGCAGTTGAGGAAATGATCAAGATTTGTGATTATGTCCAAACTGGAAATGAAGTCGTCAAACTAGAAGGTGATATCGTCAGTGAAATCTTAAGTACCGTTGATGATTTAAACGCTCGAGGAATGCGCGTTATTGCGGTTGCCCAAAAGACTAACCCATCACCGGTTGGAGAATTTGGAGTTAAAGACGAAAACGAAATGGTTCTAATTGGTTACTTAGCATTTTTAGACCCACCAAAAGAGTCCGCAAGACCGGCAATAATCTCACTTAAAAAACTAGGTGTCGAAACTAAAGTATTAACGGGCGATAACGATGTCGTAACTAAAGCTATTTGTGATATGATTGGAATTCCAACTGAAGTAATGGTCTTAGGTGATGATGTCGAAAATATGAGTGATAGTGAATTAAGTGATATCGTTGAGAAAGTAAACGTATTTGCGAAACTATCTCCAATGCAAAAGAGTCGTGTCGTTACAACACTTCGTGCAAACGGCCATACGGTTGGCTTCTTAGGCGATGGAATTAACGATGCTCCGGCAATGAAAGCCGCAGATATTGGAATCTCAGTCGACAATGCCGTCGATATTGCGAAAGAATCATCAGAAGTAATATTGTTAGAAAAAGATTTAGGTGTATTAGAAAAAGCGATTATTGAAGGAAGAAAAACATATGCGAATATGATTAAGTACATTAAGATGACTGCCTCAAGTAACTTCGGTAACGTCTTCTCAGTCTTAGTCGCAAGTGCCTTCTTACCATTTCTTCCAATGATGTCATTACATTTAATCTTATTAAATCTAATATATGATATTACGTGTATCGCCATACCTTGGGATAACGTAGATAAAGAGTATCTTCAAAAACCACGTAAGTGGGATGCGACATCAATTAAAGATTTCATGTTAATAATTGGACCGACAAGTTCAATCTTCGACATTACAACTTATGCTCTAATGTTCTTCATTATTGCCCCACAAGTAGTCGGGATGCAGTGGCATCAGATTGATCTTGTAAACAATCAAATAATGGCTGTCATGTTCGTTGCAGTCTTTCAAGCAGGATGGTTCATTGAGTCAATGGTCTCACAAACATTAGTCATTCATATGATTAGAACTGAGAAAACACCATTTATTCAAAGTCGTGCTTCAGGAATATTAACTTTACTTTCTACGATTTCAATTGCGATCGCAATCGCAATTCCATATACAACATTTGGACAATCAATCGGAATGGCACCACTGCCACTTAACTATTACTTCTGGTTAATCTTAACGATTATTGGCTATATGATCGTCGTTAGTATCGCTAAGAAATTCTTCGTTAAAAAGTATGGAGAACTACTATAAACAAAATAAGCTGTATTCAATATGAGAATACAGCTTTTCTTATGATTATTTATTATTTTTAATTAACTCTTTTTCTGAATTAATGAACTCTTCGACAATACCTTCAAACTTTCTAGCATACTGATCAATGTAATCACTATCCCAATAGTTCATATTAACTCCTGGAAGATTATAATATAATCCTTTTTCATAACGTTTCTTAATGTTATGTTCAGAGCGATACTCATATTTTTCAACTAAACGATCAACACAATACTTATCATTTTCATATTTCAAAATAAAGATTGAAGCAGGATCTACGACATTTAAATGCGTTGATGAGTTTGATGAGAAAAACATTTGACGATTATCCAACAAAGTAAATATTTCAAAAATTTTACTTACTGTCGAAATGTGTAAATACTCAGTAATGTTATCTAAAACTATTACAGCTCCAAATCGACTATCATTTAGTGCATCAGATATTTCAATCGTACGGTTATACGCTCTTGGCCAGTCCTGTTCTTTTAGCCAAACTTGACGGTCAAAAGAAACATGTTCAATCAATAGTTCATACTTAAAAAGATTTTCTTCCAGTTTTTCAACATCATATTTAATGTTTGATACTGCCGGAAATAAACTCATTAAATAAGATTCAAGCAGCGGCATTCCGGTTAGAACTAAGTTAGTATACTCTTCATCTGCGATTCCTGATACGAGTGATCGATTATTTAGTTTATCATAGTTATAATATGCATTATGATTATGAAAATCATTTTCTACATGAGTAAAACTAATGAATTGAAATAGATCACGTAGATCAAGATTTCCATATATTACTTGACTGTGCGCATTATAATACAACATCGCAAGTAGACTATATTTATCTTTATACTCATTAAAATATTCACTAAAACTATTTTGTCCTTTTTTTCGAATAACCCCTGATGTAATTTCGAAATTATTCTCATCACGTTTAAACATTAGTACTTCTTCATTTCTTGTTACTTTTACTAATGTTTCAGAAACTAACGTATTCTCATTATCAAATATAACCTTATAAAAAAATACTCGATTATTTATAATAATTTCATATTGTATTTCCATATTCTCATCAATAAAATAGTTTTTATGTGCTGATACTAACTCTTTCATTGATGTAATTTTTAATGTTTGGACTTTATCTTTTAATCTATTACTATTACTAACTTCCATATTGTAATTTAATAACGTTAACTCTTTAATAAAACTAAAAGCACTCAAAATCGAACTTTTACCGGTGGCATTTTCACCGATAAAATGAATATTATTTAATAACTTATTCCGACCATCTCTAAAGATAATTTCATGATTATCAAAACATCTAAAATTTTTGAGCTTTATTGACCCATACATATATTCACCCCTTACTGGATACGTATTATACCTAATATACTTACATAGGGCTATAATTTCAAAATATTAGTAATAAATATATTACTTTCTAAATATAATAGTGAAATTCGCACAATCATCACATACCTATACGCCACATACATTTATGGCTGTGTTATAATAAGAAGAAATAAAGGGGTGTTAATATGAGTAGTGTAAAAGAAACATTTGTGAAAGAGCCAAAAGATGTCAGTAAGTTATATTTTATTTACTACGTACTTTCATTTGTAGTTTTATTCTTTAATGTCTTTGTCTATAAATCAAACTCAATGGATCGTGATACGTATATATTTGGTTTCGTACAATTTGCGAGCGGTTTAGGCTGGTTTTATTATTTAGCGAACTTAATCGGTATCGCAAGTACAGTTTTAAAACCATTAAACAAACTTGAGTCAATCTTTGCCCGTGTAATATCCGCATTTAATATTTTTATTTCATGCTTCGTTTTATTTCAATTAATTCCTGATGTCATCAGTCCATCCGCAATTATTGATATGTTTGGAAGTCGTCAATTAGGGATGGGCTTCTGGATTATTATTTTATACCACATCATTGGATTTACGATAATTTGGTTTAAAACACTTAAGAAATATTACAAAAAACATAAAGCTAAACAAGCATTAGCTGAAAACTAAAAAATCGCGAAAGTGATTTTTTTAGTACATAGAAAGAAACTTACCGATGGCATTTTCTGAGTAAACTTCAATATTATTTTCTTTTAATAACTTAGTAGTAACTCCACTTCCAGAAATTTTAGTACCATCAAAATTTCCATCATAAATAAAGTTAACCCCACAACTTGGACTATTTTCCTTTAAGATTGCGATATCAATCTCAAGATCTTGACATAACTTTAAGACACACTTAGCCCCTTCATCAAAATTATTAGTCACATCAACACCTTTATTTGAGATTACTTTATCATTTTTAATTTCAGATGGATCTCGCGGTGTACTTAAGCCGCCCATAATTTCAGGACACATCGGGATTAATATATATTTCTCTTTTAATCTTGAATAATCATCGATTGTAATTGATTTTCCATCATAGCGCGTATTAACTCCACATAGACACATACTAATTAAAACTTTTTTCATAATATCACCTTACATCCATTATATATAATTATCCGAAATAAAAAAGCTACAGACGCTTAGTCCATAGCTATATTTGTTATCTATCTCCGTTAAAGATTGAGTTTTTAACTACGATGTAGTCTACTTTACGGATATCATCTAATTTATTTCCACCTGCATATGAGATTGACGATTGAAGGTCTTGTGTCATTTCTCTTAATGTATCTTTAATAGCTCCTTTATATGGAACAACGATACGTTTTCCTTCAACGTTTTTATGTTCACCTTTTTGGAATGCGGAAGCACTTCCGAAGTATTCTTTGTATTGTACTCCGTCTTCTTCAATAATGTCTCCTGGTGATTCATCATGTCCCGCAAATAGTGAACCGATCATAACCATTGATGCCCCAAATCTAATTGATTTTGCGATATCTCCGTGATCTCTAATTCCACCGTCTGCGATTAGTGGTTTACGTGCAACTTTTGAACACTCATTAAGTGCCGCTAATTGCCATCCGCCTGTACCAAATCCTGTTTTTAGTTTTGTAGTACAAACTTTTCCTGGTCCAACTCCAACTTTAGTTGCGTCAGCTCCAGCTTCTTCTAAGTCAATTACCGCTTGTGGAGTTGCGACGTTTCCGGCAATCACAAATGTTTCTGGTAATTTCTCTTTAATATATTTAATCATTCTAATTACTTCTTCATTATGACCATGTGCGATATCAATCGTTACGTATTCTGGAATTAATCCAGTTTCTAACATTGAATCAACAAATCCATACTCACTTTCTTTAATTCCAACTGAAATTGAAGAATATAAGTTTTTTTCATTCATCATCTTAATGAAATCTAATCTCTTGTTTGGCTCAAATCTATGCATTACATAGAAGTAATTGTTTTCAGCTAACCAAATTGATAGCTCTTCATCTAAAACTGTTTGCATATTTGCAGGTACAATCGGCATTTCGAAAGTACGCTTCCCAAATGTCACACTAGTGTCACACTCACTACGACTTTTCACGATACACTTATTCGGAATTAACTGAATATCTTCATAATCAAATATCTTCATATAGCCTCCTCGACAAACGCTTTTTCAGCGTATTTAGGAACATTACACTTAATGTACTTTGTACAATGACCTAGGTTGGATTAGACGTCCCCAATCACAACCTTACATATTATACAGTATTCTTTTAGAATATCAAGCCAATAAATCATTATCAATACTCTTTCACATTATTGTTATTTTAGGTGTTATTTATGCGATAATCATCATCCTATTTTTATATAAAAAAGTCTAAAATACTACTAACTGACTCTACAGTATACGTTGCTCCGGCATTAACTAAATCATCTAACTTACGATAACCCCAACTTACCGCAACACTATCTAAATTCGCATTTTGTGCTGTATGCATATCATGCTGTGTATCACCAATATAAACGACATCACTTTTATCTAAATTCATTTTAGCGACAATCTCATTCGCACTAATTGGTGAAGGTTTCTTTTCAATATTTTCGCGATCGCCAATGACATCGACAAATTCAATTTCATTAAATATTTTTGCGACAATCTTCTTAGTTAACTCATCACGTTTATTTGAGTTAACACCAATTAAAATATTATTACTATTTAGTGTATTAACGACTTCAACCATATTCTCATAAGCGACTGTATTATTAATACAGTTAGCACTATAATCTTCGACATACTCATCAAATAATTTAAGAATATCTTCTTCACTTAAGTCAACTAATAAACTATCTCTTAATAATTGTAGTAAACCTTGGCCAACACTATCAATATAATGTTGATCACTACGTGCAACTAATCCATTATTTACTAAGACTCGATTAAGACTATCGCCTATATCTTTAACTGAGTTTACGAGTGTCCCATCTAAATCAAAAATTACCCCTTTATACTTTTTCATACTTATCCTCTCTAAAAAAAGGTATCACTAAGGATACCTTTAAATTATGCGATTGATTCGACTTTATAACCAATTTCCTCAATTGCTTGAGTAATATCTTCATTACTTAACTCTGAGTTAATCGCTACACTCTTATTATCTAGATCAACGACTGCACTTACACCATCTAAAGCATTTAATCCTTTATCGATTTTCGCTTCACAGTGTGCACAGTTCATACCTATTACTTTAACTATTTTTTCCATATTTTCCACTCCTTATTTTTTGTACATAAACTTTAATCTTAATGCATTTAATACGACCGTAATCGAGCTAAAGCTCATCGCTGCCGCCGCAAATGAAGGATTTAGACTAAGTCCAAACTTCGTAAATAATCCGGCTGCGAGCGGAATTCCAAGCGTATTATAGAAGAACGCCCAGAACAAGTTTTGCTTAATATTTTTAATCGTATCATTACTAATTTTAATTGCCGCCACGACATCAGTTAAACGATTATTCATTAATACTGTATCTGCCGATTCAATCGCAACATCACTACCAGCCCCAATCGCAATTCCAACGTCTGATCGAACTAAGGCAATTGAATCATTAATTCCATCTCCGACCATTGCAACGACTTTTCCTTGATCTTGATAAGCGGCCACGACTGCCTCTTTTTCATCAGGCATAACTTCGGCGACAACTTCACTAATATTAACTTTATCTTTAATCGCATTAGCGGTAATTAAGTTATCACCAGTCAACATAACGACATTTAAACCTAGCTTCTGCATTTCATTAATAGCCTCTACACTATCATCTTTAATTGTATCACTTAACGTTAAGATTGCCATAACTTCTTTCTCATTCGCTAAGAATATCGGTGTTTTTCCTTCTTTTGCGAACTCATCGGAAATCGATAAAACCCCACTATAGTCAATCTTACTTTGATCAAGTAATCGTTTATTTCCAATGTAATATACTTCATTATTAACGATCCCTTTAATCCCTTGACCAACGATTGCCTCAAAACTATCAACGTCAGTTAATAACACATTATTTTCTTCACCGTATCTCACAATCGCCTCACCAAGTGGATGCTCTGAGACTTTCTCTAATGAGACAAATAATTGAAGAACATTTTGTTCATCATTGTTATTAAACGTAACGATATCAACGACATCTAAACTACCCTCAGTAATCGTACCGGTCTTATCTAAAATTACCGTATCAACTTTATGTAATAACTCTAATGATTCCGCTGATTTAAATAAGATTCCATGCTCTGCCCCAAGTCCTGTTCCAACCATAATCGCAACCGGCGTCGCTAAACCTAATGCACAAGGACATGAAATAACTAACACCGCAATTGCCGGAGTTAAAGCTGCACTAAAGTCTTTTGTAATGAAAAACCAAACGAAGAAAGTAATAAGTGAAATACTCATAACAGCTGGGACAAAAATTGCACTAATTTCATCCGCTAACTTCGCAATTGGAGCTTTAGTCGTGTTCGCATTTTCAACTAACTCAATAATTTTTGAAAGTGTCGTATCCTCACCAACTTGGCTAACTTCAACTTTCACATAACCAGTCGAGTTAATCGTAGCCCCAACGACTTTATCACCAATTGATTTCTCAACTGGTAGACTCTCACCAGTTAAGGCACTCTCATCAATAAATGTACTTCCTTCAATGACGACTCCATCAACTGGCACGACATATCCAGGTTTAACGACGACAATATCCCCGACCATTACATCTTCAATCATAACTTCAACTTCAATATTATCTTTAATTACGATTGCGGTTTGCGGACTTAAGTCAACTAACTTTTGAATCGCATCGGAAGTTTTACCTTTAGCGCGAACTTCTAAATATTTACCTAACGTAATTAAACCTAAGATCGTTCCCGCTGATTCAATGTATAAGTCCATTGAAAACTTATGAACTAAATGAAAATCTTGAATCGCTAGCCCATGTCCAATCATAAAGATCGCATAAATTCCGTAGACAATTGCGGCACTCGAGCCAATTGCTATTAGTGAGTCCATATTTGGTTTTCTTCTAAATAACGTTTTAAAGCCAACTTGGAAATACTTACGGTTAACGTACACAATTGGAAGAACTAATAAAAACTGCGTAAACGCCATATTTAAGGCATTAATTGGACCTGCAATAAACTGTGGAACTGGCAGATTAATCATCTCGCCCATCGCCACATACATCAGTGGTAACATAAATGCGAGGGAGACGATAAGACGCATACGCATCTCTTTAATTTCCTTTTCTATGACATTTTCAGTTGGCACACTTTTTTTACTCGTAGCATTTTTCTCACTTGCCAGAAAACCATCATCAACGACCGCATCAATAATTTTACTACTTGATAGTTTACTCTCATCAAATTCAACGATCATACTATTAGTCAGTAAACTAACCGAAACATTATCTACACCTTCTAATTTTTTAACACTATTTTCAACCGAAGCTACACACGATGAACATGTCATCCCCGTAACTTCGTATACTACTTTCTCCATAACAATTGCCCCTTTCTTGAACATAAAATTTATAAATGCTATAATACATCCACACCCCCTTGGGTGGGGGTCTATAACTAGTATATCATACAATAAGTAAATTCAAAACATAATTAATTAGTGGGAGGAGTTATTATGAAACATAAAGAGAAAACAGTTAAACTATTAAACCAAGCACAAGGACAACTAAATTCGGTTATGAATATGATGGATGATGATCGTTACTGCATTGACATATCACATCAAATTCTTGCGACAATCGCTCAACTAAAGAAAGCTAATGAAGAGCTAATGCGTGAGCATATGCGAAATTGTGTCACTGAAGCTTTTGAATCAGGTAAAGGTGATGAAAAGATTGAAGAAGTATTAAAAATAATGACTAAATTAATCGATTAAAAAAGTTATCCACACATATTCTGTGGATAACTTTTTTACTTTTATATAATTTTATAAAACTTTTGATAAGAAATCTTTCGCACGCTCACTACTTGGATTAGTAAAGAACGTATGTGGATCATTAACTTCAATAATTTCACCTTGATCCATGAAGACAATCTTGTTCGCAACCTCTTCCGCGAATTTCATCTCATGGGTAACGATAACCATCGTCGTTTTATTTTTCGCTAAATCACGCATAACTTCTAAAACTTCTTTAACCATTTCCGGATCTAACGCACTCGTTGGCTCATCAAATAATAAGACTTTAGGTGACATCATTAATGATCTCACAATCGCGATACGTTGTTTCTGACCACCTGATAAAGATTTAACTTCAGCTTCTAACTTATCACTTAAGCCAACTCTTTCAAGATACTCAACCGCCTTTTTAACGGCATCTTCTCTACTCATTTTTAATACTTCCATCGGCGCTAAAATTAAGTTATCAACGACGTTTAAGTTATTAAATAAGTTGAATGATTGAAATAAGAATCCCATTTCTTCACGTAATTTTGTAACTTGTTTCTCATTTTTATAATCGATTATTTCACCATTATAGGCAATAGTTCCTGAATCTAATGTTTCTAGACCGTTTAATAGTCTTAAAAGTGTACTCTTTCCACTTCCACTTGGTCCAATTAATGTCACGACATCATGTTCTTTAATGTGTAAACTAACGTTATTGACGGCATGTAAGTTATCAAAATGTTTACTTGCGTTTAATATTTTAAGCATTGATTACATACTCCTTTTCTAATTTTTTAGTAAAGAATGAAATTACTAAAGTCATAATTAAATAAATAAGTCCGGCACCAAGTAGTGGATAAACGTAGTTATAATGAATTGATCCGATAATTTTTGAAGCTTGAAGTAACTCTGTAACTCCAATAACACTACCTAATGATGAATCCTTAATTAGTGTCACATACTCATTCGCTAACGGAATAATACTTCTAACTAATGCTTGTGGGACGATAATTTTTCTGAAAATTACTTTTTTGCTTAAGCCAAGTGACTTTCCTGCTTCCCACTGTCCTTTATCTATTGATAAGATTGAACTTCTAAATAACTCTGAAATATAGGCACCACTATTTAAACTAATTGCGATAATTGAAAGTACGACTGGAGATAAGTCTAAACCTTTTCCGACAATATTTAAGTAAATGTATGGTACGACTAAGTAGAAGAACATTAACTGTAGTAACATCGGTGTTCCACGAATAATTTCTGTATAAGCACTTGAAATAAATCTTTGAATTTTACTATCACTTAAACGCATTGAACTAACTATTAGTCCAATTAAGATCCCAAATACTAAACTAAATGTCGCAATAATTAATGAGACACCTGCACCCTTTAAAATAAACTGTATATTTTCTAAACTAAATATTAAACTTAAATCCATTATTGTAGACCCCATTTCTCTAGTAATTTCTGATATCCATCAGTATTTACGTATTCTAATATTGCTTTATTAAATTCTTCGTCTAAGAAAGATAAGTCATGTCTAAACAATAACTTAGTTTCCTCAACCATTAATGGCTCTTCTAATCGTTTTAGATCCATCTCTTTAATATATTGATTCCCAACTTCTTTATCAGCCGCTACTGCATCTAAACTATTACTTTTTAGAGCTGAGAACATAACTGTATATTCAGAGTTTGTAATTCTAACTCCTTCAATATCCGCAACTGCCGCCTCACCTGTCGAGCCTAAGTTAGCTCCAATTCGCTTATTGACTAAATCATCAATCGTTTCGATTTCACTATCTTTATCAACGATAACGATTTGCTCAGATAAGAAGAATGTCTCTGAGAAAACACCATCACGGTCTGGTGAGTAAGAGAATCCTGATGATCCAAGATCAACTTGGCGCGTATGAATCGCACTAATAATCATTTCAAACGCCATCGGACGGTATTCAATTTTTAAATCTAAATCATTGTTTCTATTCACGATACTTACAAGTTCACTAAATAGATCAACTTCAAAGCCTGTGACTTCACCCTTATTGTTTAAATACTGATAAGGGGGATAGTCAGGACTAACGCCAACGACAATTCTGTCGTCATATAATAATTCATCAACTAATGTTTCTGGCTCACTAACGGCACAGCCACTAATTAGTAATGCTATAACTAATACTAATACTTTTTTCATATTCACTCACCCTCTAAAATAAAAAAGTCTCTATCTATAAAATATAGATAGAGACGATATATCGCGGTACCACTCTAATTGTCTTAATAAAAAAAAGACCACTCGAACTGTTAACGCCAGTATACGTATTTTCTTTTTACTTAAAATAATCTCCAAGACACGTTCGTTATAATTATTACTATCTAGCTCACACCAACCTAGACTCGCTTGAGATAATTACTAACTACTACTTCTCTTCTTTGATAATGTAACCATAATAGACTTAATTTAAAGAGATGTCAACATTAACAACTCATTATCTTTTAATTTAAGTTCAACTTCATGCAAACTTCACACGAATAATGTACGATATACTTAATATATAAATAGTAAGGTGTGATTAGATGATAAAGATATTAATTTGCGACGATGAAGAAGGTTTAAGAAAAATAATTCGTAAATATGCGGAGAATGAAGGCTATGTCGCATATGAGGCAAAAAACGGTCTTGAAGCTGTACAACTTGAAAATAGTGAAAACTTCGACTTAATAATAATGGACATCATGATGCCAGAACTTGATGGCTTTTCCGCTGTCAAAGAAATTAGAAAAACTTCAAACGTTCCAATAATAATGGTCTCAGCTCGCGGTGAAGAGTACGATAAGATGCTCGGCTTTGAACTTGGAGTAGATGATTATGTCGTTAAACCATTCTCATCAAAAGAGTTAATGTTTAGAATTCAAGCCATACTACGTCGTGTTGGGAAAAATCAAAATAACAACGATATCGTAAAAATAAATGGACTAGTCGTTGATATGAGTGCATATAAAGTTAGTATTGATGATCAAGTCTTACAGTTAGCACCAAAAGAATATGAACTATTATTCCTTTTAGTCCGAAATATGAATATCGCAATGCAAAGAAGTCAAATAATCGAAACGGTGTGGGGCTATGATTATGATGGCGACGATCGAACATTAGATACGCATATGAAATTATTACGTAAGTCACTAGGTGAGTATGCCTCACATATAAAAACAATTAGAAACGTAGGATATCGCTTTGATGAGAAAGAGTAAACTACAGTGGAAAATATTTGCCTACTTCACTAGCTTCTCAATAATCCTTTTAACGATATTATGGTTATTTCAAAGTGTCTTCTTAACCTCAATGTATAAAGCTGTACGAAGAAGTGAAATCAAACAGGCGATTAATACTGTTCAACAAAATATCGACAGTCCAAATCTTCCAAATATTTTACGAGATTTAGAAGTTAATCAAGATATCGTCATCGGTTATACGAATGAATTTGTCATTCCTGACAACTTTATCGTAAGTGGTACACATCTTGAGACAATCAAGCAAGATGTTATATTACGCTTTAATAACGGACAATATTTAAACTTAACTTTCTACGCAATTATTAGTCCGGTCAATGCGACCGTATCAACACTTAAACTTCAACTATATTTAATTAGTGCCATTATGATTTTATTTGCCCTCATAATTTCAATAATCATTAGTAAGCGCATTGCGATTCCAATCGAACAACTAAATAAAAGTGCCAAAAGCTTAGGTGAAGGCAACTATGATACTAAGTTTAGTGGAAAAGGTTACTTAGAAATTGAAGAATTATCAAATACCCTAAACCAAGCCGCAAGCGATCTTTCAAAAGTTGATACGATGCAACGCGAGTTAATCGCAAACGTATCACATGATTTGCGCACACCACTTGCCTTAATATATAGTAATGCGGAAATTATTCATGACTTTCCAGAAGATAGTGCTGATGAGTCAGCTCAAACGATCATGGATGAGACAGTGAGACTGACAACACTCGTTAATGATATTTTAGATCTTTCAAACAACCAAACTGATATGAATTTAGAGATTGAAAACTATAACCTTACATTAAATATTAAAAATACGATTGATCGGGTCTCAAACTTAGTTAGTAATGATAACTTTACTATTAACTTTGAATATGATGAGGAAGTATTTGTCGACGCTGATCAATCAAAAATTACTCAGGTATTTTATAACTTACTAATTAATGCGATTAACTACAGTACTGATCGCTTAGAAATAATCGTTAGACAAAAAATAATAGATAATAAAGTTACTATCGAAGTTATTGATTTTGGCGAAGGAATTAGTGAAGAGGATATTCCATTAGTATGGAATCGCTATTATAAAGTTGATAAGAATCACGTACGACCAGTTACTGGATCCGGACTTGGCTTATCAATCGTTAAAACAATCTTAGATAAACATAAGGCTACTTATGGCGTCATTAGTGAGATTGATAAAGGAAGTACATTTTATTTTGAATTACGTATATAAAAGGCTAGGAAAATTCCTAGCCTTTTTAATATCAATATTATGCCTTATTTCCCAGGCAATAACTATAAACTACTTTTTCTCGTTTGGATGATACATTTGTAAGTACACACGTTCTTCAAAGCCATGTCGCTTATAGAAGTTAGTAATTTTCTCATTTTCAGGAGAAACTTCTAATCTAAAGGCACGTGTTGAATCTTTTAATGTCTCATTAATATCTAACATCGTTTGCTCGCCATAACCTTGACCTTGGTATTTTGGATCAATGTATAACTCTTCAAGCCAAGTGACATAGCCACCAACTTCATTTGAGTAAGTAATCGACAAGATTAAATAACCGACAGTTTCATTGTCGAATTCAACCATATATCCATCGACATAGTGATCTCCTCTTACGATAAAATTAAAAGTTGTTTCATAGTTTTTTGGGTTGATTGGATCAGTAACTGCGGGACTATGATAAAAGTCATCCATCAGTTGTAAGAATAATGCGCGATCCTTTTCTTCAATTTTTCTTAACATAATTACCTCGTTTCTAGCAAATAATACCACATTTTTAATACTCTGTCCAAAGGAGTAATTAGGACGCTGTGGTATAATTAAGTTAGAGTAAGATGTTTATAAAGGAGGATTTTATGAAAAGTTTATTTAAACGATTAACCATAATGTCAATCGCATTGACATTTCTTATAGTAACTCCCACACATGCAAATAGTAATGATATAACTATTTTATTTACCCACGACATGCATGACAATTTTGAGCCATACTTAACTGAAGTAAATGGCAAAATTGAAGAGCGAGCTGGCTTTGCAAGATTATACAGTGCAATATTGAAAGAAAAAGCAATTGATAATGACGCCCTATTAATTGATGGTGGCGATTATTCTCAAGGAACACTATTTCAATCAATATTCGCAACTCACTCACCGACACTAAGACTACTGCATAAGATGGGCTATGATGCTACGACATTTGGAAATCATGAGTTTGACTTTAGACCAGTCGGATTAAGTAATAGTCTAAATGCCGTTATCGACAGTAATGAAGAGCGCGTTGACATTATTGCATCAAACCTAAACTTTGATGTAAAAGATAAATCAGAAGACTTAAGTAATTTAGAAAAGGCCATGGATGATTATGGAGTACTCGACTATAAGATAGTTGAGAAAAATAATGTGAAGATTGGAATGTTTGGTTTAATGGGCTATGAAGCCGACTCAAATGCCCCAATGGCTGAAGTTGAGTTTCTAGATATGGTAGAAAGTAGTAAACGCGTTGTGAAACTACTAGAAGCCGAAAATGTCGATATGATCGTCGCCATCTCCCACTCAGGAACATCATCAGATCCAAAAACTTCTGAAGATGAACTATTAGCGAAAGCCGTTAGTGGTATTGACGTCATCGTCTCAGGTCACTCACATACTCAATTAGATGAGCCAATCATCGTCGATAATACGACAATCGTCTCATCAGGCAGTAACGCAAATAATCTTGGGAAAGTTGTCTTAAGTAATAATGGAAGTAATTGGGAAATGAAAGATTATCAAATAATTCCAATTGATAATACACTTGAAAGTAATGCTGAGATACAAGCTGAGATTGAAAAATATAAAGAAGCAGTAAATGATGAGTATTTAAGTAAGTATGGTTTAGACTTTAATGAAGTAATCGCCAAAGTACCATTTAGCTTTACACCATCATCACAGTTAACTAAATCAAAAGAAGAAGAACCACTAGCGCATATGTTAGGCGATAGTTATATTTATAGTATAAAAGAAATCGAAGGAAGTAATTATATTCCAGTCGATGTCGCAGTCGTACCATCAGGTGTACTTAGAGATTCACTTACTGAAGGTAATATTACTGTAAGTGATGCCTTTAAACTTTTACCACTAGGTGTTGGAAAAGATGGAGTATCCGGATATCCAATCTTAAGTGTTTACTTAAGTGGAGAAGAATTAAAACTGGCAGCTGAGATTGATGCTTCAATATCCCCAATCTTAAGTTATGCGAAACTATATTTAACTGGAATGTCTTATACGTACAATCCAAATCGAATGTTATTAAATAAAGTAACTGATGTCTCAATATTTGATGGTCTTAATAAAAGTGAAATTAATGATGATCAGCTATACCGTGTCGTCGCCGATTTATATACAGCGCAAATGTTAAGTGTCGTTAATGATCAATCATTTGGACTTTTATCAATTACACCAAAAGATATCGATGGAAACACGATTGAAGACTTTGAAGATCATATCATTTACACAGAACATAATGATGAACTAAAAGCATGGGTTGCGGCATCTAATTATTTAAGAAGCTTTGATAAAGATGATGCGGGTATTCCGGTCGTTGATATGAAGTATGCAAGCAAACAAGGATATAAAGTTATTGAAGAAGATAATAATATTATTAATCTTTTAAAAAATCCAAATAAGTTCGCATTAGTTTTCTACGCAATTATCTTATTTATCATAATCTTACTAATCTTAATTATTCGTTTCATTATTAAGTTAGTTAGAAGAAAATCAAATCAAAAGTACAGAAATTAATCTGTACTTTTTTCATAAAATAAGGATAAGTTATTATGATTCTTAATGTTTTGAAACAGTTAAACTCACATACTACTTTCTTTTATTATCCATTCTAATCTTTGCGATACATAAAATAATTATGGCGATACCGATAACGACATTAATTAGTGTAAATGGACTCATTGGTGCCGTTGCGATAATGAGAAATCCGATTGACATTATAAAGTAAATCCATTTCTGATCCATCTTATTTATCTTTCGCTATTCGCTCATATAGTTCAATTATTTCAAGAGCGATTATTTTAAATGAGTCCGCAGCCATAAATTGATCTTCCGCATGCATTAAAAGTAAAGAAAATTCGATTTTCTCACCTGATGCATCTCTTTGAAGAAGCGAAGCATGTGCTTTATGCCCTTCAATAAACATTGTATCACCTTCTTCAATTAATGAATTAGCTTCAGTAAAGTCATTGTTTTTTGCCGCTTGAATCGCCTCAATGTACATTGATTTCGCAGTTCCTACTGATGCAATCATTTGAAAATAAATAGTTTCTAACTGTTCCATAAATACCTACTCTTTCTATTAAATCCACTTGTAGCTCACAAGTGAATTTTTATTTTTTTTACTGTTCTTCTAACTCAATCTCCTCGACACGATTCGCAAGTAACACAAATGGTGTCCAAATGAGAAAGGCAATAAATAAGTTTAGTAATGCGACAAGTCCGGCTAAGATGCTTCCGCCTGTCGCAAGATATGCGAGTACTCCAGCTGGCATAACCCACGGTACTAATATAAATGTCGGTGGTATTACTCCAAGTGCCGTTAGCGTATAAGCAATAATCGTCATGATTGGCGGAATAATAATCCACGGAATCGCATAAATAGGATTTAAGACAATTGGCATTCCAAATGTAATTGGCTCATTAATGTTGAAGACACCCATTGGTGCTCCAAGTGTTGCGATTGTCCGTTGATCTTTACGCTTAGAGAATACTAAGATCGCAATAATTAAAGCGAGTGTCATTCCGGATCCACCTAAGTTAGTGTATGCATCAAATGATGTTTTCGTCCATAAGTGTGGAAGGTCTTTCGCAGATTTCGCAAGTTCATAAGCTGCGGTATTTTCATTTAAGGCAATCATATAAATTCCATCTAAGATTGGTGCTAAGACGTTTGATCCATGTAGACCAAAGAACCAGAATATTTGAATAAATAATACAGTAATTACGACACTTACTGCCGATTGTGATAGACCAAGTAATGGTGCTTGTACGTATTGAGTAATTAAATCAGGAATTGATGCCCCAAGATATGTCGTTGATAAGACACCTAAGATCGCAAGTACGTATACTGCGACTACACCTGGTATAATTGCCGCAAATGCATTACTTACTGCCGGTGGTACTGTATCAGGTAATTTGATAGTTACCTTTTTCTCCATTAGTTTAGAGTAAATCATTGCCGATAATAGTCCAATAATTAATGTCGCAAATAGTGCGGCAGCACCAGTGTATGCAACGTTGATGTTACCCCATTGACCAGTTAAAACTCCAACTGCATCAGGTACTCCATCGGCATTATTAAGTAATTCTATTCCTTCAACCCCAAGTGAAGTAAGTTTATTAAAGGCATCAGCCCCGATTCCTTCAAGTTTATGTGTAAAGTTAGTTGCCTGTGGTAGTGTTACTAAATATGATACAAATGCACTACTCCCCCCGCAAGTGGATTTACATTGTATGCTTTTGAAACGTTATATCCTAATGAGAAAACGAATACTAAAGCTAAAATTGCAATTGAACCAAACCAGACTGCCCCATTCACTCCAATAATTGGCTGCATTGCATCGACAAAGCCATCCCAACCAGCTGCCCCTGGCAAATCTCTTAAAAATACGTTTAGTAATACTGCGACTGAACCGACCATTGTAATAGGCATTATTCCGATAAAGGCATCCCTAATTGCTACAAGGTGTTTTTGTGATCCAATCTTAGCGGCGACTGGTAAAAAGTGTTCTTCCATCCATCCTAAGAAATTATCCATTTCTAATTCTCCTTTTTAAAGTTTTCGATTAATTCTAGTGCTGCATTTAAAGCACTCTCCCCATCCATAGAACCATAAACGCGCATATCAATGACATCAACTGGAATCTTATTATCAACTTTTTTTATCATATTATTTTTTAAGTATCTAACTTGTGGACCAAGTAAGATTACATCAGCCGTTTTAGATTCATCAGTAGATTGTGCGTCACCAACTGCCCAAATTTTTGCTTCTATCCCTTTGCTGTTTGCAGAGTCCTGCATTTTTTGCACTAACATACTCGTCGACATACCTGCTGAGCAAACTAATAAAATATTAACCAATTTCAATCTCCTCCCTCTCTTAATAATCAATAATATTTAAAGTATTAGTCAACCAGCACTTTACTGGTATATACCACTATACGCCTAATATACCACATGGTCTTTAACTTGTAAACGCTTTCTTACTAATTTCATTATAATTATGCTTATTTAATGTTAAAACTTTCTAACAAATTAAAAACACCGTACTCGCATACGATGTTTTATAAGGTCATAGTAATCTTTTTTACTTTCGGATTGTTATAAGCACAGTAGTATATAAACGGTTCACCACTTTTAGTTCTTACGATACCTTCAATCTTTATAATTGGGGTATCAATCGCTAATTGTAAGATCGCAGCATATTGCGGTGGTACAATCATCGGAATTAAACTTTGATTCATACTACCTTCTTCTAAGTAGTAGGTTAAGTCTAATAGCTTATCAAATTTATTTATATTTTTCTCACTAATGAATGAGCGAATAATAAAGAACTCTTCAATCTTTTCAGGTCGTTTATTTTTATAGGCAATTCTTACTGCTCTAATCATTGAATGATCATCATTCAAACTTAATTCTAATCGATCTAGTATTTCCTCACTAACTGAATACTTAACATCAAAATTTATTAAGCGATGATCAATGTTATCCACATCAATTGTTGGATCGGCAGTATTAATTTTTCTAAATGTTTTATTTGAAACAAACGTACCGCGATTTCGCTCTCGATACAAATATCCTTCTTCGACTAACTCATCTAACGCTTTTCTAACTGTCATTCGACTCGCTTTTAGTCGATTTGATAGAGCTCGCTCTGATTCGATCACTTCATTTGATTGTTTATCATCGATTTCACTTTTTATAATTTCTTTAATTTGTAAGTATATTGGTTTACTCAAATCAGATCTCCTCTCAACTTTATTCTAAGATCACAAACTTAGCCCAAGGCTTTAAGTAATCTAGTAAAAACATTTCTTCTTCTTTAACACGAGCTACGACATTTTTATTACCATCATTTGGCATATCTTCTAAAACGATATGAAGCTCGCCCTTATAACGATTATACTCATCATTTAAGATGACGACATCGCCACGTTTTAATTTACGCGTATTACAGACTTTTATCGAACGATCTTTAAAAATAACTCTCGTCATCGTACTTCTTCGCATAAAACTTGATACATCTCCTCGAACAAAATGCTCTGGATAGTATAAAATAGTCTTTTCAATGTCACTTAAATCATACTCTAAATCAACCTTAATATTAACTTTGTTGTCGACTATTCGAGCTAGTGCAATAAATTCTTCTTCACTCGCATAACAGTTCGCAATTGAAACATTGTCGATTAAGTTTAGTGCGACTAAGTGACGTGCTTGTAGGTCAATTGGAAGATCACGATGCATCTCAAGTGAACATAGTCCTTCCTTTAAATCCCACGGTCCAAATGCATCTTCACTATTACTTGAGACAAATGCCGACTGATTAATGTGTAAGTCACTTACTTTTTTACTATTTTCAATAAAATATTTTAAATCTAAACCAGTATAGCGTTGTGGATAAAAATTATGTGATGCCCCAATTTTATTTACATTAGGTGAGAACGCTAAAATGTTCTCAATTTGACTTAAATTTCCACTCGCATTTACTTCAATCTTTAATCCATAGTGATTATGTGACATGAGTGCTTCTTTACTTCCATCAAATGCTTCATCTAAACGTATTCCATCTGCACCTATGTCTGAAAAAAATGATAAATCATTTGGATCAATGTTCAACTGTTTAAAGACTAAAGGTGAAACATCAACGATCACTTCAATCCCATATTTATGAGCATGCGAAATTCTCGCACTAAATTGTTTAATAATATCATTTATTGGCTGATCACCTAAGCCAAGTAAGTTTGTAAAGATACGTGTTACGCCATACTTCGCTCCTAAGTCGATATATGCTAAGTCATCTTCTAAATTTGATTTGTCGGGATAAATTGAAATACCTAAGTTAATCATCATCAACACCTCGATTTTGAATAATGAACTTTTCTAGCTCAACTAAGTTTCTTAAACCTTTTTTTCGATTGCCACGTTTAAAGAGAAAACTCATCATACTAAAGTTTAAAGATTTCATTTTACTGTCGACGACAAAATCTTCTGTGTATTTAACATTTAGTGAATCATCATCTAATTGTTCGACTTCATATGAGACAATATTTTCTCCTTGCGTACTATTAAATGAAACTGTATAACGATGATTAAGATCAAATTCTTTTATCTCAACTTTCACAGTTCCTTCTTTACCTAATCTAGTTTTTAGTTTTTTTGAATAAGTATATCCTTTTTTAATTTTACTTTTACTAACTTTTTTATTAGTACTAGCTTTAATATCATAAATGATTGAATCATATAAGACATCAAAAAATTCTTTAGCACTAACATCCATATTTAGTTTAATTTCCATACTATCTCCTCCATTAGGTAGTGGTATATACCATTTGGTAATACTATCATATCATATAAATTTTTATATTTATATTTAATTAGTTAAAAATGTATGCGATTGCATAAAATAGTAAAAAAACCTAATAGTTTAGGTTCTATTCAATAAAATGTTCATCAATTAAAAGTCCAATCATACTGAAGAAATTATCATCAAGTGATTTGAAATTTCTTAGTGATGTCTTGTATGCCCGATCAACATGAACTTTAGTAATATTATTACGACGCCAATCAAAACGTGGACCTTTACGATATTTAGGTAATTTCCTTTTTAAAAGTATTTCAACTTCAGCAGGCGATAACTTTATATCATTATCAAAACTACCTTTGAAGTGCATTAAAAAATGGGCTTCAATACACGGTTGAACTAAATAAGTATTACGGTGTACTAATTCATTATTATTTATGAACTTACGATACTCTTGATCACTATGTTCTAGATCATAAACGAGAAGCAGTTCATCAGTTGATATGTTTCGCTTTTTTGCATACTTTTCTATATCAACTTTAATATCACTCGTAAGCTTAGACTTAGTAAATATGTCTAAGTTGATCGATTTATTGTATATTGATTTAATATAGGACAAATAGTGTTGTTCAGTTTCACCTTCAACTAAGATTACAACTACTTTCTGCGGATACTTTTTACTTTTATTTACATGACGACGATGACGATTTGATTTTCTACTCATAGTCATCTTCACCAATTGTGGAAAGTACTTCATGTAAGTCATATTCTTGACTAGTGTTTGGATTTACCCTAAATGCATCTAAGCGATATCTTTTAGATGGAATATGCGTTTCACTCATAATATACTCAGATAAATATTTCGCTTGGATATTTCCATATTCCTTTTCTTGTAGGAATATTTTTGAATCATTTGAAATAAAATCATAGTCTAATAACTCTTCACGATGAGTCGTTAGTATAATTTGTAAGTCTCTATTAATTTTAATGTAGCGTTCAATAAATTTAAAGAATAGACTAACTAAACTAACGTGTAAGCCATTCTCAATCTCATCAAATAAAAGGACTGCGCTTTTATCATGAAAATAAAGAAGTGTTACAATCATATTTAATAATTGCTTAGTACCTGATGATAATTCATCATACGTAAATGTCGCATTCGACTTATGTTTAAACAGTAAATTATTATTAGTGTTTTCTTCATCATATATTATTTCAATAATATCCAAATCACTACTTAAAATAAACTTATCTAAAATATTGTATAAGTTTTTATGCTTGAATAAGTAATGTAGACGTTGTTTAAACAAGCTAACTGTTTGATTTAACTCTAATTTATTGTAAGAGATTAACTCGATCGATTCAATTAAACTTAAAGTATCATCGACCGCTTCATTCACATTTAAAATATTATGAAAATCATTTATGTATAAGCAGCACGGTTGAATCTCTTGCATAATCTTTCTTTCGATTGATTTAATTTTACGATGGAAGTATTGATTTTGGCGATTAAACACTTCTGTTTCTTCGACAGCTTTACCTTTTAAACAAAACATCCACTCATCAACGACTTTGTTTTCACTTAGATTTATTTCAAATCCATAGCGAACCTCATGTTCCTTGTTCTCAAAGATTATTTCCACAGTTGAAGTCTTACTATTATCAACTGGTGTGAACGGCTTTAAATGGTTTTCACCATGAATTATAAACTGCTTAATATCATTAATAATTTTTAATAAGTTAGATTTTCCTACATTATTTTTACCATATATTATTGAAATATTAGATATTTTATCAACATTATATTTGCGCGATAATACTTTATTTTCATCATTTACAGTAAAGTCGACTATAATACCCTCTTTAAAATTCAATATATTCTCAATATATATTTGCTTTAACATGGTATCGCTCCTTCTATGTTAATTATATCATAGCGTTATTATTAAGTAAGTCATTTTTTAAGTTTCAATCAAATAAAAAAGTCTCATTATTTTGAGACTTTCTTAATTAATCACCTAATTTATTTGGAGCATTTTG
>CAYWKT010000012.1:0-23723 GCA_964458985.1 uncultured Erysipelothrix sp.
GAACTTCACGAGATTTCTCTCCGAAGATTGCGTTTAATAGTTTTTCTTCTGGTGATTCTTCACTTTGACCTTTAGGAGTAACTTTACCTACTAAAATATCTCCTTCTTTTACTTCAGCCCCAACCATAACGATTCCACGTCCATCAAGATGTCTTAATGAAGTTTCTGCTACGTTTGGAATATCGCGAGTAATTTCTTCAGGTCCTAGTTTCGTTTCACGAATCTCAATGTCATATTCTTCGATATGGATTGATGTATAAACATCATCTTTAACTAATCTTTCGCTCATAATAATCGCGTCTTCATAGTTATATCCGTACCAAGTCATGAAGGCAATTGTAACGTTTTGACCTAATGCTAATTCTCCATTTTCAATTGATGGACCATCAGCTAAAATGTCTCCCGCTTTAATTTTTTCGCCTTTTTCAACAATTACGTGTTGGTTTAAACATGTTCCCATGTTTGATCTAATAAATTTAGATACTTTATATTCGTGTTCGCCATTTTCTTCTTGGATAATAATTTTTGATGCGTCAACATATTTAACAATACCATCTGCTTTAGCAACAATACATGATCCTGAGTCTTTAGCAATACGATATTCAATTCCTGTACCAACATTTGGTGATGATGGTTTAACTAAAGGAATTGCCTGACGCTGCATGTTTGCACCCATTAAGGCACGTGATGCGTCATCGTTTTCTAAGAATGGAATACAAGCAGTTGCGATTGAAACGATTTGTTGAGGTGAAACGTCCGCTAACTCAACTTCTGCTGCATCAACCATGATTGTTTCTCCTTCAAAACGAGCAACAACTTCATCTGCTTTTAATTTGTTATCAACAATTTCGTTTGCCTGTACGATTGTATAGTCAATTTCACGATCTGCCGATAAGTAAATAATTTCTTCAGTAACATTTCCATCTTTAACAACACGGTAAGGTGTTTCGATGAATCCGTTATCGTTAATACGACCATATGTAGTCATATTGTTAATTAATCCAATGTTTGGTCCCTCTGGTGTCTCAATCGGACAAATTCTTCCGTAGTGAGAAGCATGAACGTCACGAACTTCAAATCCAGCACGTTCTCTCGTTAGACCACCAGGTCCAAGCGCAGAAATACGACGTTTGTTCGTTAATTCCCCAAGTGGGTTTGTTTGATCCATGAACTGTGATAGCTGTGAACTAGCAAAGAACTCTTTAACTACTGCAGTTAATGGACGAATGTTCGTTAATCGTTTTGGTGTTAATCCTGACGTATCAGAGATTGACATTCTTTCTTTAACGACTCTTTCCATTCTTGCAAGTCCAATTCTGAATTGATTTTGAACTAACTCTCCTGCCGTACGAACACGACGGTTACCTAATTGGTCAATGTCATCTTCAGTTCCAATACGATCTTCTAAGTTTAATAAGTATGAGTATGCCGCATAAATATCACTTGCCATTAATGCTTTTTTATCAATTAGCATGTCTGTACCTAATACTTTAGTTACATGTCCGCCTTTTTCATTACTAACATTAACGACTTGTTGTGCAGATCCTACGACAAATAGTTCTACATTTCCTTTTGCTTTAACTGCATTTAAAATGTAGTCTTCTTGCTCAGTAGTTAAGTAAACACGTTCTGATTCTGGATCATATGGATTTACGATTAACTCATCATTTGCATCAACTAAATCTGCACCATCTACGACTAATCTTGAGATTAATAATAATCTTTGTGAGTAGTTTAAGATTGATTTGATTTCGCTATCTGAAAGATCGCTACTTAAGTTGATTACTTGTCCAACGATTCCTGAGTAAACTTCAATCTCTAAAGCTTCTTTTTGAATTAATTCTAAGTCACTATCACGAAGTACAGTTCCTTTTGAATATGTATCATTTCTTAACTCTATATCAGTTGCTAAAACACGGTTGTTTAGAGCAAATGTATTTTCACTTAAAACAACTTCCTTATCTGGATGTGTAAATAAAGGATTAAATGGGTAAGGATAAGTATGTCCACCATAGCTTAACTCTTCTTTAATCTTATCTCTTTCAACACGTCCAACATAAGTATCTTTTGCATATAATAATTCACCTTTACGGTCGAGTAAATCTTCTGCTAAGTAGTTTTTATATAAACGATCATAAACGCCTAGTTTACTTTGTAATTTGAAACGTCCAGCACGTGTTAAGTCATATCTTCTAATGTCGAAGAATTTCGCATTCATAACACTGATTGCTCCATCTAATGTTGGAACTTCATCAACTCTCTGGTTTTCATAAATTGTTAGTAAAGCTTCGTTTTCTGTTGAAATCTTATCAGCATCTAATGTTACTGTTAAGTCTTCATAGTTTCCAAATACACTCGTATATAATAAATTGTAAATATTTAAGAACTCACGATCGCTATCGCCAGTTTCTACATCATCATATACTTCTAAGTTCATTGCTTTTAAGAATCGTTTAATTCCGTTTACGTCAAATCCACTTTCACTTGATTCTACGTTTAATCCTAAACCAATTGCTTTTAATAAAATAGTACTTAAAAGCTTACGTTTACGGTCAACACGCATATCAATTAAGCGGCCACTTGGTGTTTTACGCGAGTCAGTTGTAAAATCTAACCACGTACCACGACTTGGGATAATTTCTCCATTAAAGATATCATCGCCATTACGATCATCTAAACCAATTTTAAAGTATGATCCTGGTGATCTAACGATTTGTGAAACGATAACACGTTCCGCACCGTTAATGATAAATGTTCCGTTTTCAGTCATCATTGGAACATCACCAAAAAAGACTTCCTCATCTTTTGTGATAATTTCACCGGAAGCTGGATCGATAATTTCTAATTCCATTATTGCCTTTAAAGGTGCAGTATAACTTGATTCTGTAATCTTACAGCTTGCTGCATCTTCACTAGGTTCATCAAACTCAAACCCTTTAAATTTTAAAGATATATTTTCATTATAGTTTTGAATTGGATATACTTCATCAAAGACTTCCTGAATACCTTCATTAATAAATCTCTCAAACGACTCTGTTTGAATTTCAACTAAATTAGGTAATTCTAAAGCTCCACTAACTGTCGAATAATCTCTTCTCGAAGCTTTATTTCCATATTGTTTAACTTGGTAAGCCTTATTTTCTGCCACAAACTTCATCCTTTCTTACTAATACAAATAACTAAATGGGCACAATGTCCCACACTAATTATTACGCTATCATACGTTTAATCATATTATCACGCATCTGTCAAATTGTCAATGCTTACTATTTTTGATAATATAATAACCTTTACTCTTCTTAATTACTTCTACATCAGTAAAAAGTTCTTTTAATTTCTTAATTGCACTTTGGGCGCCATGTTGTTTTTTCATTACAACGTACAAGACACCATTTTCCTTTAAGAAATCATAGCTATTTTCAAACATTTCATATATTACACTTTTTCCTGCTCTTATTGGCGGGTTTAGTAATACGGTATTAAACTCATTATTATATTTACTTAAGTTATTATCCACTTTTGCCACTTTAAAGTTAGTCTTATTTAATTCATTATTAATTTGACTTAATTTTAAAGCGCGATCTGTAACATCTAATCCAAATGTATCATAGCCCTCTTTAGATAGGATGATTCCAACGACACCATATCCGCAACCATAATCTAAGACTTTGCTCTCTATTCCACTAGCTAAACTTTCGCTTATTAGTAAATTACTGCCAAAGTCTACTGCATCTTTCGAAAATATATTTTCTGATGTTTCAAACTTATATTCAATGGATAAAAACCGGAAAGATATAACTTTCCGGTTTACTAACTCTTTTTGATCATCTTTATAATAATGTTGGTGATCAACTTTCGTCATTTATTACTTAACTTCTACTGATGCACCAGCTTCAACTAATTGAGCTTTAATTTCTTCTGCTTCTTCTGGTGTAACGTTTTCTTTAATTACTGCTGGAGTAGCTTCAACTAATTTTTTAGCTCCCATTAATCCTAATCCAGTAATTGTGTTAACAACTTTGATTACTGCAACTTTTGATTGTCCAGCATCTGTTACTGTTACTGTTACTTCTGTTGGTTCGTCGCTTCCTGCGTCGTCTGCAACTGCTGCTACTGCAACTGGTGCTGCCGCGCTAACTCCGAATTCTTCTTCGATTGCTTCAACTAATTCGTTGATTTCTAAAATTGTCATTTCTTTTAAACCAGCAATTACGTCTGCTGTTACTAATTTTGCCATTGATAATTCCTCCTATTTGATTATGCTTCTTCTGCTACTACTTCTTCAGTAGTTTCGTTTTCTTTACTTTGTGCTACTGCGTCTAATACATATGCAAAGCTTCTAACTGGTGATTGTAACATACCAACTAACATTGATAACATACCATCTTTGTTTGGAAGTTTTGATAATTTTGTAAGTCCGTCAACATCAACGATGTTTCCACTTACGACTCCGGCTTTGAATTTTAATTTTTTATATTTTTTACCATATTCTGCTAAAATTCTTGCTGGCGCTACTGCGTCTGGTCCAAATGCGAATGCGTTTGGTCCTACTAAATGTTCAACTAAATCTTCTTTACCTGCTTCTTTTGCCGCTAAACGAACCATTGTGTTTTTATAAACTTTAAACTCAATGTCCTCTTCACGTAAAGCTGCACGTAATTCAGTTAATTCTGCAACACTTAACCCACGATATTCAACTACAACAGTCGAAGCTGCTTCGTTAATCTTTTCAGTTATTTCTGAGACTACCGCTTGTTTTGCTTGTAAAATTTTATCACTGCTCATCTTTACACCTCCTTCACCAATACACCTATAAATAAAAACTCGTGTAAATTTCTTACACGAGTTAAAAGTATGTTTACTTTACCTCGGTAACAAATTAAGTTCGCACAGTTACGGTCTATGGTATATTGACTTATTTTATATTAATTTAATTTCTTTAGTTTGTCAAGTTTTACTCAACGATTAATTTTACACCTGGTGACATAGTTGATGATACAACTAAGTTTTTGATGTAACGTCCTTTAACTGCTGCTGGTCTTGCTGCAACAATTACGTCGTTGATTGCGTTTAAGTTATCAACTAATTGCTCTTGAGTAAATGATACTTTACCAATTGCAACAGCTAAGTTACCTGATTTATCAACACGGTATTCAACTTTACCTTTTTTGATTTCGTCAACCGCTTTAGCGATTTCCATTGTAACTGTTCCAGTTCTTGGGTTAGGCATTAATCCTTTAGGTCCTAAAACACGTCCTAATTTTCCTAATTCTCCCATCATATCTGGAGTAGCAACGATGATATCGAAATCATCCCATCCACGTGAGATTTCGTCAATTAATTCTTTACCACCAACGTGATCAGCACCAGCATCTTTTGCTTCTTGCTCTTTTTCACCTTGTGTGATTACTAAAATCTTTTGTGTTTTTCCAGTTCCGTGTGGTAAAACTACCGCACCACGGATTTGTTGGTCCGCATGTCTTGGGTCTACGTTTAAGTTGAATGATAACTCTACAGTTTCATCAAACTTAGCAGTAGCTAATTCTTTTACTAAGTTAATAGCTTCATCAAATTCATAGTATTTAGCTTGATCAACTTTAGCTAATGCGTTGTTATAATTTTTTCCTCGTTTGTTAGCCATTATTAATCCTCCTGCCCTTCTATAGCGATACCCATATTTTTAGCAGTTCCTGCGATAATTCTTTTCGCTGCGTCAATATCGTTCGCGTTTAAATCTGGCATTTTGTACTCAGCAATCTCAGTTAATTGAGCGTCTGTAATTGTAGCAACGATCGCACTATTTGGCGTGCTTGATCCTTTTGATACGTTTGCCGCTTTCTTTAATAAGTGTGCTGCTGGTGTAGTTTTTAATTCGATATCGAATGATTTATCATCATAAATCGTAATTACTACTGGTACAATATCTCCCGCACGATCTTTAGAAGCATCGTTGAATTGCGAAGTGAATTGTGGCATGTTAATTCCAAGTCCCGCGATTGCTGGTCCTGGTCTAGCTCCACCTGCAGGGAATTGCAGTTTAGCTATTTTTGCAACTTTTTGACTCATACATATTCCTCTTTTCTTTTATGTATGCTGTGGTTTAATGGATTGTTGCAATCCTCCCACGCATAACGCTACCTTTGTAGCCATATAATAATACTCTTATAATTACATTAAGTCAAGGTTTTATGCTCTTTTTTCACAAAATAAAAAAGGAGACGAGCTCCTTTTAATTAATCAATCTTTTGTAAGTCTAAATAGCCAACTTCAGTTGAAGTTTCACGTCCAAACATAATTGTAAGAATGTCCGCTTTTGCTGTTTCATCATTCATTGACTCAACAGTTCCTTCAATACCTCTAAATGGTCCATTTAAAATCTTAACGAAGTCACCGACTTCAAAGTTTGCGATAACTTTAGTGTCAGTCATACCAATACGACGTAGGATACTTTCGATTTCCTCATCTGATACTGGGAATGGTTTTGCACCACCACCACTTGATCCGATAAATCCAGTAACTCCTGGCGTATTACGAACGACATACCAAGCTTCATCTGTCATAACCATTTCTACAAATAAGTATCCTGGGTATAAATTACGCATTTTACTAACTTGCTTATCGTTACGAACTTCAATTTCTTCTTCTTCCGCAACTAAAATTTGGTATAAACTATCTTCGATTCCCATCGTTTCAACACGACGTTCTAAGTTTTCTTTAACTCGGTTTTCATGTCCTGAGTACGTATTAACGACATACCAGTGACGTGCTTTGATTTTGTCTAAAACTTTTGATAATGAAATTACTTCATCATTTACTGATGAGAAGTCATCTTCATTTTGATAGTCTTTAATTACCGTTAAGTAACTTGATACTTCAAGTAAGTCTTCATATAGACGAATACGTCCACGATCAATTAATGATAAGATATCATCTAGTGCTTTAATCGTCTCTTCTGATTTTGCGTATTCATTTTGATTAATGAATTCTTTTATTTGGTAAATAAAGTCTAAAGTTGTTTGTTTAGCTTTGTCTGTTTGTTCTACAATATTTTCAATTTCCATGCTCATTATCCAATCACTCCTATTAAGTCTAGAATGAATGTAATAATAAAGTCACTTAATACGAAGAATCCTGCAAAGACTGCGATAAACGCAACTGAGACTAAAGTATCATTAATTAATTCTTTTCTTTTAGGCCATCTAATTTTTTTAATTTCACCTAATATACCTTTAATATTAAACCATTTCATATATGCCGCCTCCTATCGCGTTTCTTGATGTAAAGTATGTGTTCCACATTTTTTACAAAATTTATTTAACTCTAAGCGTTCAGTGGAATTCACTTTATTTTTCACCGTAGAGTAATTACGTGATAAGCAAACTTTACACGTAAGAATTATTTTATTTTTCTTTGTTGCCATAGTGAAAACACCTCTTTTTCCTAATAACCATATTATCACTACTAACTATCATAGTCAACCACAACAAACTTTATGCACAAAAAAAGATGTGTGTGCCTCACATCTTTTTTTGTTCCCGACCCTTATTAGTTTAATAGTCGTTTAATTTTCTGCATTGTGTTATCAACTTTCTTAGTGGAACATTTCAAGGTTATTCCAGTCTCACTATAAGTAAAACCAACAACTTGCAAAACTAAAACGTTTTTCTCAAAACTCGATAAAGTACAATCATTTAAAAATAATTCCCCAAACTGCTCATCATAGCGCTTAAAAGCACTCTCAATGTTTGGATCAGCTAAGACATCACTGTTGTATAAAGAAATTTCATCAGATACAAAGGCATCTAACGGTAAACTATTATAAAATTGCTTACTAGTCTCTGAACTATACTTCCTTATATAACTAATCATTGCACGCTCAATACATAAGTTCGCAAATGCGAAAAACGGAACATTACGATCTACATCAAATGAGTCAAACGATTTGTATAGAGCAATAGCCCCCTCCTGAAACAAGTCATCTCTTTCAACACCACTTGGAACATATTTAGAAAAAATATTGTTCACATGACGCCAAATAAGCATCTTATACTTTTCGATTAGCGCTGTCTCTGCTTCTTTATCCCCTAAAAAAATCAGATACAAAAGTTTATAATCATTTTGATCATAAATCGTTTTTTTACTTTTCAACTCTCTCCCCCCTTTCAACTTCTTCTTTTATATTTAAGTTAGATGACTAACATAAATATCATTACGTTCGCCTTTATAAAATTATATTGCATAATAAATTTATTAAGACTTAGATATTGCGATTTATTTCACAATTAATCTCGTTTTGATGTCATTAAATAGTCAGATGCGTAAAGTCATTATGGACTATTTAGATAAATATGACTATGGTACACCTAAGTAAAATAATTACTTTAGGAAATTTAATTTAACGTGTGAATATTGAGATACCGACTCTTAAAATAAAAAGTACAGTCATCGCTAACTTGAAGCAATAACTGTACTCACACAAACTAATTTTCGGCTAATTTAACTTTGATGCTGTTTCAAAATTTCATACATAAATACAGCACTCGCAACACTGACATTTAATGATTCAACTGCACCTAATATAGGTATCTTCGCAATAAAGTCACATGATTCACGTACTAAGCGTGACATCCCTTTACCTTCAGAGCCCATTACTAATACTGTTTTCATTTTATAATCGATATCCGTGTAATTAACCGCATCTTTTAGATCACTACCGACAATCCAGTAGCCTAAATCTTTCAATTCATCTATTGTGCGTTTTAAATTATTAACTTCTACTATTTTAATTGATTCCATTGCGCCAGCTGCAACTTTTACAACTGTCGGAGTTATCCCAACTGAGCGACGATTTAAGATGATTATTCCATCTATTCCGGCGGCAACTGCCGTACGAATAATCGCACCAAAGTTATGGGGGTCTTCCACTTGATCTAGTATTAAAATAACGGGGTATTCTTTATCCGAAATAATATCTTCTAATTGGTAAAATTTATACGCAAAAATCTCCGCAACTAGCCCTTGATGGTTTCCATTGGTAAGTTTATCCATTTTATTTTTATTTAAGAAAGTTACTTTTATTCTTTTAGATTTAGCTTTTTTTACGATATCTTGATGTTTATTATCCAAGACAAAAAGTTCAAGAATTTCCTTATCGTTATTTAATCTTTCAGATACTACGTTCTTTCCATATATAAACTGTCGCATAATCTCACCTTTTTCTAATTACTACTTAATTTCATCCGCATAAAAATTAATCATCATCTCTAATATTGTCTCAAGACGATCTTTATCTTCATAATATAAATATCCAATTAACGCTTCATAGCCACTCGCTACTCTATAAACGACGACTGAGGCATTTTTCGCAGTTGCCCCCATGTTGGCATTACGTCCACGTTTGTATATTCTTAATTCTTCATCATTCAATATTTCTTTTTCTAGTATATCTTCCATAAACTTCGCTTGTCCATTCGCCGAAACGTAGACAATACTTTTTTCTTGAAGATCTTTTGACTTTGTATATCCCAAACTAATTAAGTACTCACGTACTTTTAAAGATATTACCGCATCTCCAATGTAGGATAATACATTTCCGTTATAATGCTTGTGCATTAAATCATTCCCTTTTCTATTAACTCATTACGTAGTTTGTCACCTAATGAAAAATCTTTATTTGCGATTGCAATTTTCCAATCGTTATACATCTTTTTATCTTCATCACTTATGTTTATATATTCAAAATCAATTCCTAATATATTTAACATTTTGACGACACTATTGCTTAATTGAATAATTTCATCATTATCTTTTTCTTTAACTCTTAAACTATTGTTTAAAAGCTTAATCGTATCAAATATAACTTTGTAAGCATTTGAAGTATTAAAGTCATTTTCAAGTTCACTTAAAAATTTATTAAATTGCTCAGCACTATATTCACTACTCCAACTATTATCTTCTAATACTAGAGTACTGTAAGCTTTATTTAGTGCCGTATAAATTCTTACTAACTCAGTTTGACTTTGTTCGATATATTCATCACTTAATTTTAATGGTGCACGATAATGTGTTGATTGCATTAGCCATCTAACAACATCATAACCTAAATCATTAACCATATCTTTCGCTAAAATTAGTTTTCCTTTTGATTTCGACATTTTTTTACCATCGACATTAATTAATCCGTTGTGCATCCAAAAATTCGCAATCGCTTCATTTTTACATGAGTGTGCTTGGGCAATCTCATTTTCATGGTGTGGGAATTTTAAATCAAGTCCACCACCGTGAATATCAATTAACTCCTTATCAAAGCTTTCATTTATCATTACTACACACTCTGTATGCCACCCAGGTCGACCTTCAGAAAACTTTGAACTAAATGTCTCACCAACTGTAGTTTTTTTCCACAGCGTGAAATCAAGCGGGTTTTCTTTAAGACTGTTTTCCTCAATTCTAGCTCCTACGACTAAATCATTAACCTTTTGTTTTGAAAGTTTACCATAATCATCAACTTTACTAACTCTAAAGTAAACGTCTCCTTCAACTTGATATGCATAGCCTTTATCAATTAAATCTTCTATAAAATTAATAATACTTTCTATAGTTTCAGTAACACGAATATTTTGTGGAGAAATAACATTTAAGTCTTTGCTTAATTTTTCATAAGCATTAATATATTTGTCCGCAACTTCTTTGGCACTTATATTTAACTGCATAGCTTTATCTATTATTTTGTCATCGATGTCTGTATAGTTAGAAACATACTTCACATTATAGCCAAGTGCACTAAATACTCGATAAACTAAATCGAAAACAATTAGTGGTCTGGCATTTCCGATATGTGGATCATCATAAACTGTCGGTCCACAAACGTACATACTCACTTCGTTTTCTTTAATTGACTTAAAGTCTTCGAGTTTATTGCTCATACTATTGTATATTCGCATAACTATCATCTCCCATTCTATATTATAACTGTTTTTTTCAAAAGCACAACGTAAACTGGCTATTTATAAGGCGGATAGATGATTCGCTGTAAGAAAAAGCGTGACTTACGATAAATTGGTTGTGCGTAAGTAAAAGTATCAAAACTATATTTACCATGATAACTTCCAAGACCTGATTGTTTAAAACCAGAAAACGGTAGATTTTCATTAACCATGTGCATTAGGGTACTATTTACACTAGCTCCACCAAACTCAGTATGCTCTAAGACAAAGTTAATATTACTCTTATGTTTTCCAAATACATATAAGGCAAGTGGAACATTATTTTGATTAATATAATTAACTGCATCATTTATATTACGATACGTTATAACTGGAAGTATCATTCCAAACAACTCATCTTCCATACTTTTCAGATTTTCAATCTCACTTATATCAGCATCTAAAATTGCGAGTGACATAATATTTTTATCAACTAAGTACTCGACTTCATTGACTAAATATTGAGCATCATCATTTACAATACTTTTTAAATTATCATATGCAGCTTTGTTTACAATTTTAGGTAATTGATTTAGATCGGCATACATTTTTTTATAAGTATTTTGAAGTTCTTGAATAAATTCATCTTTGATTAAATGATCAATTAATACATAGTCAGTTGCAATACAAGTTTGGCCACCATTTAAAACTTTAGAGTATACGATATCTTTCGCTGCACCTTTAATGTTTGCATCACGAATAACGATTGCCGGACTTTTACCGCCTAACTCTAATGTCGTACTAACTAAGTTTTTAGATGCTTTTTCTAAGACGATCTTTCCAACTTTCGTACTACCTGTAAAGAAAATTTTGTCAAATTGATATTCAAGTATTTCATTATTTACTTCTCGATTAGTTTCAAAGGCATAAATATAGTCTTCTTCAAATGTTTCATTAATAATTTTCAGTATTACTTTATTTACATTTTTCATAGCTGATGATAAGGCAACCATACTGACGTTGCCACCACTTATACTTCCGATTAATGGATCAAATGTAAGTAATAACGGATAGTTAAAGGCACTCATTATTAAGGCATTTCCGTATGGAACATGTTTGATATACGATTTAGCTGGCTTTAGTAATAGTGGAGTTTTTACTTTTTTATCTTTACTCCAACGATTTAAGTTTCGCTTACTATAATTGATACTTTTATATACCATAAATAACTCACTTAAAAACACTTCACGTTTCGGTTTATTTAAATCAAGTAAAAACGCTTCATATAAAGCTTCTTCATTAGCTTTAATTGCCTTCTTTAAATTAACTAATGCATTTTCTCGATATGTCACGGCTTTTGTGTAACCTTTATTATAAAATTCTTTTTGCTTATTAAAAATAGTTTGCATATGCTCACCTCTTATACATTGTACAATAAAAAAAGGTGGAAGATTCCACCTTGTAGTTTTAGTTTAGACTAAATTATTTATTAACCCAGTATAAAGCTGTTTTTAACATGTTGTGAGTGAATGAAGTTTCATTGTCATACCATGCAACAGTTTTAACTAATTGTTTTCCGTCTACTTCCATAACTTTTGTTTGTGTAGCATCGAAAACTGATCCGTGAGTTTCACCAATGATATCTGAAGAAACGATGTTGTCTTCTGTATATCCGTATGAATCACTTGAAGCTGCTTTCATAGCTGCGTTGATTTCTTCTGCAGTAGCGTCTTTTTCAAGAACTGAGAATAATTCAACAACTGATCCTGTAATTACAGGTACACGTTGTGCTGCTCCGTCTAATTTTCCAGCTAATTCAGGAATAACTAGTCCGATTGCTTTTGCTGCTCCAGTTGAGTTAGGAACAATGTTCGCTGCTGCTGCACGTCCACGTCTTTGGTCTCCACCCCTGTGAGTACCGTCTAATGTGTTTTGGTCGTTAGTGTAAGCATGAATTGTAGTCATCATTCCGTGATGTACTCCGAATTCGTCTTGTAGAACTTTAACCATTGGTGCTAAACAGTTTGTAGTACATGATGCTGCTGAAGCAACTGCTTCTGATCCATCTAATACTTCGTGGTTTACACCGTAAACTACAGTTTTCATTTCTCCTGATCCTGGAGCTGAGATTAATACTTTTTTAGCGCCTGCGTCTAAGTGAGCTTGTGCTGCATCTTTACTTCTGAAAGCACCTGTACACTCTAGAACTAGATCAACATCTAAATCTTTCCAAGGTAAGTTTCTTGGGTCTCTATCTGCGAAGACTGGAATCTTAGTTCCGTCAACTACGATAAATTCACCTTCTGTAGTGATTGAATCTTTTTTCCATGGTCCTTGTGCTGAGTCGTATTTTAATACGTATGCTAAATCTTCAGCGTTTCCTGTGTCGTTAACCGCTACGATTTCAAAATCTGAATTCTCGAACATTTCACGGAACGCTAAACGTCCGATTCTACCAAAACCATTAATTGCAACTTTTACTGCCATAAATAACTCCTCCTTTTATATACATTATAATGATACTAATTAAATCATCAATTGTCAATTGTGAATTATATATCATTGCGACTTTTATTTTTAGCCAAAATAGATTGGACGATTAATTTCTCTTACAAAGTCATTAAACGATAATGTCTTTGTATTATACAATCTTTGAAATAATTGTAAATCGTTAATCCGAACGTAAATATCGTCTTCAATTTCATACTTTAATTGATCAAATACCCGTTCAAATATCTCACTTCGCGATACACTAACACTGATAGAGTTATTTAAGCCCATACTTTGACTTAAAAGTGTTAATAGTGACAATGTATCTAAATAAATTATCTCTTCGACTACTACTTCGCCTCTATCATAATTATATATGATATATCCAATAACGCTATTACTTTGATTTACACAACTATAAATTTCATAATCGTTATCAAGATATTGCTTCAACTTAGCAATATAATCCAATTCATTTTTTACTAAATAACTTGAGAAATGTGATCTAAACTTCTGATTAGTCTTAATATAATCAATTTCTTCGATACCTTCATTGATTAAATAGCCGTCTACATTGTATAAATCTTTTCGATATAGGCGATATTGTTTCTTAAAATATGTGTTTTCAAGAGTCGGATGATTAAATATATTTTTTCTAACAAATGTAAATAACTTTGAATATTTAAATGAGTTGAAACATTTATCGATAAACATCCGTTTAATATTTAAGGGACAATTACTCGTATATATTAAATCTTCAATAATATTTACTTCATTAGTTATCCCATACAAGTAAAATGATTTATTAATTATTTTCATTGCACACATGATCATGCCGTCTTTTTTGTAAATTAAAAAGTCCTTTGGATTAAAGTCAGATTTAAAATATGTATCAATTTCACTACTCTTTAAGTTAGTGTTTGAATTATACAATTGATACATTAAGCTCTTCTCTTCAATTTTTGGACTTCTAATTATCATATTAATCGATTATTTCTTCTTCTGTGAATTCCGCATCAATTACATCTCCAACGACATTACTACTGCTTTGTGTATATGAAGAATTTTGACGTTTCTCACGTTCTTTTTGATTACTGCTACGTGTTCTTTCAAACTGTTCTGCTCTTTTTTGGATACTTCTTCTAAAGAAGTAGTTACGAATTAAGCCGATTATGACTAAGATCGCAAAAAAGCCTAATAGTGGTAATGCTAATTGTGCTAGAATAATTAAAAACATTACTCCAACTATCATCATTATTATTGCTCTTATTACTTCCATTTAATCACCTTTCTAAAATGATAGATCCGCAAGTTTAGAATCTTGACTAATTTCAACGATTAAGTCTTCAAACCTTAATATTGAAACTCCGATACTACCTAAAAGTCTTCTAAAGCTTAAGATCGCCTTTTCGGTTGCTAAATCATCACTTATAACATTTTGTGGATAAACTGCAACTAGCATATCATCCATCTCATCTTTATTTAAGTATTCAATTAAAAATACTTTGTTTTCATCATTAATACGTCCTTGAATGACAATACTTTTATCTTCATTTATAAAATGAACGATTTTTTTATCATAACCAAGTAAGATATTTATTCCTTTTTCTTTTAACATTAAAATAATTTCGCTTGAATCAATTGGTAATACTTCGATTCCTTTATTTATTTGCTTATCAACAACTTTATATGCCACATATCCTGCGGCAGTAAGCGAGCCAATTTTTAGTAGTTTTTTAAACATATTAATTCTCCTTACATAATTATCATTTTAACATATATTGCTATATTATTACATTTTCCTATATTTATTATTTTAGTTTTATTCCACTACAGCACAAATAAATCCATTAGCTTCATTTGCGGCGATAGTTTCTTTTAAACCTATTTGGTTTTCAATTATTTCTGGATTCATTCCGATAAAACTTAACTCACTACTTTGCGCAGTCATAAAGTCACTAATCGTTGATGTAATTACGACTTTATCTTCTAACTCTTCGATAATATAAGTTAAATTCGCCATTGTTTCACTTCTTTTAACTAACTCTTCCTCTAAATCAGTAAATATCTCTTTAGTAAATACATCATCAAAATATATTTCATCGACACTGACGACTGTTTCAATTTTGTTTCCATTATTTTTTAATGTTATCATTCTAGCAATTTTAAATTCCTCATTAAATTCTTTACTACAAATTACTTCATTACTATTACTACATCCTACTAGTATTATTAACAGGATAATAAAGATTGTTTTTTTCATATAGACCTCACTTTATTCCTCTTATATTTTAACATAATGTTATCAACTTAAGTTCAAGAAACTAAAAAAGAGGCATTGCCTCTTTTTTAGTTTTGATTATTGATTAATCGTTTCTTAAACTTAGCCTCATTAATGAACGTTTTAAAGCGAACTCGCCGCGTTTCAATTCATTAACACTTTCTTTTTTAGAGATTCGTGCTTCGGCACGTTCTTTCGCACGTAGTGCACGTTCAAAGTCAATCTCATCAGCACTTTCAATTGAATCAACTAAAAGTGAAGCTTCGTTATTTTTAAAGATAAACATTCCATCTGAAATGACGTATCTTTCTCTTGCCCCATTGTATTTAATGTTTAAAATTCCAAACTCTAGTGAAACTAGTAAATCCATATGGTTAGTTAGGACCGTAATTACACCATCAGTTGAAGGTAAACTTACACGGTCAACTTCAACGGTTTTATAATGTTTTGTCGGTGTAACGATATTTAGTGTAAACACTATCTCGCCTCTTCATATTTCGCGTATACATCTTGAATGTTTGATGCAAACAGGAAGTATGATTCTGGGATGTGGTCACATTTTCCATCTAAGATATCTCTGAAACTCTTAACAGTTTCTTCTAATGGTACAAACTGTCCTTCAATTCCTGAGAATGTTTCCGCAACGTAGAATGGTTGTGATAAGAAGTTACGAACACGACGTGCACGGTTAACCGCTTGACGGTCTTCTTCACTTAACTCATCCATACCTAAAATTGCGATAATATCTTGAAGTTCTTTATATCTTTGTAGTAATCTTTGAACTTCAGTTGCTGTTCTAACGTGTTCTTCTCCAACGACATCTTCACTTAATAGTGTCGATGATGACTCTAGTGGGTCAACCGCTGGATAAATACCTAATGCCGCAATGTTACGGTCTAAAACGATTCTTGCATCTAAATGCGAGAATGCGATTGCCGCAGCCGGGTCAGTTAAGTCATCCGCTGGAACATAAATTGCTTGAACTGAAGTAATAGAACCATCTTTTGTCGAAGTAATACGCTCTTGAAGTTGTCCCATTTCAGTCGCTAATGTTGGCTGATATCCAACCGCTGATGGCATTCTTCCAAGAAGTGCTGAAACTTCTGATCCAGCTTGTGTGAATCTAAAGATGTTGTCGACGAATAATAAAACGTCTTGTTTTTGATCATCTCTGAAGTATTCTGCCATTGTCAGTGCCGATAGGGCAACACGCATACGTGCTCCTGGTGACTCATTCATTTGTCCGTATACTAATGTCGTCTTATCTAAAACATTCGCATCTTTCATTTCATGGTATAAGTCATTACCTTCACGAGTACGTTCTCCAACGCCCGCAACTACTGAGATTCCACCATATCCAATCGCGATGTTATGGATTAACTCTTGCATTAGAACTGTCTTACCAACTCCTGCACCACCAAACAATCCGATTTTTCCACCTTGTGGGAAAGGACATAATAGATCAATAACTTTAATTCCTGTTTGAAGTACTGGCGTATCAGTTGTCTGATCTTTAAACGCTGGTGCTTCTCTATGGATTCCTCGAGTTGAACCAGTATTTTCAAATGGTTTCTCATCGATTGCTTCTCCTAATACATTAAACATTCTTCCCAGTACTTGATCTCCGACTGGTACTTGAATTGCATCCCCTGTATCAACTACTTCAATATCACGACGTAATCCGTCTGTCGCTCCCATAGCAATTGTACGAACACGGTCGTTTCCGATGTGTTGGACAACTTCTAAAGTTAAGTTGATATCTTCATATTGTACTTTTAATGCATTATATAAATTAGGAATCTTTCCACTCTCAAATACTACGTCCACTACTGGACCAATAATTTGAACTACTTTACCTTTATTCATATTATGCCTCCATTCCTGAAACTAATTCTGATATTTCCTGGGTAATAGCTTCTTGTCTTACCCTGTTATAAACTAATTGTAATTCATCAATCATATCATCAGCGTTTTGAGTTGCAGCTTCCATCGCAATACGACGTGTTGTATACTCACTAAACTTAGATGCATAAAATGCGTAATAGACCATAGCTTTCATTACAACTTCTTTATAGCGGCGCGCATTATCCTCAAAGTTTGGATAATAGACCATGTCAAAGTCTTGTTGTAATTTCACATTTAATGATTCACTATTGAAGTCTAATGTCATTGATGAGCCATATGATGGGATAACTAGATTAATTTCATACTCATCCATGTAAGTTGAAAGTAGATCGATGAAATCGTCTAACTCTACTTGCTCACTTAACATACGATCATTAATAACATTTAAGTCTTGCTTAATTGCTTGATCGTATCCTTGTGATCCAACCCATAGAAATGCTCCTTTAGGAAGTTCTTGTACGTATCTAATTAATCCGTTTGTATATGCCGATACCAAACTTAAGTCTGGGGCAATTACGACGTATAGTGGCTCTAACTTACTTGCTTCCTCATTTTTGAAATCACGAGATATACTCGCTACTTCACGAAAATATGGTGCTAGTGCATCTTGTAGCCTTTTATATTGCTGAAGTTTACTAATTGATACGAGTCGCATCGCATTAGTAATCTTTTGTGTTGACTTTATTGCTGCTATTCTTGTTTTGATTGCGTTTAAATTACGCATTTTGTTGAGCCTTAAAAGATTTTATACACTCTTCAACGATAACTTTCATTTTTTCAACTAACTCATCGTTAAATGCGAAATCTTTTCTAATCTCATCTAAAACATCTTGATGATTATTTTCTAGTTGTGTATGTAAGTATTTCTCAAATGGAATTACTTCTTTCACTTCTAAATTATCTAAATAATGATGTCTGTTTAAGAAAATACTGAAGATCATATATTCATGAGGTACGTTACTTAACGCTGATTGTTTTAATAGTTCCGTAATTCTTTCTCCACGATCTAGTACTTCTTTCGTTGATGCATCAATATCACTACTAAATTGCGCAAATGACAACATGTCATAGTATGTCGCAAGTTCTAATTTTAGTGATGCACTTACGTTTTTCATTGCTTTTGTTTGTGCTGCCGATCCAACACGTGAAACTGACATCCCACTGTCAACTGCTGGTCTTAAACCAGAGTTAAATTGGTCAGTATTTAAGAATAACTGTCCATCAGTAATTGAGATTACGTTCGTTGGAATATAAGCACTAATATCTCCAGCTTGAGTTTCAATAATTGGAAGTGCCGTCATTGACCCACCACCGTAATTATCGTTTAACTTAGCTGCACGCTCAAGTAATCTTGAGTGTAAGTAGAATACGTCACCTGGGTATGCTTCACGCCCTGATGGTCTTCTTAATAATAGTGAAATAGTACGGTATGCGACCGCATGTTTAGATAAGTCATCATAAACAATTAGTACGTCATCGCCATTGTCCATCCAATATTCTCCAATTGCACATCCTGTGTATGGAGCGATATATTGAGTTGGTGCTGCTTCAGCTGCACTTGCGGCAATGACCGTTGTATATTCCATTGCACCACTTTTCTCTAAGTTATCTACTACTTGCGCTACAGTTGAAGCTTTTTGTCCAATTGCAACGTAAATACATTTAACGTTTTGTCCTTTTTGATTTAAAATTGCGTTAACTGCAATACTTGTTTTTCCTGTCTGACGGTCTCCGATAATTAACTCACGTTGACCTTTTCCGATTGGAATCATTGCATCGACAACTTTAATTCCTGTAAATAATGGCTCTTCAACACTTTGACGAGTCATTACACCAGGCGCTACTCTTTCAATAGGTCTGAATACATCTGTATTAATTGGTCCTTTATCATCAATTGGACGGCCTAATCCATCAACTACTCTTCCAAGTAGTGCATCACCGACTCCAACTTCAATAATTCTCTTAGTACGATATACTTCATCACCTTCACGAATATCGTGATCATCACCTAATAGTACAACCCCAACTTGAGAATCCTCTAAGTTTAAGGCTAAACCATAAATGTCGTCTTTAAAGTGTACTAACTCATTCGCAAGTACATCATCTAATCCACGAACAAAGGCAATACCATCTCCAACACTATAAACTCGTCCAACATCTACACTTGATGATTGAAACTCAGTCTCAAGTATTTGGTCTTTAAGGTGTTTAATCATATTCTCAGATAGTTTACTCATATGCTTTACCTCCAAGTTTTCTAATTTGTAGAAGTTTTGTTTTTAGACTAGTGTCATAGACATCACCATTAACGCGTACGATATATCCGCCTAATAAACTTTCATCTAAATGTTTACTAATTCTAAATGGTTTTGGATATTTTCCATCTAGCATTGATAAAATTTGTTCTGTAACTTCTTCACTTAACTCATTTTTACTGTATATATTAATGACCGATATTTTCTCATCTTCCATCATTAAAGTTTCATAATTAGCTTTAATGTTTTCGATTGATCTTAATGCGCGGTCATTGTATAAAATCTCTATAAAATTTATAAACGACTTACTGAATGCATCCTGTAAAGTTGACTTCACAGCATCAAATTCATCATAAGTCTTAAAGAAAAAATTTTTTATTTGATTATCACTATTAACTAAACTAACAAAATCATCCATGTTTTCTAAGTATGCTAATGGATCATTTGCAAGCCCTGCTTCAAATAATGCCTGTGCATACATGTTAGTGTTGATAGTCATTGTGCTCAATTTCCTTCTGTAAGGCTTTCAACATGTCTTCATCGTGGAAGTTAGTATCACGTAATACACGCTCATTAATCGTTGTTGCAACGTCTAATAGATTTGCGTATAACTCGTCATACATTTGACTTTTCTCTGCTTCTAAAGCTTTTGCACTTTGTTCTTTCATTTGTGCAACTTCTTTTTTACTAGCTTCAAGTAGTCTTTCATGTTCTTTATGTGCATCCGCTACTAATTTTTCTTTGATTACCGCGATTTCTGCATATAATTCTTTATATTCAGCTTCACTCTGTGCTTTGATTGCTAATGCTTCTTCTTTTAAATCATTTGCACTGCTTAACTCATCTGCGACAAGTTGGCTACGTGCATCTAAATAATTCAAAACCGGTTCATGTAAATACTTCTTGTATAAAACATAAATAACTCCAGTCGCAAGAAGTTGCGTAAGCATTGTGAGGACATTAGGAAAGAGTTTTGATACTACATCAAAATCCATTTAAACCCCTCCTTATTATCCGAAGAAAATTAAGATAAATGCAACTAGTAATCCGTAAATAGCTGCTGTCTCGGCAATACCTGCACCTAAGATAAGCATAGTTCTAATTTCGTTAACTGCCTCTGGATTTTTCCCAACTGCTTCAACTGCTTTTGCTGCTGCGAACCCTTGTCCTAATGTTGAAAAAATACCTGTCATAACTGCTAATGCTGCTGCGATAGCTACTAAGCCATCTCCTACTGTTCTACCCATATTAAATCTCTCCTTCTATTCGGCGTATTCAACCGATATTAATATTGACGTTAAAGTGATAAACAAGAACGCCTGTAAAAACCCTGAAAACAAATCAAAATACAAATGAATAATTGGTGCAATAATGACACCAAAGAAGTTAAATCCTCCAACCACAGGGAATAAACTACTTAACCATGCGGTAAAGGCATATAACATACCCATAATAATTCCCCCAGATAACACGTTTCCAAATAGACGCATCGATAAACTGATTAGTGGAGCTAAAACTCCGAAAATATTTGGAATTACAAACGGTACAAATGGCTCAAAGAATCCTTTGATATAACCTTTTATCCCATTTTGTGAAATGCTGGTTCCTTGAATCAATATCCAAGTAATTAGCGCAAAGACTAATGTAACACTTAAACTACTAGTTGGTGTTTCAAATCCTAATAGTCCAACTGTATTCGCTAAAAGTAAATAGATAAAGATACTCCCTAGATAAGCTGAGAACTTTCTACCATGTTTTTTACCCATATTACTTTCGATCATATCGTTAATCGTTTGAACATATAAGATTCCTATTTGTAGGAAACCTTTTGGATTGTCCGCAACGTTTAATCTCTTGACGCGTTTTCCAAGAATAACGATACTCACACAAATAATAGTAGTAACTACGATGATGGCAGTCTGCTCTGGTGCTAATAGGTCTACAAACTTACTCATACTTCTACCTCCGGATTTACTAATTTAATAATATATCCATAAATTCTATCTGCAATAAACACTAATGCCACCGCAAATGGATTAAAAATTTCAGGAAGCAAAAATGAAACTAACAAAGTTATCGCCATAATAATTAACACTATAAAAAAGTGTGCAAAAACAAATTTCGTACTTAACTTATCTGCATTCATTATTCCCGCTTCCATCTTAACTCTTGATAATTTAATTAACTCAAGAGCGACTGTCGCAAGGATAATTCCCAATGAAATTGAATAGTCAAAGAAAACGAAACCGATTGCTACAATTAAGGCAATAAGTCTAAAACTTAACTTCATAACATCCACTTCTTTCAACCTTCTAAATATAACATATAAGAACTTTATGTCAATAAATATGTCCCATAAATTCAAATATCTAACGTATTGATTGCAATCTTAAACCTTTCCAAAGCAGACTGCACAATATGAGTTGGACAGGCAATATTCATACGTACATAACCACTTCCACTTACACCATAATCAATACCACTTCCAAACATTAATTCTTGTGAATATAACATATCCATTAACTTTTCATCACTCAAATTTAATGCCCGCATATCTAACCACTGTAAGTACGTTCCCTCTAAATTACAGACACCAACATCTAGCTTATTCTCGATCATAAAATCTTTAATCAGTTTATGATTATCTGAGATAACTTTCAGTAACTCATCTAAGTACTCACCACAGTTTAAATATGCAATCTCATATAACTTAAAACCAAAAGCATTAATACCCATAATTCCATCAAGTGCTAGTTGCGCTTCAAATTTTGCGCGCATTTCATTATTTTCAATGATCGCCATTGAAGTTTGAGCACCAGCTAAGTTAAATGTTTTACTTGCACTAGTTAAGATGACACTATGATGTAGCGCATAATCACTAGCTTCAAACATTACAGTATGTTTATGATCATCTATAAGTAAGTCCATATGAATTTCATCTGAGATGATAATTATATTGTGTTTCTCACAAATGTCTGAAACTAAAGTAAGTTCCTCTTTAGTCCATACTCTTCCAACTGGATTGTGTGGGCTACACATTATCAACATTTTAACTGATGGATTACTTGCGACTTCCTCAAGCAGCTTGTAATTAATAGTAAACTCATTATTATCATTAATTAGTGGAACATCAAAGACAATACGATTATTACTTTCAATTGACTTAAAGAAAGGCGGATAAACAGGAGACATAATCATAATTCCATCTAACTCATTAGTAAAAGCTCTAATACTATTTATTATCCCGCCAATTACACCATTTCCATCAACTATCCATTCACGATCATAACTATAATTATGACGGCTACTTACCCATTTTATAAAAGCATTATAGTAATCCTCATTTGGCTTACTATATCCAAAGATCATGTCACTTACATAATCTTGAAACTTATCAATCAGAACTGGTGGATAAGTAAAGTCGGTGTCTGCAACTGAAAATGGCACTACATCATCTTTGACACCGTTAATGTGATCATGCATTTGTGCCCATTTTATTGAATACTTGTCAGATCTATTAACCGCAGTCTTAAAATCATAACTCATATCATCACCTCTACGTACATTCTACTATAATTTTTAAACATTCGCTAAATAATACAAAAAGTTGGATTTCTCCAACTTTCTGCTCATATTTAACTTTCGATTATTTAGCTTTAAAATAGTATCCATCATTTACTTTATGTTCAATAACTTCCGGATTATTTAATAACTCGGCTTCTAAATCATCCGCAAAATATAGATCTAACTTGTCTGCGATCTCTCTTAATGATAAAAAGTGATCTTTTCTAAGAACTTCACTTAATTCATATTTAACTTTTGGTAGTGGCTCAAGTTTAAATTTTTTAAGTGCATCAACGTAATCAT
>CAYWKT010000013.1:0-23468 GCA_964458985.1 uncultured Erysipelothrix sp.
CTCATCAGCCTTTCACGCTGACATCCACGGGTTCGAACCCCGTACGCGTCACCAAATAAACATTACACCTAGTAGAAAGTATTCTGCTAGGTTTTTTATTTTAATTGACTAAGAAATGTAAGCAAACTATAATCAAAGTAACAAGGGGGAAATCATATGAAGCAAATTACTTATCAAGATCCACTAAAATTAAACCTTCCAAAGTCAATCATTGATTCACTGAATGATAATTTTGAACTAGCACACATTAGAAAAATAGGTGAAGATGTGTATGTCATTATCTCATATCCAATTGAGAATCATATTTTAAGACCGATTTGTTTGAAGATTAGTAGAGATGATATTGAGCTTTATCACGATGAAAAGTTAATTGTCCCTAATATCGATTTTAAGCTTACTTTTACTGACTTTATTACTATGACACTAAATCAATATCAACAGTTAACTGACGCAATTAATGATGAGTTAGAAGACTTTGAGAATGTCATGGATGATGGTATAAAAAAATCAGATATTCAACGTTTTTTTAAGCTGAGTAAGCAGTTAATTTACTATCAAAGTGCGATAAATGCAATCGCGGAAATAATTAACTACATTGTCGGCGAAAAGGTTGAATTATTAGTGATTAATGATGATTTAAGTGATTATGTAAATATTAAAATAGAAGTTAATCAACTTAACCAAAATATTGATATGTATCAAAAAGTAATTGCTTCTATTATTAGTGTTTCTGACTCATTATTTTCAAATAAACTTAACAAGACGATGAAAACATTAACGAGTGTAACACTCGTCTTAGCGATACCAACTTTTATTACGAGTTTTTATGGGATGAACATTGATTTGCCATTTCAAAATCACCCAAACTCCTTAATGATTGTCTTTATTATTAGTTTTGTACTTACAAGTTTATCAGTTATATATTTCTATCGTAAAGACTATTTTTGATTGAAAATATTGCTATGTATATATAAATTGTAGATAACGCTAATATTGAATTTATTGACTACTACACTTAATTGGTGCATAATGTTAATAATTGCTTACCCATAAGTAGGAGGTATTAGTATGTTTAATCAAATGATCGAATTTTTTAGTAGTAATACATTTTTATCAAACTTAATAATTCAAATAATTAAAGTTATCGTAATAATTCTTGTCGGAATGATTACAAACAAGGTAATCCATCATTATATAAGTAGGTATTTTAAATCGAAAGATACGCAACAAAGTAAGACAATTGAGACTGTCGTTTTAAGTACGGTAAAATGGCTAGTTTTCATTACTGTCTTTTTATCAGTGGCATCAGTCTTTCACATTGATGTGAAGGCAATATTAGCGATTGCGAGTGTTGGATCTGTCGCAATTGGACTTGGAGCTCAGACATTAATTAAAGATGTTATTAATGGAACTTTTATTTTACTTGAAGAACAGTTTCAAGTTGAAGATATTGTCACTTTAAATGGAGTTACAGGTCGAGTAGATGCGATTAGTTTACGTACGACTACACTTAGAAATGTAATAAACAATGAAATGTATATTATTCCAAATAGTACGATTTCATTAGTTGCTAATAAAACTAAAGGTTTTCAAAAAGTTAATGTTAGTGTTAAGATTAAGTACGATGAGGATTTAGATAAGATTCAAAAGATGGTCGAAGATTGCTTAGCGCCACTAAAAGGTGATAAGCGATTATTAGGTGAAATTACTGTGTTGGTCGTCGCTGATACCGATGAGCCACTACTAGATGTAACAGTATCAGTTCCAGTTGAGAACAATATGCTATATCCAGTTCAAAATGAGATATCTGATTATGTTATGAAATTATTTTATGAGAATGATATGGAAGTTCAATATCCGATTTCTCACATATATGTAAAGTAGGTAAATATGCAAATAAAGAAAAAATTTAAGTTAGTTCAAGATTATTTAGAAGAAGATTTTTTAAATAAGCAAAGTGAACAAGGGTATGAACTTCAAAGTTATGATGGAGTTCATTATACATTTACTAATAGTAATGAAAAAGTTTATTACTTAGTTGAGTTTTACTTTAATAAACTATCGACATATGAAATTAAAATGTATGCTAAAAAGGGATACAGTTTAATAATAGAATATGAAGCAGTTGATCAAGGTTACTTCTACTTCTTTAAAAGTAGTAATCCAGTTAATGATTTAGATCGTAATTTAAAAGATCGTCATGCACTGCTTGTAAAGAGTAAGCAGCGAGTTGATCGCTTCAGTTCAATTATTTTTGTAGCCGCTTTTAGTTTGTTTACGTACTGGTACTTTACGACAGACAATCAACTATATATATTTTTGTTACTTTTAACAGTTTTAATGGGAGGCTATTTCGGGCATATCTACTTAACGACAATAAAGCGCTTAAGTGATTATGTTAAGATTATTGAAAGAGTAGAGGGGGAGTAATATGGCTACGATGAAAGATGTTGCGAAAGCAGCAAAAGTTTCAATCGCAACCGTTTCGAGAATTCTAAATGGGGATGAAAGTCTAAATGTGCGTGAAGAAACACGCGAGTCAGTCTTAAATGCTGCACGTGATATTGGCTATAAAATAAAAGTAAAAAAATCAAGCTCAGATTTGACGATAGGGATCGTCCAGTGGATATCAAGCTATCAAGAGAAAGAAGATAACTACTATTTTAACTTAAGAATGAGCGTTGAGAATTTTTGTGTTTTAAATAATATTCAAATTAAACGATACTATCGAGAAAACTTAGATGACATATTTACTGTCGATGATTTGGATGGTTTATTATGTATTGGAAAATTCTCCCGTCAACATGCCGCTACATTAAAAGAAGCTGTCTCTAATATTGTATTTGTCGATTCAAACCCAGATAAAATGAAATACAATGCCGTATATAGTGATCTAAAAACTGGTGCTCGATTAGCCCTTGATCATTTAATTGAGCGTGGACACTATAATATAGCTTTTATAAGTGGACGAGAAATATTGGAAACACGTAATGGTGAAGCGTTCATCGATCCACGTGAAAAGATATTTCTACAATATCAAGCTGAAAAAAAGATTAATCCATCAAGTGATAATGTTTTTGTAAGTGAGTATAGTGCTGACTATGGTTTCGATACGGCAAAACTGCTTCTTGCGAAAGAAGATAGTCCAACCGCAATCTTATGTGGAAATGATATTGTCGCAATAGGTGTATTAAGTGCATTAGGCGAAGTTGAAAATGATAAGCAAATATCTGTAATTGGATTTAATAATAGTCCAATGTCTCAATACTACAACCCTCCACTAACGACAGTTAATGTTGATACTAAGTATATGGGAGAGTTAGCATGTGAGATGCTACTTAGATTAATTCATAAGAGTGAGCGTACGATTGTGAAGATAGTATGTGGTGTAACTCTAGTGGAAAGAGACTCAGTTTATTCAGTGTAAATGACATTAAATGTAACCGGTAAACATTTTAGTAAAATTTTACCGGTTTTTAATTGACATTAGTGAAACAATGGTATAAAGTAGTAAGTGCCTTAGGGGAAAGCGTTTACACCCAAAAGGATTTCTATAGGAGGAAAAGAAATGAAAAAATTCATTAAAGTATTAATGATTAGTATTGTTGCATTAGCATTAGTTGCTTGTGGATCTGGCAATGGTGGTAATGAAACAGAAGGCGAAGGGAAAACTTATGAGATTGGAGTTGCGATTTATAATTTTGACGACTTCATGACTTTATATCAAAATGAAATCAAAACAGCATTCGCTGAAGCTGGAGAAAAAGATGGAAATACTTACAACGTAGAAATTTTAAACGCTGAAGAAGATCCAACTAAACAAACAGAGCAAATTAAAAACTTTATTACTAAAGGTAAAGATTTAATTATTGCTAACTTAGTTGAGCCTGAAAGTGCTTCAACTGTAATTAATGATGCTAAAGGTGCAGATATTCCTTTAATTATGATTAATAGAGAACCATCAATTGAGTCAATGGAAATTTGGCCAGGAAAAACTACTTACGTAGGTGTTGATGCAACTCAATCAGGAAGATTCCAAGGAGATATCATTGCACAGTTAGATAATAAAGGTGATATTAACGGAGACGGTGTTGTAAACTACATTACTTTAATGGGTGGATTACAAAACGTTGATGCTATCCAAAGAACAATTTACTCAATCTTACAATTAGATGATTTAGGAATTGAAAGTAAAGATGTTAACGGTGAAGTTTACCCAGCTAACTGGAGTACAGACGAAGCAGTAGTTGCTACTGAAAGTGCTTTAGCAAAATATGGTAAAGATATTGAAGTAGTCTTTGCAAATAACGATGGTATGGCAATCGGTGCTGTTAGAGCATTAGAAAACGCTGGACGTGTTGTTAACGAAGACGTATACGTAGTTGGAGTAGATGCAATTTCAGATGCTATGGAATTATTAAAAGATGGTAAATTAACTGGTACAGTATTAAATGACCACTATAACCAAGCACACACTGTAATTGAAGTTGCAATCAAAGCAATGAACGGTGAAGAGTTATCTCCTTACTACTGGCATGACTATGTTTTAGTAGCTGAAGAAAAAGACGCTGAACTAAAACGTTCTGACTATAGAACTGAAACTATCGAAGATATTAAAGTTCGTTACGAAGAAAGAAAAGCAGTCGAAGAAGGAAAATAATTTTTAATTAAATTATAACAATAATACAAGTGTGCAGTTAGTGCACACTTGTATATTTATGTAATAGGATGGAAGGTAATTATGAGCGAATATATTTTACAAATGAAGGATATTGAAAAAGTATTCCCAGGAGTTGTTGCTCTAGATAAAGTTAGTTTAAACATTAGACCAGGAAAAATTCACGCCTTAATGGGTGAGAATGGTGCTGGAAAGTCTACGTTAATGAAAACTTTATTTGGGATATATTTAAAAGATGGTGGAACTATCACATACTTAGGTGAGGAAGTAAACTTCACTAATGCGAAAGATGGAATTGATGCAGGTATTTCAATGATTCACCAGGAACTACACCCAATTAGAATGATGACAATTGGAGAGAATATCTTTTTAGGAAGATATCCACGTACGAAATTAGGTTTTATTGATCATAATAAGATGTATGAAGATACAGAAAAACTTTTAAAAGAAGTAGGACTTAATGAAGACCCAAGAACGTATTTAAAAGATCTAACAGTATCGCAAATGCAATCAATTGAGATCGCTAAAGCTATTTCTCAAGATTCAAAAATTATAATAATGGATGAGCCAACATCTTCAATTACTGAAGCTGAGGCAAACATATTATTTGGTATTATTGAAGAGTTGAAAAAACGTAACATAGCAGTTATTTATATTTCTCATAAAATGGATGAAATCTTAAGAATTTCTGATGAAGTTACTATTCTTCGTGATGGTCAATACGTTGGAACATGGGACGCAGCTGACTTAACGACAGAGAAAATCATTGCAAATATGGTTGGTCGTGAGTTAGACGGAATGTATCCTGAGAAAACTAACGTTGTAAGTGATGAAGTTGTCTTTAAAGTTGAAAACATGACATCACCAAACCCACTATCATTTAAAAATGCGAGTTTTGACTTACACCGTGGAGAAATACTAGGAATCGGTGGTTTAGTTGGAGCACAACGTACAGAACTAATTGAAGCAATTTATGGAATGCGTTCAAAGATGCACGGTGATATGTATCTAAATGGTGAAAAGATTGAAATTAATCGACCAAAAGATGCAATTAATAAGGGAATTGCCTTATTAACAGAAGATCGTCGTGGTAATGGAATCTTTGGAGTATTATCAGTTGAAGATAACGTCGCAATCGCATCAATTAATCAGTTCGTTAAAAAGAATGGTTTACTAGATGATGCAGGCATCAAAAAAGTCGTAAGTGAGAGTATTGATCAGCTAGATATTAAAACACCAAGTGGTAAAGCTAAAATTAGAAACTTATCTGGAGGTAACCAGCAAAAAGTTATTATCTCAAGATGGCTTGCGAATAGCCCAGATATTCTAATATTAGATGAACCAACTCGTGGTATTGACGTTGGTGCTAAATATCAAATTTATGAAATTATTGATCAACTTGCAGCAAGTGGAAAGAGCATCATTATGATTTCATCGGAACTACCAGAATTACTTGGAGTTTCAGATCGAATTATAGTAATGTGTGAAGGACGAGTTTCAGGCGAAGTACAAGCATCAGAAACAAGCCAGGAAGAAATAATGGATCTAGCTACTAGATTCATGTAGATTGAAGGGAATAATAACATGTCAAAAATAAAAAATATGAACTTTGAAGAGTTCAATATAAAAGATTTTCTAAATAAAAACGGTCTAACAATAGTTGTACTTTTGTTAATGGTATATACAGCAGCAACGCAAAAGAACTTTGCGTCACTACAAAACTTATCTAACATTTTAGGTAACTCAGCAGTTAGATTCATTATTGCACTAGGAGTATCGGGTACACTAATTATTCGTGGTACTGACTTATCAGCTGGTCGTATTGTTGGTCTTTCAGCAATCATTACAGGAACATTAGTTCAAAAACCAGATTTCTCAGGTAAGTTTTTCCCAAATCTACCAGATCTTCCAATTTGGGTTCCATTAATTATCGTTCTAATCGTTTGTGCGATTTTCGGATTATTTAATGGATTAGTTATCGCGTACTTAAAAGTTCCACCGTTCTTAGCAACATTAGGTGCTCAAATTATGATTTACGGAATTAACATGATTTACAGTCAAAATAAACCAATCGGGACATTTAAGCAATCATTCTTAGATATTGGTAGTGAGAAGTTATTCAACGTCATTCCATACTTAGCAGTTATTGCCGCAGTTGTCGGAGTTGTAATGTGGATTTTATACAATAAAACTCGTTATGGTAAATACATGTATGCAATTGGTGGAAACGAAGAAGCAGCTGAAGTATCAGGTGTTAACGTTGGATTCACAAAAGTTAAAATTTACGTAATCGCAGGTTTACTATACGGACTTGCTGGATACTTATTAGCTGCAAAAACAGGTGCAGCGACAGCGAATGCTGGGGCAGGTTATGAACTTGAAGCAATCGCATCCGCAACTATTGGGGGAGTTTCAACAGCAGGGGGAGAAGGTAGTGTCTTAGGTGTATTAAAAGGGGTTTTTGTTTTTGAAATATTAAAAACATCATTAAACTTCCTAGCAGTATCACCAGATATGACTAACGTTATCCAAGGGTTAGTTATTATCGTAGCGGTAGCATTAGATATCCGTAAGACTATGGAAAGAAGATAGTCATGAACTTAGCAGATAGTTTCAAAAGACAATTTAAAGTTGAGCCAACTAGTGAGTTTTTTGCACCAGGACGCTTAAACTTAATCGGAGAACATATTGACTACAGTGGAGGCCTTGTACTTCCATGCGCAATTACAATGGGAACTAGTGCACTAGTTAGTGAGCGCGAAGACAATAAAGTATTATTCTACTCAGAAAACATGCCAGAGTTAAACATTATTGAAGTTGACTTAAATGATTTAGAGTATAAAAAGTCAGATAAATGGACTAACTACACAAAAGGTATATTTAAACTATTAAAAGATGATGGCTACGAATTTGAAACAGGATTGAATGTTCTGTATCATGGAAACATTCCATACGCTTCAGGTTTATCAAGTAGTGCTTCGATCTTAATGGTAACTGCAATCTTAGTTAATGATCTATATAATTTAAATATTGATCGTCTTGACTTAGTTAAGTTAACTCAAAGAGTTGAAAACGAGTATATCGGAGTTAGTACTGGAATTATGGATCAATTTTCAATTGGATTTGGAAAAGAAGCAAATGCGATCCTACTAAATACAAACACATTAGACTATGAATACATTCCACTAGATTTAAGGGATAATGTCATCGTCATTATGAATACAAATAAAAAACGTGGTCTTGCGGACTCAGCTTATAATGAAAGAAGAGCTGAGTGTGATCGAGCACTAGAACTACTTCAAGATAAATATGATGTTAAATACTTATGTGATTTAAAATTAGAAGATATTGAAGAAAATAAAGAATTACTAAGTGAAGGAAACATTTACAAACGAGCATATCATGCCGTAAGTGAAAATGAGCGTACTTTAAAAGCAGGTAAAGTATTATCGGAAGGTAACTTAGAAGAGTTCGGTAAATTAATGGTCTTAAGTCATAAATCATTACAACATGATTATGAGGTTACTGGAGTTGAATTAGATACACTAGTTGAAACTGCACTTGAAAATGAAGGTGTCTTAGGAGCACGAGTTACTGGAGCTGGCTTTGGTGGTTGCGCAATCGCAATTGTCGACAAAGAGCAAGCAGAAGCAGTCATTGAAAATGTATCTAAAGTATACTTAGACAAAATTGGCTATGAAGCAGACTTCTACATTGCAGAGGCTGGTGCAGGAGCTAGAAGAATAAAGTAGTAAAATAATTTAATATTAAAAGTCAGAAAGTTATTGATTATCAATAATATTTCTGACTTTTTATATTATAATGACACTTTGATTAAATTAAATATAATTTATTACTAAAAAAGAGTGATATTGTCGTTGTGACAGTTTCACTCTTTTATGTTTTTATTTTACTACTTCGTTATAATCTCAAAAGTCGTATAAGACTCAAATTTATCATTTGCTTTTAAGATTGGACTTTTTAACCAAGGCATTTGCAGTGAGTTTGGTGAAAGTTGAGTTTCAAAAGCAACTCCTCCATGGTGTGGATATGGTTCATTATTTTTTCCGATTGTTAAATCATCAGGGAAATGGTTTGCAGTGTATAAATGCATGGCACTTTGATCACTATATACGTTCATTGTAATTGAATCGTCATCATTTACAATCGATGCAACGAAGTCATTATCATCATTATTAATTAAATAATTGTGATCAATACCATTAAATTGCTTAATTTGATCATCATCTTTTTCTAAGTTATCTTTGATTAAACGTTTTGTCGTAAAGTCGAAGCCAGTATTTTTGACATTAATAATTTCTCCAGTTGGAAATCCAAACTCATTGTTTGGCATATAGAAGTTAGAGTTAATTAGTAAATTGTGATCGTGGACGTTAGATGATCCAATACCATTTAAATTGAAGTATGAATGGTTTGTAACGTTGACAATCGTATCCATATTTGATTTCGCTTCATAACTAATCTTGAATTTATTATCGATTAGCTCATATGTAATTTTAATATTTAAGTCACCTGGAAATCCATCTTCTAAATGTTTGATTACTGTCGAAAAGATTAATGAATTTTTGGCTTCTTTTACGTCTAAGTATTTGAAGTGAATTCCATTTGTACCGGTATGTAAGTTATTGTGAAAATTATTAACTTCAAGATTATATTTCGCATTATTAATTAATACTTCTGCATTTTCAATTCGATTAGCATTTCTGCCTACGACAACACCGTGGCTTCCAAAGTTAGTTTTATAAGCATCATTATCACTGTGCGCTAAAATTATATCAATATCTTTATCTTTGACGACAAATTCAGTAATCGCTGCCCCTAAGTTTAAGCATTTAATTTTTAAAAAGTCATTTTCTAATGTGTAAGTTTTTATCATATTCCTATTATTTTCCTCCTTATTTAATTATACAGTATAAAGCGCTTTATTTTTATTTACTTTTAATTGAAAGTGTTATCATACTATAGTGAACAAAACGCTAACATTTCACTTTAAGAAGCGGTTTAGTTTAGAATAAATCAAAAATTTTGCATATTATATGTGTTTATTTATAGAGAAAATCAAGATTATTACGAAAAAATGTGTAAAAAGAGCAATATACTTGCATTTAATCTTTTAATATCTTGTGAAATTTAGTATAATATAAATGTATTTTACGGGAGGTAAAAATGTCAAAAAAATTTATGTCAATGGACGGTAATACCGCAGCAGCACATATTTCATATATGTTTACAGATGTCGCAGGTATTTATCCAATTACGCCATCATCAACTATGGCTGAATTAGTCGATGAGTGGGCATCTCAAGGAAGAAGAAACATCTTTGAGTCAGTTGTGAACGTTGTTCAACTTCAATCAGAAGCAGGAGCAGCAGGTACGGTACACGGTGCACTTCAAGCGGGTACACTAGCTACTACTTACACAGCATCTCAAGGTTTATTATTAATGATCCCTAACATGTATAAATGGGTTGGAGAAATGTTACCAGCAGTAATGCACGTATCAGCAAGATCAATTGCAACACGCGCACTTTCAATCTTTGGTGATCACCAAGATATTTATGCAGTAAGACAAACGGGAGTAACAATGATTGCATCGCATTCAGTTCAGGAAGCAATGGACTTAGCGGGAGTTGCACATTTATCTGCAATTAAAGCATCAGCACCAGTTTTACACTTCTTTGATGGATTTAGAACTTCACATGAAATTCAAAAAATCGAAGTAATTGAAAAAGAAGAATTACTACCATTACTTGATCAAGAAGCAGTCGCAAGATTTAGAGCTCGTGGACTAAACCCACACGGTAACGCAGTTACTCGCGGTGGAGCAGAAAACGATGATATCTACTTCCAAGGACGTGAAGCACAAAATACTCACTACGGACAAGTAGTTGATATCGTTGCCGATTATATGGAAGAAATTTCAAAAATTACAGGACGTCATTATGCACCATTCACTTATTATGGAGCTGAAGATGCAACTCGTATTATTATCGCAATGGGATCAGTTACAGAAACTACTCATGAAGTTATCGATGAGCTAAACAAACAAGGTGAAAAAGTTGGAATGATTAAAGTTCATTTATATCGTCCATTCTCAGCTAAACATTTAAAAGCTGTCTTACCAGAAACTGTTGAGCAAATTGCAGTCTTAGACCGTACAAAAGAGCAAGGTTCACATGAGCCACTATACTTAGATGTAGTCGCAGAATTAAGCGGATATAAAAACATTAAACGTATCGTTGGTGGACGTTATGGATTATCTTCAAAAGATACTCAACCACGTGATATTAAAGCAGTATATGACCACTTATTAAAAGAAGAAGCTCATACAGGATTTACAATTTCAATTAATGATGACGTTACAAACTTATCACTTGAAAGTGATCCAAACTTTGATGTTACTACAGACTATACTTCATGCCTATTCTACGGATTAGGATCTGATGGTACAGTTTCAGCGAACAAAAACTCAATCAAAATTATCGGTGATAATACCGACTTAAACTCACAAGCATACTTTGCATATGATAGTAAAAAAGCAGGAGGAGCAACTCGTTCTCACTTAAGATTTGGTGAAGATAAGATTCGTTCAACATACTATGTTGATCAAGCTGACTTTATCTCATGTTCACTAGATGCTTATCTATTCAAGTATGATATGATTCGTCACTTAAAACCAGGTGGAACTTTCTTATTAAGTACTACATTTGAAGGTGATGATCTAATTAACCATATTCCTAACAAAGTTAAGAAACAACTTGCAGAGAAAAATGCGAAATTCTACATTATCAATGCAGTAAACTTAGCTGACTCAATTGGAATGGGTAGAAGAACTAATACAATCTTACAATCAAGTTTCTTCGCATTAAACGAAGACATTATGAAATATGATGAAGCATTAACTCACATGAAAGATGCTGCAACTAAATCATATGGTTCAAAAGGACAAGAAATTGTCGACGCAAACCATAGAGCAATCGATTTAGGAAAAGAAGGATTAGTTGAAATTACTGTAGATCCAGCTTGGAAAGACTTACATGTTAATGCGGCAGTAAGTACAGGTGATGATTACTTCGATAACTTCGTTATGGAAATTAACTCACTAAACGGTAATGATATTCCTGTTTCAGCATTTATCGAGCAAAATGTTTTAGATGGAACGATGAGAAATAACGTTGCATTTAACGAACACCGTCAAATTGCGACACAAGTTCCAAAATGGATTCCAGAAAACTGTATCCAATGTGGATTCTGTTCATTCGTATGTCCACATGCGACAATCAGAACATTCATGTTAACAGAAGAAGAATTAGCGAATGCTCCAGTTGACTTCGTTGAAACAATTAAACCAATGGGACCAAAAACTGAAGGTCTATACTATCGAGTACAAGTCTCACCAGACAACTGTGTAGGATGTGCATTATGTGCTACAGAGTGTCCAGGTAAAGGTGGTCAAAAAGCATTAGTAATGGTAGATGTTAACGAGCAAATGCATGAAGCACCACTTGCTAACTACTTATACAAAGAAACTGAATACAAATCAGATATCTTTAGTACAGATACTATTAAAGGAACGCAATTCTTAAAACCATACTTTGAAGTAAGTGCGGCATGTGCTGGTTGTGGTGAAACACCATACTATCGCTTAGCATCACAATTATTCGGAAGAGATATGTTAATTGCGAACGCAACAGGTTGTTCATCAATCTACTGTGGATCAACTCCATCAAGTGTATTTGTAAACGATGAAAATGATGAAGGTATCGCATGGGCTAACTCATTATTTGAAGATAACGCTGAATTTGGATTCGGAATGCAAATCGCACAAGAAGTTAAAGCAACTAAGATTGTTACAATTTTAGAAGATGCTAAAGACGAAGTTGAACCAGAATTACTAGAAGTAATCGAAAAATACTTAGCTGTTAAAGGTGATCGTATTGAAGAACGCTTCTTAGTTAAAGACTTAGTTGAACTTGCAAAAGCTTCTAAATCAGAAAAAGTTAAAGCTATCTTAGAATTCGAAAAAGATTTAATTTCTAAATCAGTTTGGATTATTGGTGGAGACGGATGGTCATATGACATCGGATTTGGTGGACTAGATCACGTACTTGCTAATAACTTAGACGTTAACGTTCTAATTCTAGATACAGAAGTATATTCAAATACAGGTGGACAATCATCTAAATCATCACAAGCATCTTCAATTGCGAAGTTCGCAGCTGGTGGTAAAGAAGTGGCTAAGAAAGATATTGGACAAATTATGATGACTTATGGTCACGTATATGTTGCTTCAATCTCAATGGGAGCTAACCGTATGCAAACAATTAAAGCTTTCAAAGAAGCTGAAGCATACAAAGGACCATCATTAATCGTAGCTTACTCACCATGTATTGAACACGGTATTAAAGGTGGATTATCAAATCACCAAGCTCGTCAAAAAGATGCAGTTGCATCAGGATACTGGCCTCTATACAGATTCAACCCTACATTAGATAAACCATTAACTATTGACTCAGCTGAACCTGATTTCGATAAATACCAAGATTTCCTAATGGCAGAACGTAGATACTCAGCATTAAGCTCAGTTAACCCTGAACATGCCGAAGATTTATTCGCTAAATCTCGTCTAGATGCAGAATATCGTTATAACCGTTTAAAAAACTTAGCGGAAATTCAATAAGCATTATAAGTTAATTTTAAAAACTAGAGATAATTTTCTCTAGTTTTTTTTATGTGCTATAATTATTAAAATATGGAGGGCTAATTATGCGAAATTTAGAGATTGATCAGTTTTTAGATTTTATTTCATTAAGTAACTTACAAACAAGTTTAAATGGGGAAACATTAAGTTATACTCGAACAAAAATGAGTTTAAAGAAAAACGAGTATCGTCATCGACTTTATCTTTATGATGGAGCTCGTAATCATAAATCATTGAAGTTAAAAAAAGACTTTAAATATTTTTGGGAGAGTTCCAATACGATTCTGTTTTTTAGAGAAAAGACTAAAGAAGAAAAAGCTCTAAAGAAAGAAAAACATACAATTGTCTATCGTTATAATATAGACGATAAAAGTGAAACTGTGGCATATGATTTTCCACTTCCAGTATCAAGTATTGAAGTAATTGATGAAACATCATTACTTGTTTATACTAGTTTAAATGAGGCAGAACATGCATATTTTGAAGATGATGAAGTTCGTTTAAACTTTATCGAACAAGATAAATACAACGAAGAATTTGAAGAGTTTGAGGCAATTCCGATTCAACGCGATGGCGGCTCATTTACACGTAATCGTAATAGTCAAATATTTTTGTATAAAGAAGGTAAATATGTTCCATTAGGGAGTAAGGATGAAACACTAAGTTTAGCGTTTTTATCAAATGATCGAACGAAAGTCATTTACACTTATCAAAAGAATACGAACAAACCAAGCTATTATGCTGATATTAGAGTATTTGATTTAAATAGTGAAACGTATACTAATATTACTGAAAACTCAGGTTATAGTTTTTCTAAACTGTTTGAGTTAAATGATAAAATTTACTTTTTAGGCAGTGATAAACTTAAGTATGGAATGAATCAAAATGGAGATTTCTATGAAGTCTCAAACGATGATATTTCAAAAGTAGTTGATTTTGGATACTCATCAAATAGTACTGTCGGAAGTGATGTTCGCTATGGACCTTTAAATACGACTGTCACACATGATAATAAATATTATTTTGTCGGTAGTAAGAATCATCATACGATTATTTATGAATTTGATGGAGTAAGTGTAAAAGAATATCGAAAATCTGAAAGTTCAATTGACGCAATGACTTTTTATAAAAACGATCTATATACAATCGAAATTAATGCCGATAAACTACAAGAGTTATATAAAAATGGAAATAGAATTACAAACTTTAATGAAGAGATACTATTAAATACTTATATTGCTAAGCCAATTCATCATGCGTACAAAAGAGATAATGAGACGTTAGATGGTTGGGTTTTACTACCAAAAGATTTTGAATTAGGTAAATCATATCCATCGATCTTAGATATTCATGGTGGACCTAAAACTATATACTCAACTGCCTTCTACAATGAAATGCAAGTGTGGGCTAACTTAGGTTATGTCGTCTACTTTACTAATCCACGTGGTTCAGATTGTGGAGATAATGAGTTTATGGATATCCGTGGTAAGTATGGAAGTGGGGACTTTGATGATTTAATGCATTTTACTGACTTAGTTGTGAAAGAATACCAATTAGATGAAAGTCGAATGGGTGTTACCGGTGGCTCATATGGTGGATTTATGACGAACTGGATTGTCTCTCATACTGATCGCTTTAGTGCCGCAGCAACGCAAAGAAGTATATCTAACTGGATATCTTTCGCTGGTACCTCAGACATTGGCTCATACTTCGCCAAAGATCAAACGGCAGCGGATACATTAAATGATGTTGAGATAGCGTGGAATCAATCACCACTTAAATATGCCGACAACATTAAAACACCATTACTATTTATTCATAGTGATGCTGATTATCGTTGCCCAATGGAACAAGGACTTCAACTTTACACTCGTGTAAAAATGAATGACGTTGAGTCTAAGTTTATTTACTTTAAAAATGAAAATCATGATTTATCACGTTCCGGTAAACCTAAAGCGCGTTTAAAAAGGTTAACTGAAATTACAAACTGGATGAATCTACACTTAAATAAGTAAAGTAAAAACTAGAGGAAAACTCTAGTTTTTATATGAATTAAACTATTTTACTAAATTTTCACTTTATTACAAAGTCGTAATAAAGCTAGAGTTAATTTGAAAATTATAATTTTATACAATATAATAGGGATAGAGGCGATAATATGAAGATCGGAATTTTTACTGAAACATACTTGCCGGATGTTAACGGAGTTGTGACATCGGTAGTAAGTTTGAAGAAAGCTTTAGAAATGCATGGTCATGAAGTTTACATTGTTACAAACCATGATAGCTTAATTAAGACGACATATACGGATGAAGAAAAAATACTTAGATTGCCAGGAATAAAACTGGATTTTCTTTATGGATACAAAGTGAGTAGTCCAATACAACTTCAAGCAACGGGACCAATAAAGAAATGGGATTTAGACGTCATTCATATCCAACAAGAGTTTGGGGTTGGAATATATGGACGCTACTTAGCGAGTACGTGGGATATTCCTTTAGTAAATACGTATCATACGACATACGAAGACTATACTCATTACTTAAATATTTTCAACATCGACATGGTTGATAGTATTACGAAGAAAGTCGTCGAAGTTTTAAGTAAGTCATTCACTAAAAAGAGTAATATAGTTATTACTCCAAGTTATAAAACGAAAGAAATGTTAGAAGGATATGGAATCAAAAAAGAAATTAGAGTCATTCCAACGGGCTTAGATTTAAAACGTTTCGATTATAATTTAACGAGTGATGAAAAGATTTCTTCAATTAAATCAAAATATAATATTAATGAAGATGATGTCTTATTCACATACGTTGGACGCTTAGCTAAAGAGAAAAGTGTCGATGAAGTAATTGAAGCATTTAAACATGTTAAAGAAAAAGGACTTAAGGCAAAACTATTGATTGTCGGAGGCGGTCCTGATCTAAAAGATTTAAAACGTCTAGCAAGTAAACTTGATGTAGAAGACTATGTTTTCTTTGAAGGATTAATCGCAAGTGATGATGTTCCGGCTTACTATCATGCGGCAGATGCCTTTATTAGTGCATCGACGACTGAAACACAAGGCTTAACGTACATTGAAGCTTTAGCGAGTGGCTTAAGTATTTTCGTTAAACCAGATGAAGTATTAAAAGAGTTAGTCGTTGAAAATGAAACAGGATTTTATTTTGAAAGTGCCTTAGAGCTTGCGAATCAAATCGACAGTTTCACATCACAGCCAGGATTAAAAGAGAAAATGCGCGACTATGCTTTAAAGATGAGTGAAAACTACAGTCTAGAAGTATACTATGAGCGAATTATTGAATGTTATAGAGAGGCGATTGAGATTGAAGAAAATGAAAAAAATTACTTCGATTAAAATCACAAACAACTTTATATTAATTACTTTAGATGATTTAAGTAAATATAAAGTTTCTGATGATACATACTTTGAATTAAAACTTAAGGCAAATATGGAATTAGGTGAGCACTTGTTAAACAAGATTAAAGTGGCATCTAATTTTCATAATGGATACTTAAGTGCATTAAATAAAATTAAGTATAAAGATCGAACGGAATATGAAATTCGTGAGCATTTATACAACGATTTTAAATTAAAAAATTATGAAGTTGATGAAATAGTTGAAAAACTAATTCGTTATGACTTCATTAATGATATACGCTATACAACTGATTTAATTGAAAGAAGTCAAGCTAAATATCATGGCTACAATAAGATTAAGTCATCGCTAATAAGTGTTAAAGTTAATAGTGATATAATAGAAGCGTATTTAATCTATAATTATCAAAAGGAATTTGAGTTAGCATATGAGTTCGCATCCAAAAGTATAAAATCAATCCGAAATAAAAATCAATTTCAAAGTGAAAATACACTTAGACAGAAATTAATGTATCGGGGCTTTAATAATGATATAATGATGGATGTAATTAGCGAAATAGATTTCGATTATGATGAGGATCACGAATATAATTTAATTAAACGTGATTTTGAAAAGAGTTTTAGAAGATATAAGCAAAAGTATGAAGGATATGAATTACGTCAAAGATTATACACTTACTTAAGATCAAGAGGGTATAAAAATGACGTCATAAATAACGTACTTGATGAAATGGAGAATGAAGATGAGTAAAATTTATATTAAAGACTTTAATGAAGGGTTAAGAATTAATGAACCATTATTAATAGTAAATGTAACAAAAGGATTAACTAATGCAGGGGCAGTATATTTAAATATTGAGTTTCAAGATAATAGTGGAGTAATTGATGCGAAACTATGGGATGCCAATGAAGAATCAATTAATATGATTCAACCTGGAAATGTCGTACTAGTAAATGGTGATGTACTACTATATCGTGGAAACTTACAACTTAGAGTAAACTTTGCGAAAGTAATGCCTGAAGGTGAATATGATGTTACTGATTATTTAAAAGCTTCTCCGTTTGAACAAAGTGTTTTAGAAGAAGAAGTTTATTCATATATTGAGCAAATCGATAATGAAATATTACATGCGATTGTCTCAAAAATTATTAACGAAAACAAAAAGGATTTCTTTACATACCCAGCGGCATCAAGAATTCACCATGAGTATGTCGGAGGACTTGCAACACACGTATTAGGAATGTTAAGAATTGCGGAAAGTATCGCCAATCAACATGCATTTTTAAATAAGAGTTTACTGTATGCTGGAATTATCTTACATGACTTTGGGAAAACTACAGAATTATCTGGACCAATCTTAACGCACTATACGACAGAAGGAAAACTATTAGGTCACATCTCACTAATGCAAGCTGATCTTTTACACTATGCACGAGAATTAAATGTTGAAGATAGTGAAGAAGTAATGTTATTAAGACATTTAATCTTATCGCATCATGGCCAATACGAGTATGGATCACCTGTTCTGCCAATGGTAAGTGAAGCGGAAATTTTATCATTTATTGACAACTTAGATGCAAGACTTAACATGTTAGATAAAGCGATGGACTCAATTGAAGCTGGTGAGTTTACTTCTAGAATTTTCTCATTAGAAAATAGAACGTTTTATAAGAGTAAAATTTAGTAGTAAAGAAAAATTTAATAATATATAATAAGAGAAGAAAGACGGTGGTTAAATGCATAAATTTAATAAGATTATTACCGTAATAATGTTCGCATTATTCTTTTCTTTTTTTAATGTTCAAACAGTTAGTGCAATCGATAACTTTGAAATATTAGACTTAGAAGTGAATATAAATGTGAACGAAGATGGAGTATACGATGTTACTGAGAAATTTAAAATAAATTATTTTCTACCGGCACTTGGAATATATCGTGATTTGAAAACTTCGTACGCACTTGAGTTATATGATGAAGATACTAATGAGACGATAACTAAAACTTACTACATGCCAATCACAGACATTAACTTAGAAGGCGATGTTTATTCAGTAGAAACCCAAACTAGTGGTGAGCGAATTATTGTCGGAGAAGATGAAGGGGCAGAGCGCTTCACTGGAGTAAGAGAATATACGATTTCTTATAAAATACATACAGAAAAATTAGATTTAATGAATCAAGAAGAAGGTTTCTTTCAAAACTTAATTAGTGATTGGAGCGCATCAGTTCATAACTTTAAAGCTAATGTCAATTTTTATAAAGAAGTTGATATGGATAAAATAGTTACTAAGGCAGATAGTTATTCAAACGGTGAAAATGTCAATTATAGTTGTGAAGTTGTAAGTAGTAAGACGTTCTCATGTGCTTTTAATGAAGAAGTAGTTTTTGGAAATGGAAATGGGATTACGGCATTTATACCACTGCCAGATGATTACTTTATGCGTCCTGAAATCTCATCACACAATATAGTTTCACTAATGAGTATTAGTGTAGTCTTTATTTTTGCCTTATTTATGAACATGAAATATCGTAGTCACTATCCAATTATAGAAAAAGTAAGCTTTAAAGCCCCAGAAGGATTTAATAGTCCAATGGTTGCCTCAGTTTACTCAAATCCGATGCAAGCAAATGCTATATATGGTTTAATCTTTGAATGGGCCAACTTAGGTTTCATCGAAATTATAATGGATGATAGTACGAGTAAGAAAGATCCTGATTTATCATTTAAAAAATTAAAAGATATTGATATCAATCGCGAAAGCTTTGAAGTAAAACTATTTAATGCAATGTTTAAAGATGATGAAATTCAAACTGTCAGTAAATGGCAAACTGAAAATATTTATGAAGATATTGCGACCGCAAGTTTTAATATATCTAAGGCAGTCAAAGCTAAAGGTGAAATATATACTAAGAAAAACCAAACAAAAATGGTTCTTACGATGATCTTAATTACACTCACATATGCTTATGTGATTTATCAAAGCTTAAATAAAGTCTTATTATCATCAGATCGAACTATCGCATTAGTGATTATTATGACGATTATCTTCTTTTTCATTAACCTTATCTCATCGGCAATCAGCTTTAATTATGATCATAAAGGAAATGTGAAGAAGGCAAAATTAGTAAACATTGTAGCAATATTACTTACTGTCGCAACTGCATACGTTAGTTTGGTAGTAGCGGAAATGACAATTTATGTAAAAATTAATGAGATAGTAATTTTATCTTATAGTGCTATATCATCACTATCATTTATCTTAGCGTCTAAAATTTACGGGCGTACTAAGTACGGAAGTGATTTACTCGGTGAAATTCATGGCTTACGCTCATTCATTAAGTACGCTAAAAAAGATGAATTAGAAATGATGGTTAATGATCATCCTTATTTATACTACGATGTTCTACCATACGCATTTATATTTGGTTTTTCAACGTTGTGGTTAGATAAGTTTAAAAATATTAATATACAAGCATCACCTTATTATCCAAGTCGTACTTCGACGATGACTGATTACATGATTTATCGATCACTCACAAGATCAATGATGAATGTAAACACGCAAATAATACCGAAGATTGAAGCAGGTAAGAGTAGTGGTAGTTTCTCATCAAGTGGCGGTGGATTTTCAGGTGGCGGTTTCTCAGGCGGTGGGGGATTTGGAGGCGGCGGCGGAGGCGGTCGCTAGAAGGAGAGTTTATGAAAAAATATGAAACAATTGAACAATTTATTGAAGCGAATAACTTCACACACATTGATCCACAACGTGTTAGTAAGACGATAATGAATACATTAGACTGTGGCATAAAAGAAGTATCTAATTTTCAATTACTATTAGGTGGGTATATGAATGATGTGTTCACATTTGAATATGCGAATCAAAAATATGTATATCGTTATCCTGGAGTAAATAGTGAGAAAATAATTAATCGTAAAGCTGAACATGATGCCCATTTAATTGCGAAGCAAATCGGATTAGATCCATCATTAATTAGTATTACTAATGAGGGCGATAAAATTTCTGCCTTTATCGATGATTATCGTTATTTTGATTATACGAGTACTAATGATCAAAAACTAATCGTTAAACTTATGCAGAAATTACATAACGCAAAAGTAAGAAGTAATCATCCATACAATATTATTAAAGAAATAGACAACTACTTAAGTTTAAATAGTGAGTATGGATTAAAAATATATCCCGATCTTCTAAATATAAAAGATGAAGTAATGCAAATATATGCAACACTTGACTATGAGAATTCCGATGTGACATTATGTCATCATGATATTTACACGACAAACATTTTAATTAGTGAAGATCAAACGTATTTAATTGACTGGGAGTTTTCAAACGATGCTCACCCAGCCTTAGATCTATGTACATTTTTCGTTTGCTCACCATACACATTAGAAGAAATCGATAATATTTTAAAAGATTACTTAGAAGATCAGTATAATATAAAGACATTAATTGAATATTATAGCTACTTCATCGTAGGAGCGTACTACTGGCTCTTATGGGCACTCCATACAGAGAATCATGGTGGTGACACAGAAGGCTTTGTCGAGCGCTACTATACGTATTTAAACTTATTTATTAAACACTTAAAAGAACTCAAAAGTAAACATTGAGTTTTTTTTTTATGCGACTATCTTAAATAACACTTTTAGATGGTGGACATTCATAAATGAAAAGAAGTATTATAATTGTCCACTAGTAAATTAGTAAGAAATTATTACTAGAAAATAGGGAGGGGAATTTTCATATGAAAATCACAAAGTATTTTAGTGTGATTGTTTTAGTTTTGCTTGGTCTTTTACTAACAACATTCACATTTGCGTATTGGGCAAAAGACATAAATGGCTCAAATATAAATTTAGAAGGAAACACAATCCAAATTGGAGAAGCTGGGGTAGTAGATACTACATTGGAATTAGTCAAACAAAATGAAACTAATAAGTCATTAGTACCAAAAGGATATGTAAGAAATGAAAGTGAAACTGATACATATACTTTTATTTATCAAGTAAACTGGAAAGAACCAACTAATGCTACAGACAATGAAGTAATTAAAGGTAAATTAAGGATAAGTGATGCTAAAATAAAAGTAAAAAATATTTCTACTGAAAATGGATTGTTTCATTTAGATTTTGATGAGAGTAGTAAAGATATTATTCTAAATGGAGATCCAGTTGAAATTGTGTTTACAGTTTCTTTCAAACACGCACCAAAGTCTAAAGCAGAGTATGATGCAATAAAGGGTCAAATTTTAGAACTGCAAGCAACATTTAATGTGACAAAGGAAACGACTAAGTAATTTATATGCAACGTATTTTGCTATATTCAATTACGCTGTTATTGAGTATTCCGATAATGTTAAACATTAGTTATAATTACTGGATTGAATTTAGTGAAGATATTAATCACACTGTGGCTAATATTCAACTTGGGGACTGGCGATATTTGGATACAGAAAGTAGTAATGGCTCAATTAATTATGATCAAGATATAGAGATAACAACCGAAAATTATACAAAAAAAACACTCATTTTAAATAAAGATGTTAAGAATTATAGTAAAATTGTAGTTTACTATCCCAAATACAGTACTTATTATTTACTTGATTTATCAAATAATAATACGTGTATGGCTACAGTTCAAATTAATCAACCGATTGGTTGTAGAGCTCCAGATAATCCTAATCGATGGAACAACCACTATAAAAGGTTTGATAAATTGTATGATGATAATCTACATTATAATAGAAATGATATAGTTTATTACAACTCTAAATATTATTATGCTACTGGTTACCAGACGATTGAACGACCGGATAATCAGTATTCATGGAAACTTATTTCAGATACATATGTAGATAATCATAGTTATAAAGTAGAGGATAAAATTATAGTTGAAAATCAAGTGTATGTCGCACTCAAAAATGGGAAGCTAGTAAATCCACTTTCCGAAAAATCTTCTGGACAATGGAATTTAGTATCAAATGATTATACTTCGACAAATACATATTATCACAACGATATCATTTTTTTTGAAAATGTTTTTTATCGTCTAGAGTTACCTTATAAAATTAAATCGATTAATAATTTGAGCCCAAAACAAAGTGAAATGTGGATTATAGCGAGTTTAGACAAATGAAAAAAGCTAAAGTAGCAATTGAAGTATTTATATACATTTTATTAATTATGGCTATAATTCTTATGAGCTATAGAACGCTGTTTCCACAACAATACTACAATATTATTAAGGTCAGAAATTTTGTAGTTATAAGCGATAGTATGGAGCCAACAATAATGACTAATAGTATAATTAGTGTTAAAACAAACATAGAGAAATATTCAATTGGTGACATAATTACGTTTAAACATGATATTAATAATGATGGAACGACTGATTTAATAACTCATCGAATATATGACATTATAGACGATAAGTATTATACGTACTCCGACAATTATCATAAAGTTGATGACTGGACAATTGAGTTTGATGAAATAGTAGGAAAAGTTATTAGAGTTTTTCCTTATATTGGGTTTTTGGTTCCATATATTCAGAAATTTGATTATTCTATTTTACTAATTTTGCTTATATTTGTAGTTTTACTGCTATACAAAACTACAAAGCAATAACGAAATAAAAGATACTCCCTAAATAGGGAGATTT
>CAYWKT010000014.1:0-22371 GCA_964458985.1 uncultured Erysipelothrix sp.
TATTAATATTGCTACTTATATATTTGTGAGTAATACACTAATTATCTCTTCATGCTTTGATAAAGTTTCAATTAACTTATCAAAGGATTTATTATTAATAATATCAGTTTCATAAGTTGTAACGAAGATCTTTTGATCATGAAATAGTTCCATATCAAATTTAATTATTTTTGCTTCTAGTCCTTCGCTATAAAATATATTCTTAATATCATCTTGAACATCTTCTGATCCAATAAATTTTATTATTAACCTTCTTGGAACTGGAATTTTTATGACATATTTTGAAATTATTAATATAAAGATTATTACTAAAAACCCAGAGATAGCAACAGCATAGTATCCCATACCAACTGCTAAGCCTAAACTTGCGACGAACCATATTGATGCAGCCGTTGTAAGTCCAGAAATATTTCGCTTAGTTACGATAATAGTTCCAGCTCCTAAAAAACCAACGCCGCTTATTACCTGGGCAATAAGTCTTGCGGGATCAGATTTTATAACATCGCCTACCGCAGGATTTAAAACTGCTCTTTGAGCTGTTTCTAAAACTATGTTACTTTGCATTAAAGCTACCATAGTTGCCGCAACACCGACTATTACATGAGTTTTTAGTCCGGCATTACTTTGATTTATCTCACGTTCATAACCTACTATTGCTGATAAAAGTAAACTTATTAGTACGCGAATAACGGTTGTCTGTACATCCATTTTTATCATCCTTTATCTACATATATTTATTTATTACATTTTTCATTTCTTCAATATCATTTTGATTTTCTGCTTCAGCTGCAAATCTTAGAACATTTTCTGTGCCTGATTTTCGGAGTGTAAACCATGTACTTTTATTAATATTAACTTTAAGGCCATCATTTAGACTAACATCAAATTTCTTATTTTTATATAACTCAGATATTAAGTTAATCATACTATCAGCATGTTCTTGCGGGACAGTAAAATCTTCTTCATCAAAAATAAGTTCTCCATACTCTAACGTTAGACCATTAACTAATTCCGATAATGTTTTATTAGTATTACTTAACATTTCTAACACTAGAATTGCAGAGTAAATTCCATCTTTACCTTTAATATGGCTTTTTGTAGTAATTCCACCACTAGATTCTCCTCCAATGATTGCATTTACTTTTTTCATTCCTTCAGATATATTTTTAAATCCAACATTAACTTCTAATGTTTGTTGATTATGTTTGTTGGCTATTTGATTTAATCTGTTTGTAGTCGAAACATTCTTTACTACTGCACCTACTTGTTTTTTCTCTTCCAGTAAGTATTTATATAGTAGTGACAAAACTACATTTGGATGAACATATTGTCCATGCTCATCTAAAAGGGCAATCCGATCCCCATCTGCATCTGTTGCCACCCCCAAGTTATAGGGAATTTTATTGAACTCAAGTGCTAATAAATTTAAGTTATCTTTTGTAGGATTTGGCACTTGATTGCCAAATAACGGATCTCTTTCATCTCGCAATGAGTTGTATCTTACACCTAAGTTATTTAACAGTGATGGCAGTAGTCGGTGTGCAACACCATGCATATTATCCACGGCAACGAGTAAGTTTTTTTGTTGGATACTTTCTCTATCTACTTGTTTCAATATAGATCTAATATAATTTAAGTTTGGATTAGCGACAAAATATTTGTCGCGATCTCGGTTTAAATCAACATTTACCGTCTTGAATGATTTAACTGTATTAGCTATCTGTTCGATCCTATTAGTAAGCTCAACATTCGCATCAATACCACCTTTATCAATGACTTTAATACCATTGTATAATCCGTGATTATGACTTGCGGTTATCATTAAACCTAAATCTAAATGATTATCTTCAACATAGTGCATCGCTACTGGACTTGGTGTTGTCCCATCCACGATATACACCTTTTTATCGTACGCTAAAAGAACTTCCATTACCCATACTAATGCTTGTTCTGAGAGAAAACGACGGTCATAAGCGATTAAAACCCCATTCTCTTTAATTAAATCTAAGGTCGCATATGCAATTCTTTGGATATTATATTTAATGAAATCTTCACCAATTATTGCTCGCCAACCACCTGTTCCAAATTTTATTATACTGTCAATCATGCTTTTTTAATATCTCGATGTTCAACTGTAACATTTAACTCATCTGAAGCTAACTCTTTAGCTAATAAGTTAGCGAATGTAACTGATCTATGTTTTCCGCCAGTACATGCGATACCCACAATTAATTGTGATTTTCCTTCTAAATTATATAGTGGGATTGAATATTCTAAGTATCCTTTAATATGATCAAATAACCCTTGCGCTTCTTTTGTAGACATTACGTAGTCTCTAACATCTTGATCATTTCCCGTCTTAGGTCTTAACTCTTTTACATAATATGGATTTTTTAAACATCTGACATCAAACACTAAGTCTGCATCTTGTAGTATTCCATACTTAAAGCCAAATGAAATAATATTGACATTCAGTTTTCCTTTTGAATCTGTAGAGTATAAGTTAAGTATTCGCTGTTTTAACTCCGCAGTTCCAAGTACGCTAGTATCAATAACTGCACTACTAACTTGCTTGATTTTGTCCATGAACTCTCTTTCTTTTTCGATTGATTGTTCTAGATCTAAATCGCTATCATCCATAAATGGATGTAGCCTTCTTGTCTCTTTATATCTTTTTAGAAGTGTCTCATTATCGCTATCTAAAAATAGAGATACAAAATCTACGCCAATTGACTCTAACTCTGAAATCACTTCTAAATAATCATCTATTGAGTGAATACTTCTTGTATCGACAGTGATAGCCATTTTTTGATATTTCATCTTATTTTCCGAAATATAGTTTGCCAAGTATTTAACTAATTCAGGTGGAAAGTTATCCACACAAAAATAACCAATATCTTCAAGTGCTTTTATTGCCGTACTTTTACCGGAACCACTCATTCCGCTTATTATTATTAAATCTGTTTCAATATTTTTCATAATACTCCCTTTTATGTTTTTATAACGGTAATATAATTTGGAATTCTGTCCCCTTGTTTTCTTCACTTATTACCTTTAAATAGCCTCCAATTTTTTCGATGCTATTTTTTGTAATTGATAGTCCTAAACCTGTCCCCCCGGTCTCAGAGTTTCGATCTTTTTCTATTCGATAAAATCTTTCAAATATACGATCAAGATGCGCCTTTTGTATTCCGGGGCCATTATCTTTAATTGATATGACGCAATCCTCATTCACTCTATGTACTTTTATATTAATTGTATCGTATTCAAATGTATATTTTATTGCATTGTCTATTATATTTGTAATTGCATTTATGAGTAAAAGGTGATCTCCTTCTACAATTATATTTTCATCATCATATTCCAGTTTTATACTAACTTTAGATTGATATGTTAGTGATTGAAAGTGTCCAATAACACTTTTAACGACCTTAACTGCGTTAATTTTAGTTCTAGTAATATCAATCTCTCCGTTAACTTTTGTTAAGCTAAGTAGCTGATCAACCATCGCATTTAATCTATTTACTTCAATATCGATAACTTCTAATAATCTTTCAACTGTTTCTTGTTCTAAATCATCCCATAATCTTAATGTTTCTACATATCCCAAAATGATAGTCATTGGTGTTTTAAACTCATGTGATATGTTTTCGATAAACTCGTTTCTTAAACGATTATTTAGCTCTGTCTCACTTACATCATGTATCGAAACAAAATAACCTAACTCCTCTTCTCGATTATACTTATCCTGAATTCTTTCAAGAATAAATTTAAGATAAACTTTATTATCATTAGTTTTTATGACTTCATATGTAGGTTGATCATCATCTATTTTCAGTAACATTTCACTTATCTCAGTTAGGTATTTATTTTCAACTAACTTATTATCGAAAAATATCGAGTTATCTAGATTGAGAGTGTCCATTGCAAATGGATTCGCAAGTACAATCTTATAATCTTTATTAAAAACGATTATCCCTTCACGCATACTCGTAAAAACTGAACTCAAATAGTTTGCATGATTACTATTTTCTTTTATTAACTTAATCCTATTTGATTCTAAAGCTATAATTTTCTCAGCATTACTTTTAAGTGTACTATTTTGAATATCAATTTTTTTCTTGTTTTCTGAAATGATCTTACTTTGAATATAAACAACGATTAAAATGATTAGTAGTATTGAAAAAAGACTAATCACTATAAAACTTAAAAATTGTTTTGGTAATCTTTGTAGAAATTTATACATTTAAAATATAGCCTTTACCTCTAACTGACCTGATATTCAACTCAGAGTCTTTTACTTTTTTTCTAATACCACTTATGTGAACGTCAACCGTTCGACTATTTATTTCGCTACTATCTGAATCAATCTTATCTAGCATTTCTTCTCTAGTAACTAATTGGTTTTTATTTTCTATAAGTAAGATAAGTATTCTCATTTCATTTGGTGTTAAGCTGATAAAATCATTATTTATTAGTACTTGACTATTTCGCTCATCAATCTTTGTATCGCCAATGATTATTTCTTCATTAGTAAAGTCATTTTTATATCTTCTTAAAAGTGCTTCGATACGAGCAAATAAAACTTTTATACTAAATGGTTTTACGATATAATCATCCGCACCAATTCCAAGTCCTAGTATCGAATCTGATTCATCACTTTTGGCAGTTAACATTATTACTGGAATATCCTGTGTTCTAACATCCTCTTTTAGTCGACGACAAACTTCATAACCATTTATTACTGGCATCATAATATCCAATAGTATACAGTCTGGCCTTTCAATTATTGCGATCTCTTGTACAGCTTCACTATTTAGTGATGCAATCGTTTCATAGCCTTGTCTTTTTAGATTAATTTCTAAGAACTCAACAATGTGTTTTTCATCGTCGACAATCAGGATTTTTTTCATGTGTATCTGCCCCTTTTATTAAATAAATTCAATACTTCCTTGAGTTAGTAACTCTTTACTTTCCCTATCAAAAATATTAACACGATTTCCAGTAAAATCAAATGATACTTCTTCATCTACTTTAAAATCAACATCACCAAATACAATTGAAGTTAATACTTCACCATTGAAGTCAATTTTTAAGATTGTCTCAAGACCTGATGGAAGTGTTGAGTAAATTACTCCTTTTAGTTTTCCATCATCTGATAATCTTACATATTCTGGTCTAATGCCTATAATTACATCTGCATCTTCTTCAATGATTGTCATATTATCTTTTGGAGTAAACATTGCCTTACTCTCTTTAAAACTAATCTTAATATCATCTAGATTAACGTTTGACGCTGTCGCATCAATAAAGTTCATAGTTGGATTTCCGACAAAGTCTGCGACAAATTGATTGTTTGGAACGTTATATACATCTAATGGTGGATCATATTGATTTAGGACTCCTTCTTTCAATAAACAGATTTTTGTCGAAAGTGTCATCGCTTCTAATTGATCATGCGTAACATAAACAAACGTGGAACCCGTGTCTTGATGTAGACGTTTTAGCTCAGCTCGCATATCCATACGTAGTTTCGCATCTAAGTTACTTAGTGGCTCATCCATAAACAATACTCTAGGACCAGGTGCTAATGTTCTCGCAATCGCAACACGTTGTTGCTGACCTCCTGATAGCTCATTTGGATAGCGATGTTGGAACTCTTCAATGTCTAACATCTCGGCAATTTCAGTAACTCTTGCCTTAATTTTATCTTTTGGCCATTTCATGTTTTCAAGTCCAAATGAAATATTTTGATAAACAGTCATATGTGGCCATAATGCGTAGTTTTGGAATAAAAATCCAACATCACGTTTATCTGGCGAAATATTGATTGCCTTCTCTTTTGAGAAGACTAACTTTCCATCAATATATATTTCTCCTTCACTTGGTGTTTCTAAACCGGCAATCATTCTTAATGTCGTCGTTTTTCCACAACCTGATGGTCCAAGTAGTGTAATAAAATCACCATCGGCAATTGTAAGATCTAAATTATCTACTGCGATAAAATCTCCAAATTTTTTAGTTACATTTTTTAAAATAATTTCTGGCATATTATCCTCCTATACCCTTATCTATTGAAGCACCTGTAAGTTTATTAACTACAGTGTTAAAGATTAATACTATTGCAATAATAATTAAGTTAATTGCATTCGCATACTGATTCCAACCTTTTTCATTGTATTGGAATAACATCGTTGTAAGTACTCGGTTGGCTGGAGTTATTAATAAAATGAATAGTGATAACTCACGCATTGCCGACATGAACGGTAATAAGTATCCTGATAGGAAACTTGATTTTTGAATTGGAAAAATAATTTTAGTCATACGTTTCCACCAAGGAATACCTTGAATTATTGCCGCCTCTTCAATCTCATCACTTAATTGCAACATAGCATTTACACCTGATCTAGATGCGAATGGTAAGTATTTAACCGAACCAATTAATGCTAATAAGAAGAATGTACCATATAACGGTGGTATAAATAGGTTGTTCTTAGAGAACATTGATAAGTAGATAGCACCAAATGCCATTGATGGCATTAAGTATGGGAAGAAAGCTAAGTTATTAACGATTTCCGCTAACTTACTACCTTTCGCTTTAACTACTGCATATCCTGTTAACACTCCTGCAGTACCAGCGATTAATGCCGCAGTTACTGATAATTTAATACTATTCCATAATCCTAAATAAATGTATTTGTTCATTAGTATTCCTGGTTCTCCACCACCGATATCAACTCTACCTTCCCCAACCCAGAATAGTGTTGTGAAGTTACTTGCAGAGTAGTCTCCTGGTGCGAGAATAAATGATTCAACCGCAAATGTAATTAACGGTACAACTGCAATTAATACTAAGAATCCTAATAATCCGAATGAAATAATATTTCTAAAACCACGTAAATTAACTAAGGATATTTGAGAACTCTTACCAGTTACAGTCGTAAATGATTTACGTTTTCCGACATATCGCTCATTAAACATTAAGATCATAGTCCCAATTGCGATCATAACTAATGTCATAATATATCCGTATCCTGGATTTAATCCATTTAATGTTCTAAATAACTGGGTCGTTAATACTTGATATCTAACTGGTGTTCCAAGAAATGCAGGAACTGCGAATGCACTCATTGAAGATGAGAACGTCAGTAAGAACGTTGATAAAATAGCTGGCATTACTATTGGAAGAGTAATTTTTGTCAAAATCTTAAAGCGACTAGTTTTTAGAATTGTCGCAGCCTCTTCTAAGTTCGCATCCATATTTTTTAGAATTCCCCCAATTAATATGTAAGCGAATGGCGCATAGTGTAATCCCAATACAATAATTATTGGAAACTGACCGTACGCAAACCAGTTAGGTGTAACGATTCCGGTAAGTGCTGTGAATAATCCGGGTGAACCTCCAATATGTGAGTTTCTAAAAAAGTTTAACCAAGCCATTGCTAATGTCCAAGCTGGCATAATATAAGGTAGTACAAATAGTGTACTAATTATATTTTTAAATCTTAAGTTAGATCTTGTTATTAACCAAGCCACTGAACCACCTAAAGTGATAGCTAAGATTGAACTTCCAATTGATATTTTTAAAGTATTCCACAATGGTTTATAAAACATAACCATACTATTCTCACCGTCAAAGAAAACTTTCTTCCAGTGATGGGCAGTTAAATCTCCTACTGCAGAGCCTGGAACACTAACTAACTCTGATGGATGTACTGTAACTGTATCTCTGAACAAAGACAGTAATGGAAATAATGTTAAAAACGATAACAGTAGTAATAACACAACTAATATAATATTATGTGGTTTACTAAAATATGTTTTAATACTATTCTTATATGACATTTTATCTCCTTTCAAAAAACTGTAAACCTAAACATAGGCTTACAGTTTCGTTAATTATTTATTTATAACTTTGTTAACAAACTCTTCAACCTGACTACGGTTTTCATATAGATATCCTGGATCTTCTAAGATTAGAATTTCTTCCCAGAACTCTAGAGGATGATCACCATCATTTATTGGGATATTTGGATTACTTGAATATGCTCCAACGTCACTTGACCAAGGTTTATATCCTTCTTCAGTCATAATGAACTCAATAAGTAATCTTGCTGATGCAGGGTTCTTAGCATTTTTTGTAAGTTGAGCATATATTGGATAATAGAATCCTGAGAATGGCTCAACATTTGTCATTGGTGCAAGTGATAAATTCTTAGTTTCATCAAATCTTGTCTTAGAATAAACAAATAGACCTAATGCAGTATCAGCTTGTCCTTTAATTCCTACGTTTTCTGAAATTGTCGTATCACTATTTCCTAAAACAACATTTTCAAAGAACATTTGAATCCATTCATAACCAGCATTTTCAGTTGTAAGTTCTAAATCTTTTCCATATAAGTCTTTATAAGCGACTTCTAATTTTTTAGCCCACTCATCACTAGTAAGCATTGTTAAAAAGTTTGAGTTAACACCTTCCTGATTAGGGTCTTTAAATTGTACTAAGCCTTTCCATTGTGGCTCAGTTAACTCCCAGACGTTTTCAATTACTGGTGTTTCACCTTTTTCACTATTGAAAATAAATACTTTATTTACTAATTGGAATGATAATGGACTATGGTAAGTTTCAGGAATTACATCTTTTAAAGATACTGGTACATAGTTCACTAAATATCCAGGGTTAATTAACTGACCTGCTACACGTCCACTATCTTGCGCAAGTACCATATCTGCCCCTTCAATATCTCCAGAGACTTCTCTAGAAACCTTTTCAATTAATTCTCCATCTTTAAGGTTTGAAGCTTCTACTTCAATGCCATATTTCTCAGTAAATAATTCCGCAGCTTTAGAGATTCTTGAAGTAGTTGAATAAACAACTAGCTTACCTTCTTCTTTTGCCGCTTCAACTAGTTGATCATGAGTCATAGAGTCATAATCTACTCCATCTCCATTATCCCCTGTTCCACCTTTACTACCACATGAAGTCAATAACATCGATAGAACTAATATCGTTAATAAACCAAATCCAAGTTTTTTAGACATTGCTTTCCTCCTTCTTAACAAATTCTTTACATTGTCTTAACACTTGAATATTAACATTGTTTGTAAGCGTTGTCAAGATACTTATAAATTTAGAATCACTTGATATCAGTTCATTAATAAGAATATTGATAGAAACGAAAAAAAAGAATTACTTTCAATAAGAAAAATAATTCAATTATTTGCGTCTATACTTGATTTGATTAGTATCACCGTAAGATCGTTAACATTTGTACCTGTAGGACCAGTTACAATAAGTCCATCAACTGCTTTTAATACATTATATGAGTTGTTATTATTCAGTTCATTATTATAGTCTAGATTGCTGTTAAGCACTCTTCTATACGTATCTCCATCCACATATCCGCCTGCTGCATCTGTCGGTCCATCAGTTCCATCTGACCCTACTGAAAAAATACATACGTTGTTTAACCCTTGAATTGATTTGGCGCTCGCTAAACTAAGTTCTTGATTTCTTCCACCGAGTCCATCTCCTTTTAGAGTAACAACTGTTTCTCCACCAACAATAAACGCTGTATCCATTTCTACATCATGATGATACTTTGCAATTTCTCCTAAAAATTCTCCAGCACTACGGGCTTCTGTTTCTAAAGAAGTAGTTAGTATAACTGCTCTATACCCTAAATCGGTAGCAGTTTTAAAGGCGGAATTACATAACTCCGCAACACTTCCATTAATATGTAACTCAACATTATCAATTTGTGGTTTTTCATGATTTCTTATTAACCCAATCATTTCCTCGGAAATATCTAGTTTATACTTATCTATTACATATAATGCTTCTTCATTCGTCGATAAGTCAAATGCTGCAGGTCCAGATGCAATCATATCAACTGGATCATTAACAATATCAGATAAGACAATTGAAAGTACTTCGGCTGGCATGCATATATTTGCAAACTTACCACCTTTAACTTGAGACAAACGTTTTCTAATAGTATTAATTTCCTCAATTGATGCACCTTTACTAAGAAGTTGGTTATTAATATGCTGTAAATCAGTTAGACTAATTTCATGTAATGGAAGTTCAAACAAAGATGATCCTCCACCAGATACTAAGAAAATAACAGTATCATTTGATTCTAAGTTTGAAACAAGTTTAATGACTTCTCTAGTTGCATTGAGACTATTCTCATCGACCATTGGATGACCTGCCTCAAATATATCAAAGTTCTTTATGTATCCTTGTGAGTGATTATATTTTGTAATTACTATACCTTTTCTAATTTTCTGACCTAAGTACTCACTGGCAGCATTTGCCATTGACCATCCAGCTTTACCAATCGATATTACAAATATTTCTCCACTATTAAAATTATACTCACTCAGAGTCTTTCTAACAGCATAGTTTGGTTGATTATCTTTTATGGCATTAGAAATAATTATTTCTGCATCATTTCTTAATTGCTTGATCTAAACCACCCTTTCAACATAATACATATTTATATAAACTTGAGTCCACTACAGTAAGGAAGTTCATTTACATTTAAACTCTCGTTTAATGAAATAATTGTCCCGCTATTACTTATTTGAGTAACTTCATATTCATTTGCTAAAAATTCTCTTTCATTAATAATTATTGTACACTCTTCTATTTGATGAACTGAGTTTAAATGTTTAATGATTTCTAAAATAATTGTAGTATCTCCAGTATGTTCAATTATTTTAGCTTTATTTTCTTTAATAGCATAGACTATAAATTCTTTGCCCGAGTAATATATATGCGGGACAAAACCAGTTAATCTTGCGACTGGCTGACTTTCTAGATATACCGCAAGTTCACTAAATCCATAGTCGAAATTATCACTGTTATCTATAATCTTATAAATTTTAGTTAGGTCTTGGATATTTTCCTTATATTTTGTAAGATTTAATTGCTCATTAAATAGTGATTCAACTACTTTAACTTCTTTAAAGTATCCGAATTCTTTCGCATTATTTTCAATATATACTTTCCCTTTTCCAGAGATTAGTATAAAGTCGATATTTTGTTTTTTTAGGTCCGAAATAACAATTGGAAACATTTTTCTCATTAGCCCTTGACCTTGATATTCACTATTAGTACAAACAGCACCAATCGACACTCCAAAGTATTCTTTATATTTTATCGGCGAAACTCCGACAAAAGATACTATCTCATTGTCAATCTCTTGAACATAAGAGAACTTTTGATCAGTAGTGAATAGGTAAGGAAACAACTGTTGCATTGATTCTCTTGGTTTGAATGTATCATCAACAAGCTTAATAACTTTTTTAAAATCATTAATTTCTATATTTCTTACCATAAACCCTCCTTTAAAATTTAATCAACATAAATACTGTAACTATCTAATTTGAATGACTCATCTCTAATCACAGTTAGATTAATAATATCACTTTCTTTTAGTTCATAATTCACTACTTTTGACTCATGAACGCCATTTGTGTTTGGGAAGAATAAATCATATTTAAATGAGTTAACTTCAAATTTTAAGATATGATCTTTATTACTTACGTAGTTAAAGTCAATACGATTACTATTCGAATCTAATTTTATTACTTTAGTATTATCATTTGTAAATACTTGATAGTTTGGTTTATTCAACGTTAAAGCATCCCATAAGCATTCAACATTAGAATCAATTGGTGATACTTTATTCAATAAATTTGAAACAGTACTTGCAACACTACTATTATGTACTTTACGGCTAATAACTTTGCCTTTCTCTACTGACTTACCCCAAATTATTATTGGAACTCTTTGTGAGGAATCATCTAAACTATCATGCTGGCCTTGTGCAGCACCGGCCAATATTTCTTTCTTACTCTTAAAAAAGTAATTAGGCTTTGGTGATATTACAATATCTGCGAAACCACGTTTAGAACCACTTTCAATAACTGATTTATAAGTTCTATGTTCTCCATAAAAATCTTCATTTTGAAGCTTATCAATTAACACCTTATTTAATTCATCTATTTCGGCATCTGTTTTATTTAGAAATGATACTTGTGCTTGAAGACCAACACCGACAATTACACATTGAGTATCTTCTTTTACCCTTTCGTTTGGATAAAGTGTTTCAACTTTTAAACCCATTGATTGCAAAATTTCTTCTAACTGAGTTATGCTAGTTTCAACATTACTATCTTCAATACTATTAGGTCCATAAGATGTCATTCCATGATCTGCTGTTAAAATAAAAGTCATATTTTTTATGAATCCTTTATCATCACAAAGTTTCATTAATCGAGCTAGTTCATTATCAAAATTCTTGATTGTATTAATAATCTGAGCATTCTTTTCTTCTACATCTCGCGCAATTGGTATACCATTTACCTCTCTATTATTGTGGGATAAACTATCGATGTCATCTGCATAAAAAGCAATGAAAGGATAAAGTTCATTTATATTTTCTTTACTGTTAATGTAATTGTATAATAGGTTAAATCTTTTTATACCATTTTTTGTTGAATCTTCAATATAAAGATTATTTTCATCATCGAAAGTTGTACCGCGATTTTCCATTGTAAACTGGTTGATTGAAAGTACATTTACACCTTGTCTCTTTAAACTTTCTGATAGCAATTCTGCGCGACAAAGTCTTGCAGGAGTTTCTTGTTGAACCTTTAGTGTCTCTTTATTAAAATAACGATAATGGTTATCAGTATATTTTGGAGTTGTTCCACTTACAATACACGGTTGAATTGCATTAGTGATTGAAGGTATATGTGTAAAGGCATTATCATAATAAACACCATTACTCATAATTTTTTCGATAGTTGGGCACATATTTTTTGACATTGCCATTTCTAAATGTTTTTTTCCAAATGCATCCCAATTAAAATATATAACTATATTATTACTCATTTGAGCCATCCTTACTTTTAATATCTCTATACGTAATCATTTCAAATTTTTTATCTTCAAATAAACTTTTGAGTCTACTTGATGTAATTATTTCTAATTCATTTAACCTTTGTTTATTATAGCTAGAGTTTTCTAGAATAAAATTATCAACGTACCCTGGATGCGACATTATTTCAATATAATCATAATTATCAAAATCATCGACACGATCAAACAAATAATCTAATCCGATTGGATCATTGTATTTTCTAAAAGTAATAAATTCAACTTTATTATATTTATTTGTTTCGATATTTCTTACTGGAATTTCATTTTCATTTCCAACAATTGTGATAGCATCTCTGACAGATGCTATATGATCAGAACTAAATAAATGTGAATCTAAATGAGTAGGTTTAACTCCAGTTAATTTAACAAACTTCTCGTACTGAGCACGAAACTCAGTAAGAAGTTCTTCTAAAAGATACTTATCACTTACCAATTGTTGCGGTTTAGTGAAATTACCATTTTCATCAACTAAGCTTTTTCCATTTGTTAGTGGCTTACCTAGTGAAATATTTAAATGTAATCCTACACCTAACTTTGGTAAGTTTTTCATCATTTCAACAGCATGATTTGTACCAGGCATCGTTACCATCATCGTCGTAGAAGTAAGTAAACCATTTAGATGTGACTCCATAATTCCATAATTAACACCTTCGCACAAACCGAAATCATCGGCATTTAGAATTATTTTTGTCATTTTAATACCGGCCAATAGTCTTTATTCGCCTCAATCAACTCATCTAAGATTAATCGAGCTTTCTTTGAGTCAGTCACGGTACGATTTAGAATTAATGCCTGTAGTGCCTTTTTGTAACTTCCTTCTTTAAATGCTTCCCATGTGAGTTTTTCATAAGCATATTGTGTCTCAATTAACCCTTTATAGAAAGTGTCAATCTTACCAACATTGAATGGTTGTGGACCTCTTCTACCTAACATGCACGTTACTTCAACGAGCGCATCATCTGGTAAATTTGCAATTATACCGTTATTTTCAACCATTACTATATAATAATCATTAGTGTTGTTGTGAATTGATTTCGCAATGTCAATTATCATTTGTCCATGCGCATCATTGGCTACAACTTTTTCATCAGAAATATAGCCACGTTGTGCAGCATTTAAACACTCTTTGAATACCCTCTTTTCTCGCCCATCCATTACTTCATTCGCTCTAGTAACTGTATGATTCATTTTTGAGAACTTATATTCAGGATATAAGTAATACTGTAAATAAGTATTAGGTAGATATTCATCATTATCAATAAGTATATCTTGTACCATGGCATATGTATCTAACCATGATTGATCTCGCTCTTCTGCATCTGCGGGTAAAAATCCTTCACTTAAAATCTTCTCTTTAATCTCTGGTAGTAAATCAACTCCATTTTCATCAAATAGATTTGTAAACCATCCATAGTGATTTAATCCGAAGTATCTAGGCTCCATATTTTTAGCATCTTTGTTTATTAGTTTTGCATATGAGTTAATTAAGTTAATTGGTTGATCACAAATATTCAAAATGTATTTGTCATTAGGAAACTCTTCCTTTAATCCATACCCAACAATTGCAGCTGGATTAGTATAGTTTAAAATCCATGCATCTTCTTTATACTCTCTAACATCATTAACAATCTCAATCATATCTTTCAGAGAGCGCATTCCATAAGCAAATCCACCTGGACCACATGTCTCTTGACCTATGGCACCATATTTAGGTGGGATTTTTTCATCTAATTCACGTAGCGGATAACCACCAGTTCTGATTTGAACCATCGCATAATCAATATCAACATATGCTTCATGCTTATCATTAGTGTAGGATACTTTAACTTCTGGTAGTAACTCCTTAAATAATAATACTGCATAGTCTCCTATAATAGTCTGACGTTTTACATCTGTATCGTATAAGACTAAATCTGTAATCGGAAAACTATCATGATTATGAACTAATGACTTTAAGATTCCTGGTGTCCAAGTCGAACCACCACCTACAATTGTAACTTTTAATTTTTTCACTAATATACCTTTTTTCTACCCTTCTTACGCAAAATTTTATTAACGAATTTGAAAATTATCTCTACCTTGCTTGTACATATCGAAAACTAATTTATGAGTTAAATGTACGTCCTCAAGTGTATTTCTTTCAATTTTTTCACCATTTTGTAGCTTTTTATAACAGTACTCAATGAATGATTTATGGCCTACTCCCCAATACTGTTTAACGCCATCTAAGTCAAAATTGACATTTGGATCTCGTTCTATTGTCAGAATATTACCATCTAAATAATCAATAGTCGCAACATCTCCAACCAATCGAATTATTGCCTTTTCAAAAATTATTTCTACCTCGATTGGAGCATCTATTACGTAGTGATTTACAAAATGAACACTAGTCATTATATTGCCCTCAAATGTAATAACTCCTTCGACAAAGTCATCAACATCAATCTTGGAATGACCTCTTCGTCCCATATTTATATTAATATCAGTTACTGGTTTATTGATGAACCATGTCATTAGGTCTAAAGTGTGAATTGCCTGATCAATTAGGACACCACCACCTTCTTTGTCCCAAGTACCTTTCCAATCACTTTTACCATAGTATTCATCACTTCTATTCCATGCTAAATATGCACGACCTGCTTTAATCTTTCCAAGTATACCTGATTCAATCTCATATTTAATCTTCTCTGAAGAAGGGTTAAATCTATTTTGAAAACTAATGGCAACTTGTTTATTAGACTCTTCTTTCGCTAACATAACTCGTTTATAATCTTCATAACTTAACGTTGCAGGTTTCTCACATATAACATCGATATTATTTTGGAGTGCACGCTCCATCATATTTGCATGAAGATGATGAGGAGTACAAATATGTACAGTATCTAAGTTCGCTTCTAGAATCATTTTTTCGTAATCATAAAAAGCGTCTACTTCAAACTTACTTGCCCATCTGTCAGCACGATCTTCTTTAACATCACATACTGCTACTAGCTCAACATTGTCAATTTTTTCTAGTGAGTATGCATGCATTGGAAATATATTTCCACAACCAACAATTCCAACTCTATTTTTCTTCATATCTCTTTACACTCACAACAGAGTTAGTGTTACTTGACTCATATGCTGCGATAGCAAGTTCTGTAGATCTAATTCCATCAATATCACTCGGACTAACTCCAACTTTATTTCTACATGCATCTATAAATGCTGCCACTAATCCTTCATCTCCACTTGCCCCAAATCTATCATAAGTGATTGAATTATTTACTGGATTAACGACAGTATGATTTTGCGCAAATCCTTTAATATTTAGAACACCTTTTGTTCCAATAACTTCAAGATCTACTTGTGGCCAAATTGGATAGTTTGCATGGTGGGCCCAACTGAAATCAATCGTTGCAATTACTCCATTATCCATCTCTGTAAATACAATTCCCGTATCTTCAACACCTTTATTATGGATTAGTTCACCACTTTCACAGTAAACAGTATTAAACTCACTTCCTGTATACCATCTAATAATATCTGCTAAGTGAACTGTATGATCAATCATTGCTCCACCACCAGCTTTATCTTTATCTAAAAACCAACCATCTGGAATTTTCCCATGATTAATTGATACTATTGAAACTATATCTCCAATTTCTCCGTTATCAATTGCTTCTTTACCTCTAATTATTGAAGGATTATAGCGCATCGGAAGTGCATTCATTACGAATACATCATTTTCTCTTGCCGCATCAATCATATTAATTGCTGCTTCAGCTGAAACTGCAAATGGTTTTTCAACTAAGCTAGGTACTTTGTACTCACTTGCTTTAATTACCATCGGTTCATGATCTCGGTTGTTAGTACAGATGATTACTCCATCTAAATCTGAGTTAAGGAGTTCATCAACATTTGTGAAGTAACGAGTATCCAATTGACTTGCAAGTGTTGTTCCGCGATATTCATCTTCATCATAAATACCTACTAATTCTGTATTAGGTATTTGCTTCAAAGCATTCGCATAAGATAATCCATGCATATGTTCAAAACTTATCATTCCAATTCTTACCATTGTATTACTCCTTTCCTATAAAGACAGGTTTCTTTGTCTCTGATGATTCTTTTAATGCTAGTACAACTTTTAGTGATTCATACGCTTGTTCTGGTGTAACTACAAGCTCATCATTATATTTAATATGATTAATAAAACTTCTTAGCTCTGCATAGTAAGGCTCATCGAAGTAATCATCTGGCGAACTAGTATTTTGTGTGAATTTTTCATCAACAGTTTTTTGTAGAAGTATTGATGCATCCTTTTGATTATCGTATTCTAATTGACCATGTGTTCCCACGATTTCAAACGCCATTTTAAATGGTGCCCCTTGAGGATATGCCCAACTAGATTCAGCATGAACAATTGCCCCGTTATCAAGTCTTAATAAAGCTATACTTTGATCTTGTTTATCACCTATGTATGATTGAGCAAACACTCTTTGTACACTTCCAAAACTATGGATAATCCAATCAATATCATGAATCATTAAGTCTACGTATGGTCCACCACTTAAGTCATAGTCGCTAAACCAACCGTTCCAACTCCACATCGGGAATGCTTGGTTTCTAACAGTTCTAATTAATTTTGCACTACCTAGTTGATTACCGTTAAATTTTTCCGCTGCTGCAGAATAAGTTGGGAAAAATCTTAATACGTGCCCTACAGAGAATTTAACATTTTCTTCTTTAGCAGTATCAATCATTTCGCGCGCATCTGATGTAGTTAATGCAATTGGTTTTTCACAAAAAACATCTTTTCCTTGTTTCATTGCCTTAATTGCATATTCTTTATGTAAGTATGTTGGAAGACAAATATCAATCATATCAAACTCTTCACTGTTCATCATTTCATCGAAATCTAAGTAAACTTTTGCATCTAATGCTTCTCCAATAGTATTTGCAAAGTCTTCTCTAATATCACATACGGCAACTACATCGACATCATCCATTTTGTTATATGCACGTGAATGAGTTCTTCCCATAGTCCCGCAACCTAAAAGTGCTACTTTTAACATTTTGAACCTCTTTCCTATTATTCTTTCATTCCTGAAACAGATATACCTTCAATGAAGTAATCTTGGAATATAATGTAAACTATTAAGACTGGTATAACTATAATTACAGCACCTGCCATCTTTAAGTCATATGAGTCATAAAACTTACTACTTAATAACGACATCGCTAGTGGCAATGTTCTCAGTTTATCTGAACTAACCGCAAGTAGTGGCCATTGGAATGCATTCCAACTTGAAATCATTTTTGTAATACTTATTACAGCAATTAATGGCTTAGAAATAGGTAACACAATCGTTCTAAATATTTTCCATTCACTTGCCCCATCAATACGAGCTGACTCTATTAATGAGTCTGGAATTGCTTGCATGAAGTTTCTAGCTAAGAATATAGAGAATGCATCTGCAAGACCCGGAATAATTAATCCCATATAAGTATCAATTAATCCAAATTTAGACATGTAAATATATAGTGGAATAATTGTCGCAACCCAAGGAATCATTGTAGTCGCTAAGACTATCATGAACAAACTATCTTTTCCTTTAAACTTATATTTCGCAAAGCCATACCCTGCAGTAAGAACTATAATAGCGTTAGCCGCTACTTGAACAATTGTTATAAAAATACTGTTCATATAGTATCTTCCAAATGAGTATTCTGTAAATAATCGTTTATAGTTATCTAACTTAAATACATTTGGTAGCAGTTTAGGAGTTGTAGTGTAAAACTCATGACTTTCTTTAAATGATGATAGTATCATCCAAAGGAATGGAAATGCTACAACAGTACCGATAAATATAAGTAATGTAATTAACAATACTTTGTTTATTTTTTTTCTTTTTAATTCCATTATCTAGTCCCCTTATCTTTCTTGTTTGTTATTCTAAACTGGATGAATGTTAAAATCATTATGAATAAAAATACAACAAAAGACATTGCCGATGCGTATCCCATTTCTGATCCATCAAATCCTCTTTCAAATATATAATTTACAACAGTACGTGTACTATTCATTGGTCCTTTTAGCATATACGTTTCTTGGAAGATCATAAAGACCCCTATTACGTTTGTTATCGCTAAGTAAATGTGAGATGGTTTTAACATCGGTAACGTTATTTTAAAGAACGTTTGACGTTTGTTTGCCCCATCAATACTTGCTGCTTCTAAAGCTGATTTAGGAACATCTTGAAGTCCTGCTAAATAAATTAACATTGAAGCTCCAAAGCCTTTCCATAGTTTAAATATCATAACTGACATAACTGACGTACTAGCCGCATTGATCCATCCAATTCCATTGAGTCCGAAGAACCTCAATATATAGTTGAACAATCCAAATGTTGGCTGATAAAACCAATCAAATAATATAGCAACCGCTACAGTAGCTGTTACTACAGGTGAATAAAATAGTACTCTAAATATTTTCATTCCTTTTATCTTATTGTTAAGTAAAACAGCTGCCATTAACCCAAGTCCCATAACTAATGGAACATATAAGAAGAAGTTTGACATAACCCATATTGATTGCCAAAAATCCTTATCGGTTAATATTCTTTTATAGTTTGCTAAACCTACAAACTCTTTTGCTGGTGTTAATGCTGACCAATCTGTAAAACTAATTGGTAATGCCATTAACATAGGAATTAGTGTAACTAAACAAATGTAAATAATTGCTGGCGCTATAAATAAGTACGGTGAATAGTTTATTTTCTTCTTTTTCTTCACTATAACCCTCCTTAATGGTATCAAAAGGGTTCCTTAGAACCCTTTTGATTGTGAAACTAAAGTTGCTTGTCGTATTCTTTATTTAGCGTGTCTTGCGCCTCTTTAAGAATTTCTTTTATATCTTGATCTGTTAATAGAATTTTTTCGTATGCTGTGTTCCAAATATCATATGTTGGTTTCGTTTGAAGATTACCAACAGTTGCATCTTCTAAAGACTTAATTGCTACTGCTGATTTTGGATCATTTAATAGATCTTGATCTTCTAGTAATGAACCACGTGATGGTAACTCACCTGTTTCAAGTGTCCATCTCTTTTGAATATCCTCACTACTCATGTAGTTTATTAATTTTGTAGCTGCTTCAGTTGAAGCATCTTTACTCATAACATATGCCCATGAAGTAACTATAGTAGTACGTTTGTCTCCAGTTGCTGGGATGAAACTAACTCCATAATCTACATCAGGTGCTGTTTCTTTAAGGTTTCCAATCATTGCTGGATGTCCTAACATTTGAGCTACGATACCTTGTCTGAATCCTGCCCAGTTTTTTGAAAATTCTAAATCGTAAACTTTATCATTTCTGTATAAGTTAGCGTATTCTTCAATAGCTGCAACTGATTTTTCATCATCTGCGAACACAAACTGTTTTGTTTCTTTATCAAAGAATTTACCACCTTTTTGCTCAATAATTGCTTCAACCTCAGGCGGATAACCTTTTCCACCCCATCCTGATTGAACCATTAGATCACCTTCAAATTTAGTAAGAACTTTTGCATTTTCAAATAATTCATCCCAAGTTTCTGGTCCTTTTTCTGGATCTAATCCAGCCTCTTTATAAAGTCCCTTATTCCAGAATGCAATAATTGTTTGTGTATCAGTTGGAACTCCGTAGAATTCTCCATTAACTTGTAAAGCTTCTGTAGTAGCTCCAATAAATTCTTTTTCCATCATTTCTTTAGACATTACATTAGTATCTAATGGAAGTATTGACTCAGCATCCACAAACTTAGGAACCATTCCTGATTGGATTTGGAAAACATCTGGTGCATTACCACTTCCCAAAGCAGTAATTAGTTTTTGATTATAGTCCGCTTCTGGAATGAACTCTAGTTCAACTTTAATGTTTTCATTTTCTTTTTCAAAATCCTCAACAATTGATTTAATCATTGCATCTCTTGCAGGACTTGAATGTTGCCAATAAGTTACTGTAACTTGACCTGAATCATCTGATCCACCCTTACTTGAGCAGCCAGTAATAATTAATAATATTGATAAAACTACCAATATGGACATTTTTGTTTTTTTCATTTTTTCTCCTCTAAAATAATAATCTAAACACATGTTCATTTAAAATATAGTTGATTGAGCCATCAATTAGTTTTTCATAACTGACTGTCGACGTTGATATATTAAGGTCATTTTTAAATGGTGTTAATATATGTCTTTCAACATACTCTCTCAATCTTTCAATAGATAGTAGATCGGTAATTTTTCCCCCAATTACAATCTTTTCCGGTGCAAATAAATTCACAACATTTGCACATACAATAGAAACATCCTCTTCTATTCTTTTCACATACGAGTTCTCAGACAAATCATCCTCCCTTTCTAATTTCTCTAATAAATCATTAAACGATTTTATTTCGCCTTCTTTATTCATTTTATTGTAAACTTCCAATAAATAGTCATCTCTAAATATATCTCCAAGCGTAATTGTTTTTTCACCAGTTCTTATAACTACATGGCCTAATTCACTACCACCACGCATTGCAAAGCTTCTATTTCCACTTAACGTTACTGATAGCCCTAATCCATCATCAATTAATATATATGCTGCATTGATTGATCTTTTATCATGTTCTATCGCTTCCATCAGTAGACCATCAACTCTTTTAAATACGTACACTGGAACATCAATCTTTAAATATTCATTTAACCACTGTTGAAAGTCAAAATTTTTAATCTCTAGTGGTGAAGAGTAAAGTAATTTTGATTGAGAATAATCAATAACTCCGGGAACATTTACCGCTATCGCTAGTATATTAACTAAGTGTTCTGATAGTTCTTTCGTATTAAGCAACTCATCAACAACACTTACCAGTTGTTCTTCGCCTCTAACCTCAACATCTTTATATACGGTACATTTAGTTTCTTTCCTTAAGTTCATTACTGTTATATGTACACTTTTTTTACTGATACTTAGTTGGAGTAAGTTATTTCTGTCTTTATTAAACTTATATACCATCGGTTTTCGTCCGCCACTTGATTCCCCATAATGAGATTCCACGATCCAGTTTTCAATAAGTAAATCTTTAATTATTGCATTACTAGTTACTGATGTTAATCCAGTTTTTCGAATCATATCACTAATCATTAAATAATCTTTCTTTTCAAAGCCATTAAGTATATTCTGCTTATTAGATTCTTTTATCGTCATTTGATCAATTCTTTTTGCTGCTTTCACTCAAACTCCTCCTCCTTAAGTAACTGACTTAATTAAGCCTGTTAACTAAGTATACGTTCATTATACATATGTAAGCCCTACCTGTCAACGCTTACATGGCGTAATATTGCTTATTATGATAATAAAAGGGACACATTTGATTATAAATAACTAAATTGATATAATGTATTTACCAT
>CAYWKT010000015.1:0-21264 GCA_964458985.1 uncultured Erysipelothrix sp.
TTTATTTATAATAGTACGACTTGATCTTCAATAACTGATTGTTTGACATCTACTAATCTTTGATTAGATGATCCACGATACTTAAGTTGTAGATCTAAGTTTTTTAAGACGAATCTTCCATCGACTAAGACGTCTAAATGAGGTCTAATCGCTAAGAAGTCTTTTTGCTTAATCAAGTTTTCATAAATCTCACCACTATAAAGCCAAGTGTTAAGATTTAAATGTTTGATTCCTTCCATTATCTTTAGAAGTGCGCCACTTTGAAATAACGGATCACCACCAGAGAATGTAATACCATCAATATGCTTATGATTAAGATTAATTATTTCTTCAATTACATCATCAATTAAGTAAACAGATCCACCATCGATTGCCCATGTATCTTCATTGTGACATCCAGGACAGGCGAATAAGCAACCTTGAAACCAAACTACGATTCTTAAGCCATCTCCATTGACAACACTATCAACTTCGATCTTACTTGCAAGTCTTACTTTACTTATGTTTGACACGATCTGACTCTTCTGCGCTTTTCGCATTGTTGAAACGATCTAGTGTTCCAACTAAATAGCCAGTAATACGACGAATACGTTCAAATGGAACATCACCTTCACTACGATTACAGCCTGGGCAAACATCATGAATAATTCCAGAGAAACCACAGACAGGATCACGGTCTAATGGATGGTTGATTGCTCCATAACCCATACCGGCATCTTTCATCATACGAACAACGTTCATGAAAGCTTTTTGATTTGTAATTAAATCACCTTCAAGTTCGATGTATGAAATATGTCCAGCATTCGTATAACTATGGTAAATTGCCTCTTTATTAATCTTATCTTTTGCACTAATGTCATAGTAAACTGGCACGTGGAATGAGTTAGTATAATATTCCTTATCAGTAACTCCTTCGATACTGCCATATTTGTTACGATCAATCTTCACGAATCTACCTGATAAACCTTCCGCAGGTGTCGCAAGTAATGTGAAGTTTAAGTTATCTTCTTTCGCATAATCATCAACGACATTACGCATAAATTCAACGATTTTAATTCCTAATTGTTGAGCTTCTTCGTCCTCACCGTGATGTTTTCCTAATAATGCTTTTAAAGTTTCCGCCAGTCCAATAAATCCAATTGATAATGAGCCGTGTTTATAAATATCTTCTAAACTATCTTCAATTGTTAAGTTATCACTATTTTTCCAGTTTCCTTCACCAAGTAAGAATGGGAAGTTTGAAATATTTTTATTTGATTGATAGTTATAGCGTTTTAATAACTGCTCTTTAACTAAATCCATTTGATTCTTTAAATCTTTAAAGAATTCATCTTCATTAAATGCTTCATTTGTAATGATTCCATGTTTAATTCCAAGTCTAACTAAGTTAATTGTCGTAAATGATAAGTTACCACGCGAAACAACTTCTTGTTTTTCATCAGTTACATCAGCTAAAACACGAGTACGACATCCCATATAAGCCACTTCAGTTTTTGGATTGTTTGCATCATAATGTTCAAGGTTAAATGGTGCATCAATAAAGCTAAAGTTTGGAAACATTCTTTTTGCAGAAACTGTACATGCGAGTTCAAATAAATCAAAGTTAGGATCTTCTTCATTGTAGTTTACGCCTTCTTTTAGTTTGAAGATTGCAATTGGGAATATTGGTGTCTCATGGTTTCCTAAGCCACTTTCAAGAGCTAATAAGTAGTTCTTAATTACCATTCTTCCGGCATTGCTAATGTCAGTTCCAAAGTTAATTGAACTAAATGGTACTTGTGCCCCAGCACGTGAGTGCATCGTATTTAAATTATGGATAAATCCAACCATCGCTTTGTACGTTTCATGGTTCGTCTTTTCTACTGCTAAGTCAAAGATAGTTTGATCTTTTTCATCGTTAGTAATATTTACTTTGATCATATCATCTAATTTACTCACTGCTTCAAGTGCTTTATTTAAAACTTCATCATCAAGTGCATTGTTCAATTTTTGATTATCTAATAAAATATTTCTATAATGTTTCCTAAATGATTTAATAACACCTTTAGCCATATAATAATCAAACATTGGAACTGATTGTCCTCCATGTTGATCGTTTTGATTTGATTGAATTGCGATTGCCGCAAGTGCAGCGTATGAGCTAATATGTTGTGGCTCACGTAAATGGCCATGTCCTGTATTAAATCCATCAGTAAATAATTTATCTAAATCAATTTGAAGACAAGTTGTCGTTCCCATTGGATAAAAGTCTAAATCGTGAATATGAATATCCCCACTTTGGTGAGCACTATTTACTTTATTATCTAAAAGATAAGCTGTCGCAAACTCTTTTGATAATGTACTTCCATACTGAAGCATAACTCCCATTGCACTATTTCCATCAACGTTCGCATTTTCACGCTTAAAGTCATGATTGAATGTCGTATCTATTCCTATATTTTCTAATTTCTTTAAAAATCCATGTTGATTGTTTGATAAAAATTCACGTGAGAGTGCACGCTTTCTACGGTAAGTTACGTATTCTTTAAACACATCTTCATAATCTAGATCAAGTAATGTATCTTCAACTAAGTCTTGAATCTGTTCAATACTAACTTCTTCAGTTTGAATCTTGCTTACTACAATTTCTTGTATGTTTAAAATTTCTTTCTGTGTTACTGGTTTTTTGATTGCGAAAAAAGCTTTGGAAACAGCTGTTCCAATTTTGTCGATATTAAAGTCTCTTTTCGAACCATCTCTTTTAATAACCTTCATCTATATCACCCTTCTAAATGCTCTTGTATTATACATTATTGAGAGTGAGTATATTGATGAAAAAACAAGTTATTTATTTAACTAATAATTTGCTTATAAATATTAAACTTGTATAATAAAGGTGATAGGAGAGATAATATGGCAGACAGTATAATTTGTCCTAAGTGCTCATCACCATATGTATATGAAGATCAAAATTTATACGTATGTCCTGAGTGTGCTTATGAATATAGTAAAGATGCTGAAGAAGTAGAGAGTAGTGATGTTAAACGTTACTACGATAGTAATGGTGTTGAACTTTTTGATGGAGATGACGTTATCGTTATTAAAGATTTAAAAGTTAAAGGGGCTTCAAATCCAATTAAACAAGGTACTAAAGTTAAGGCAATCAGACTAAAAGATGAAGATCACGATATTGACTGTAAGGTTGATGGTTTTGGTCAAATGGAACTTAAGACTGAATTCGTTAAAAAGGCATAAAAAAATACCGACATTTACTTGTCGGTATTTTTAATAAGTTTTTCTTGTAGAGAACGACTTATTTCAAATTGATTTTCTAAAAACTGCACATAATAATTAGTATAGTCGCTATTATTTAACTCACAAACACGATTTTTAATAATACTTTCTTCACGTTTACGGTCTAATACATCTAAATTATTATCTAATTTATACTGTGCAACTTTAGAAACAACATCTAATCGTTTTTCAAATAACTCTCTTATTTGCTTATCGATTACATCTAACTCACTTCTTAATTTTTCCATAGTCTCACCAATTAGATTGTATCACAATTAGAGTGTTGCATGAAAAAAATAAGTATAGTAAAATTACTCTAGGAGGATTTATGCATAAATCTATAACTGTAAAGACTAAAATGAGTGAATATTCGATTCACATAAAAAATAATATTATAAAAGAGTTGAACAACTTCACTAATTTGAATAAAAGAATTTTTATATTAAGTGATAGTAATGTCGCACCACTATATTTAAATGAGATAATGAGTCAAATTGAAATCTGTGATCATTACATCATTGAAGCAGGTGAGGCCAGCAAAAACATAGATGAGCTAAATAATCTTTTATGTAAGATGAGTGACTTTGATATGCAACGATCAGATACACTAATTACACTAGGTGGTGGAGTCGTAACTGATTTAGGTGGGCTTGCTGCCTCACTTTACATGCGTGGAATTAATCTTATAAACATCCCAACGAGTACACTTGCTCAGATTGATAGTAGCGTTGGTGGAAAAGTAGCGATTGACTATGCTGGTATTAAAAATTTAGTCGGGGCATTTTATCAGCCCAGTTTAGTATTAATTGATCCACTAACTTTAGACAGCTTAGCAAATAATCACTATTATGCTGGAGTTATTGAGGGATTAAAAATGGGAATTACGAGTAATAAACATTTAGTCTCACTAATTAATGATAATAATATTAAAGATAATATTGAAGAAATTATTTATGAATCACTTTTGATAAAACGAGATATTGTCGAGGCTGACGAATTTGATAATGGACTACGAAATATTTTAAACTTTGGTCACACACTTGCCCATGCATTAGAACTTCATTATGATTTAATTCATGGACATGCGGTACTAGTTGGTATGCTACATAGTCCGATTAGTAGTGAAGTTAAAGATTGCTTATTAAAATTTAATGAAGAAATTAATTTTAAACTTGATTATAAACTGAGTAAAGATTTGTATACTTATATGAAAAATGACAAAAAAGTTAATGAAGATTACATTAATTTAGTCGAAGTAATTAATGTTGGAGAAGGAAAAATTAAAAGTTATCCACTGGCATATTTAAAGGAGTTATTAAATGAGTAAGTTAGGAGAAGTTTTTCAAGTCAGTATTTTTGGAGAATCGCATAATAGTACGATTGGTTTAACAATTGATAATATTGCGCCAGGAATTAAAGTTGATCTTGAAGAGATAAAAAAAGATTTAACGAGACGTCGTCCGCAATTAAAAAGTGAGACTTCACGAAAAGAGGCTGATGACTTTGAAATTATTAGTGGCTTTTTCAATGGTTATACGACAGGAATGCCGCTAACTATTTTAATAAAAAATAATGATATTAAAAGTCATGATTATAATAATGTAAAAGATACGTATCGTCCTTCACACGCTGACTATCCCGCTGACATACATTCACTTGGTTATCGTGATTATCGCGGTGGTGGAAGCTATTCAGGCCGTTTAATGGCGCCGATTGTCATTGCCGGTAGTATTGCGAAGATGATTTTATTAAATTTAGGGGTCCACATTGAAACTCATATCAAACAAGTTGCTGATATTTATGATGAAGAACTTGATTATGAAAATCTTGATAAGCAAATAAAGCAAATTAGATCAAATTATCTAAGTATGATAAGTAGTGATCAAGCAGCTTTAGTAAAATCTAAAATAAGTGATGTTAAGCAAAATAATGATTCAATTGGAGCAATTCTAGAGACAATCGCTATTAATGTGGAAGTTGGTCTTGGTGAGCCATTCTTTAATCGATTAGATAGTGTCATTAGTCGAAATATTATGAGTATTCCAGCAATTAAAGGTGTTTCTTTTGGACTTGGTTTTGATTATGTCGATGAGCTAGGTAGTACGACATTAGATGAGTATTATTACGATGAAAATAATCAAATCAAACTTCATGCTAATAACAATGGTGGTATTATCGGAGGGCACTCGAGTGGTGATGTGATTATAGTTAATTCAGTCGTGAAGCCGACAGCGACAATAAGTCAATCTGTAAGAACTGTTAATAAAGAGTGTAATGAAAATATTGATTTAATCGTCAAAGGTCGTCATGATAGTAGTATATTTACGCGGATGCCAGTCATTATTAATAGTATGGTAGCTTTAGCTTTAGTCGATTTATATACAATTCGATACGGATATATGATTCAAAGAGGGGCTAAATAATGTATGGTTTAATTGGCCATAATATTGGCTACACTTACTCACCACTAATTCATAATTTATTAGGATATGAATATGATGTATATGATCTTGCTGAAAATGAGGTTGTAAGTTTTCTACATAAACGAGATTTCAAAGGTGTGAATGTGACAATACCGTATAAGCAGTTTGTAATACCTTATTTAGATTATATTGATCCACTCGCTAAACAGTTAAATGCGGTAAATACAATTGTCAATAAAGACGGTAAGCTATATGGGTATAATACTGATTTTGAAGGTTTTAAATACTCACTTAAATACCATGATGTAAAGATCTTAAATAAGGATGTTGTTATCTTAGGAACTGGCGCAACTGCATCAAGTATCGAGGCAGTAATAAGTAGTTTACATCCCCAAAATATTAAGAAGATTGGAAGAAGTAGTAAAATAAACTATAATAATATAGAAGAAGTCAAAGATTATTCGATAATGATTAATACGACTCCACTCGGAACATCACCGAATATATTTAAGAGTCCAATTGATATTAATCGATTTTCTAGTTTAGAATGTGTCATTGATGTAATTTATAATCCGCATGAAACGACATTAGTCAGAAGTGGTTTAAATAGTAATATAAATAGTTTCGGTGGCTTAATGATGTTAGTCGCTCAAGCAGTATTTAGTTATGAACTATTTTTTGATAAGATTCAAACTGATCATTTAATAAATAAAATTTATGAAGAGGTGTTAAAAATGAAACAAAATATTGTCTTAATTGGGATGCCTAGTGCAGGAAAAAGTACACTGGGTAACTTACTGTCACAAAAGCTACAACGTGAGTTTTATGATACAGATAAAATGATCGTTGAAAGTGAAAATAAAACGATTGAAGATATTTTTACGCAAGATGGCGAAGTGTTTTTCCGTATGAAAGAATCCTCAATTATTAATGAAGTCAGTGTTCTTACTAATAGTATTATTGCGACTGGTGGTGGAGTCATCTTAGATAGCGAAAACATTGAAAATTTAAAGAAAAATGGTGTCGTAATATTTATTGATCGTCCATTAGATTTATTAATGGAAACACCTGATCGTCCACTTAGTAAAAGTCGTGAAGACTTAAGTGTCTTATATGAAGATCGGATTGAAAAATATAAAGAAATGGCTGACTTCACAGTTGTGAATGATAAAAGTTTAGATCATGCGATAGAGCGCATTATTGATAATTTATAATGAAAATACTCGTTATAAATGGTCCTAATATAAATATGTTAGGTATGCGTGAGCCACATATTTATGGCGAAAAGACTTATGCAGATTTAATTAGATTAATTCAAGTTCATTGTGAACGGTTTTGTGATGTTGATTTTTTTCAAAGTAATTATGAAGGTAAAATAGTTGAACAAATTCAAAACAGTCACAATGTTTATAGTGGAATAATATTAAATGCGGCTGCCTATACACATACTAGTATCGCAATTCGTGATGCAATTAGTAGTGTAAGTACGCCAGTCATTGAAGTTCATATATCGGATGTGGACAATCGCGAAGCTTTCCGTAAAGTGAATTTTATACGAGATGTTTGTATTAAGAGTATTTCAAATGAGGGATTCGATGGCTATTTAAGGGCCATTGATTATTTAGAAGGATATGTAAATGATAGTAAAAGTAAACAATAGAAGTGAATTAAATAAAATAGAAGAGAAATTAAGTGAGCATAATGTGAGTTATCAAGTTTTTGATAATTCACATTATCTTTTAATGAGTATTGAAGACAATAATTTAGATATAAGTGAGTTTGATGTTGAAGTATCAAATAGTGATTATGATTACTTATTTGTAAATAAAGAAGTAATTTCAAAGTGTACTGAAGTAGAAGTTAAAGGCCAAACATTTGTCCAAGATGGGAAGTTTAATATTATCGCCGGTCCATGTTCGATTGAAAGAAAATCATCATTGATTGAGATGGGTGAAGCTTTAAAATCATTAAATTTAAAATTACTAAGAGGCGGGGCTTATAAACCAAGAACTTCACCGTATAGTTTTTTAGGCTTAAAAGATGAAGGTTTAGACATTATGCAAGAAGTTGTGAGTGAGTTAGATTTAATTAGTGTTAGTGAAATTATGGATTCATCATTAATTGATTCTTTTGATGAGAAGGTTGATATTTTTCAAATCGGAGCTCGTAATATGCAAAACTTTGCCTTACTTGAAGCTATTTCCAAATCAAATAAACCAGTAATCTTAAAACGAGGCTTTTCAAACACAATCGAAGAATGGTTAAATGCTGCCGAGTATATAGTTAAAGGTGGAAACAAAAATGTTATTTTATGTGAGCGCGGCATTAGAACGTTTGAGCCAATGACACGTAATACTTTAGATTTAAGTGTTATTCCGATCGTTAAAAGACTATCTAATCTTCCAATCATTGTCGATCCAAGTCATGCGACAGGAGATGCTGATTTAGTCTTAACGATGGCAAAGGCTGCATATGTAGCTGGTGCTGATGGCCTGATGATTGAAATTAGTGATGATGTTAAAAATGCAATCTCCGATAAAGATCAAGCTTTAACTATTGATCAATTTAATGAGTTAATTGGACAGTTAAAAATGTTAGAGCAAGTAGTAAAACGAGAAATTGTATGATCAAAACTATTTATCCAAGTAAAGTTTTTGGCACAATTGAAACTGTATCCAGTAAAAGTATGGCACATCGCTTATTAATTTGTGCTGGTTTAAGTAAAACTCACTCACTAATAAGTGACGTTGATTTAAATGCGGATATTCAGGCAACGATTGATGTACTAATTAGACTTGGTGCTAAGATTGAAATTAGTAAAAACATTATAAGTGTTTATGGAATAGACGTTAATAAAAAGTTAGATACAGTTGAACTTGATGCTAATGAGTCAGGCTCAACGATTAGATTTTTAATTCCTCTTGCATCATTTATTAGTAAAGAGGTAGTATTTAAAGGTAGTCAAAAATTGATGGAGCGTCCACAATCAGTGTACAAAGAAATTTATGATAACTGTGACAATGAGTTTAATGTCAGTGAGCATATTTATATTAAAGGATCACTCTCGGCTAATCATTATGTAATTAAAGGTAATGTTAGTAGTCAATTTATTTCTGGATTACTTTTTCTTCTTCCTTTATTAAATGCTGATAGTATTATTGAAGTTGTCGATAATTTTGAATCTAAGCCGTACGTTGATATGACAGTTGATGCTTTAAAACAGTTTAATGTTGAAGTAAGTGAGTCAGGTAATAAATATTATATAAAGGGTTCCCAAACGTATAAAGCACAAAGTATCGCCTGTGAGAAAGATTTCTCGCAAGCTGCTTTCTTCTTCGTCTTAGGTGCTATCAATAGTACTATTAGTATTAGTAATATGAACATCCAATCAAAGCAAGGAGACAAATTCATATTAGATATATTAGCTAACCTTGGCGTTAAAATTAAAGAAACGGCTAAAGAGATTACTGTATTTAAAAGTGATGTTGGAAGTAGTGTTGTTGATATGTCACAAACTCCAGATTTAGGACCAATCTTATTTGTCCTTGGTCTGTTTAGTAGTGATAAGCTAGTTTTAGAAAATATTGAGCGACTTAGAATTAAAGAGTCAGATCGCATAGCTGCAATGAAATGTGAGTTAAGTAAGTTTGGAGCCAACATTGAAGTATTCAGTGATAAAGTTATTATTCATCGATTAGACCATTTTAAATTTAATGAAAGTGTTGATTCTCATAATGATCATCGTATCGTGATGGCATTAAGTATTTTAGCAACAGTGCTTGATCATCCGTTACAGATTAATAATAGTGAGGCAATCTTAAAGTCTTATCCTAGATTTTTTGAAGATTTAAAAAAATTGAATGTCCAAGTAGATTAGAAGCGATTGCTTCTTTTTTATTTGACTATTTTATATTTTTAATACTTGACAGTGTACAGTAGTGGGTGTAGTATAGTAGTGCGGAGGTAAATATGAATACACAATTTAAAAGGGGTGTACTTGAGTTAGTTGTTTTACTTTTAATCAAACGAACTGATATGTATGGTTATGAACTTGTAAATGAAGTAAATCGAGTAATTGACGTAAATGAAGGGACAATATATCCACTACTTCGTCGTTTAACTAATGAAAAGTACTTTGAAACATATCTTAGAGAATCTAATGAAGGTCCGCCAAGAAAATATTATCGTTTAACTGTAAGTGGACTACAGTATACAGAAAATTTACTTAAAGAATGGAATAGTTTTATAAGTAATGTAAATAAGTTTATAGAGGAGGAAAGTTAAATTGAATAAAGCAAAATTTGAAGCGTATTTAAGAGAACAGTTATCAATCATTAATGAAGCTGAGATTGATGAGATTATCGCTGAGTATTTACAACATATTGATATGCGAAAAGCTGAAGGGGTAAGTGAGGAAGAAGCGATTAAAGACTTTGGTGATTTAGAGGAGTTAGTTGATGATCTTTTAGATGCTTACAAAATAAATCGCGAAAATCGTGAATTTAAAAAAGTTGAAGTTAAGATTAAGAATATTTTAAATAATAGTATGGATTTTATTAATGATATCGCAAACTCACTACTTAAACTTTCAGCATCAGAAGTAATATCATTAATCATTCAGTTTTTCTTAGTAATCATATTAATGTATGTCGTAACTGGTGTTGTCGATATGATTGCGAATATCTTTATTAAAATTTTCTACTTTAGACCTTATTTTATTACGAACATTATTCGTCTAATAATTAACTTCGTCAGAGTCGTAATTAATGTAAGTTTAAATTTAGCAATCCTATATTGGTTTGCGAAAGAGCGTATTATTACATTTAGTGCCACAAAAGGTAAAGATATAAATTTTAGACAACCACTAACAAGTTATGAAGAAAAACAAGAGCGTAAGAGCAATGTTAGTGATGTTATTAATGAAGATGAAGTAATTGATGAACCTGAGCTAGATGCGTCAACTATTTCATTTAAAGATGAAAATATTAGTGCTAAAAAAGTAGTTCGTCCGACAATTAAAAATGAAAGGTCTTTTATGGATAAATTAGTTAAGTTAAACATTACGATTTTAAGAGTTGTAGTATTAATAATATTAATTCCTGCAATCGTTGCTTCAATCTTTATTGGGATGGCATTCATTTGGTTATTCTTTGCGACAATTAGTGGTTATGGATCAGTAGGACTAACTTTAATATTAACTGGCTCACTAATTATTTGGTACTCACTAGTAATTTGGGGCATTGGCTTTGTAGGAGGAAATAAACATGAAAAAAGTTCTAATAATATTTAGTGTTGCGCTCACACTTATTATAAGCGGTGCACTGATACTCGCAACAGAATTGTCAGAGTGGGAGTTATATAATTTAAATGATAACGTCGCACAGTTTGATGTAAAAAGTATAAATCAAGACTATACATTTGATCAGTTAAATAGTAAAGATGTTCATATTTCAAATAAAATGTTTATTGAAGATTTCTTCGATGATATTGATTATAGTTATTTCACTGATGATTATATTAACGAAGTAATTATTGTTGAGGATAGTAATCAGGCTGAAGGTACAATGTCATTTGAGCTTAAGTACTTAGAAGATTTAGGGGTTAGAAATTGTGAGATTATTTCTTCAAACTCATCATACTTACAAGATAATTATAACTACCAACATCGCGGATATCGTCATCACCGTAACAATCGTCATAATAATCGAACTGATTCAAGTGATCGTTTTAATAAATCGACGACAGTCTTTCCAATTTGTAATTTAAAGACCACTCGTTTGAACTTAGATAAGTTAAAGATGATTATGAAACATAAACAACTTCCGATTGAATCGCATCAACTTACAGTAACGATTAATCCGATTGATCGTAGTAAAATAATTGACTAAAAGTGCAAATATGCACTTTTTATTTGTATATTTTGCCTAAAGACTGTAAACTTTAAAAAGGTGATAAAAATGAACTTAAATATTCGTAAACTAAGTAGTAAAGATATAAATAAAGTTATGGAAATAATTGACTTATGTAAGCAAAATTTGAAAAAGATGGGAATTGATCAGTGGCAAAAAGGTTATCCAAATATTATGACAATCGAAACTGATTTAAAACTCGATCATGCATATGTTTTAGAAGATAATAATGTAATAATTGGCTACTTCGTACTTCAAACTACAATCGATGAAAACTATAATAATATTGATGGTAGTTGGTTAAGTAATAGTGAGTATAGTGCAATTCATCGAATAGCGATAAATCCAACACTTAATAATCAAGGATATGGAAGTTTCATATTTAAGGAAGCTGAGAAGCTTTCATTGGATTTGAAGCGTAACTTTATTCGCGTTGATACTGGTTTTGATAATAAAACGATGCATCACGTTTTAGATAAGATGGGCTATTTTAAATGTGGCATCGTACAGGTTAGTGATGGACTACGCTATGCCTATGAGAAGGATATAAGCATTACTTAGTTTTTGATGTATAATGTAGGTGAGGTGTTAAATGTATATACTTAATGTATTAATCCAATATGGAACTTATCAGTTAGATCAAACTTTTTCATACTATACTTATGACTCTAAAATTACTCGCGGAATGCGAGTTTTAGTGCCTTTTAATAATCGAGAAATAGTCGGAATCGTATTAAATAGTGAGCCGACAAATAAGGATATTGAAGAGATAAGTGCGGAGATTGGATTTAATGTACTAGAAGTAATAAGACGTTTAGATGATTATGTAATCTTAAACGAAGAGTTACTTAACTTAGGTGAGTATATGCAGAAAACGACAATTTCTCCATTAATAAACTGCTACTCAGCGATGTTACCATCAAAATTAAAGCCGAAAAGCAGTAGTGTAAGTGCAAAAATGGACATCTATATTGAGCCGACATTTAATAATGAAAAAATGACTAAACGTCAAAGCGAAGTGTACAGTTATGTCGTTGAAAATCAACCATTACTACTTCGTGATTTTAATAAGTATTCAAACTCAGCGATGCTTAAGCGTCTTGAGTCTTTAAATATGGTTATTCGTGTAAGTAAGGAAGTTCGTTATGAAGCTGAAGAGTTAGAAGTAGTAGAGCCTTTAAAGTTAACTAAAGATCAAATGGCAGTGTACGATGAAGTTTTAAATGGTGATGATTTAGTTTACTTACTTCACGGTATTACAGGATCTGGAAAGACTGAAGTTTATCTTCAATTAGCGGAGGCGCACATTAAAGAGGGCGAGGAAGTATTAATATTAGTACCTGAAATATCACTAACTCCGCAAATGATTAAAAGTGTAAAAAAACGGTTTGGAGATACAGTAGCGATCTATCATTCACATTTAAATGACCAAGAGCGATATGAACAATATCAACGGGTTAATGAGAAAAAAGTTAAGTTGACAGTTGGAACTCGTAGTAGTGTTTTTATGCCGTTTGATAATATTGGATTAATCATTTTAGATGAAGAACATGATAAGTCTTATAAGCAAAGTTCATCGCCACGCTATCACGCACGTGATATAGCGATAAAGCGCGCTAAGTATCATAATGCGAAAGTAATTTTAGGTAGTGCAACACCGTCGCTTGAAAGTTATGCTAGGGCAATTAAAGGAGTATATCATCTACTTGAATTAAAAAATAAAATAGGTAAGTTTCAAAGTGTTAACTATAAGATTATCGATACACAAAAAAGTTTATATGGTGGTCGCTCAAATATTCTAACTGATCATTTACTTAAGGCGATTGATGATCGATTAAGTAAGAATGAACAAGTTGTCATTCTTTTAAATCGACGTGGCTATGCTCCGGTCTTTACTTGTAAGAAATGTTTTGAAGTTAAGATGTGTAAAAACTGTGATATCGCGATGAGCTATCATCGTGATGATCATTTACTATCATGCCACATGTGTGGAATGATTGAGAAGTTGCCGGCAACTTGTGATGAATGTGGATCACATGACTTTGACTATTCAGGATTTGGAACGCAAAAAGTCGAATATGAACTATATAAATACTTTCCAAGTTCACACGTAGTTCGGATGGATAGTGATCAAGTTAGTAAAAAAGGAAGTCATGAGCGATTATTAAATGAGTTTGAAGCGAAAGGTGATATACTACTTGGAACGCAAATGATCGCGAAAGGTTTAGACTATCATCGTGTAACGCTCGTCGCCGTTTTAAATGCGGATGCAATGCTGGCGCGTAATAGTTATCGTGCAACTGAAGATACGTTTAATCTAATCAACCAAGTTTCAGGACGCGGTGGACGTGGTGAGCTTGAAAGTGAGTTAATCGTTCAATCATTTGATGCGAAACATTATGCGATCGTCTTAGCGTGTGAGAGTGAGTATATTAGATATTTTAATTTAGAAATGCAGTATCGTCATTTAGCGAACTATCCACCTTATTCTAATTTAATTAAAGTAGTCTTAAGTGGGTTAAATGAAGAAATGCTCGCAGAGAAAACTAATTTATTACATAAGTTTTTATTAAGAGCTGACTTTGATACACTTGGTCCGACTAATTTAATAAAAATAAATAAATTACACCGAAATCAGTTTATTTTACGCGCTAAAAAGTTAGATAAATTAATCGAACAGTATAGTTTAATACATACTGAAATATTAAAACACTTAGGCTCAATACAAATATTAGTGGATGTGAATCCAATGGAGATTGAATAATGAAAAATTTAGAAAAAGCATATGAAATATTAGATAAAGTTATGAATGAGCAAGCGTACGCAAGCTTACTTTTAAAAAATGTCGATGACAGTTATAATGTTGGATTTATTACACAACTAGTTTATGGAACACTGAGAAATTTCCGTATATCGCGAGATGGATGGCGTCAGTTTACGAAAAATGACTTAGATCCTAAAATAAGTACTTTATTAGATTTAGGTATATACATGCTTAATGATATTAAGAATACTCCAGATTATGCGATTGTAAACAATGTCGTTGAGTTAAGTAAAAGTATAGAGTACGGTAAATATTCTAAACTTTGTAACGCTGTCTTAAAGAAATATATTAGAGAAGAAAAACGTGAGTTTGATGAAAATAGTTTAGAGGACTTATCAATCAAATATTCAAATCCATTATGGTTAACTAACTTATGGAAAGCACACTATGGAATCGATCGTACTAAAGAAATACTAAAACATAATTTAGAAGATTCAAAAGTTACATTACGGACTAATGTCCATAAGATTTCAGTTGAAGACTTATTAGCTCTTGACTCTAAGTTTTCAAAAGGAAGTCTTGCTCCAGAAGAAGTATATTATGCAGGAAATATATTTGCGACTAATTATTTTAAAGATGGCTTAGTCTCAGTCCAAGACGGTGCAAGTCAACTCGTAGCTCATGCAGTAAATGCTGAGCCTAATGATTTAGTTTTAGACACTTGTAGTGCCCCAGGGACAAAGGCGACACATATTGCCGCACTTAGAAATGATCAAGGAAGTATCGATGCAATCGAGGTTTATCCACATCGTGCTGACTTAATTACGAGCGATTTAAGTCGTTTAAACTTAAACAGTATTAAAGTATATACTCATGATGCAAGAATGATGGAGCATATCTTAGAAGAAAATCATTATGATAAAGTTTTAGTTGATGCCCCTTGTACTGGCTTTGGTGTTATGCGTGGTAAACCAGAGATTAAATTTAATAGTACTCCAGAAGATATCGATGAAATTATTTTAATTCAAAGAGATATATTAAATAGTGCCGCGAAGATGGTTAAAGATGGTGGACTACTAATATATAGTACATGTACTTTAAATAAGAAAGAAAACGAAGCGCAAGTTAAGGCATTTTTAGCTAAGCATTTAAACTTTGAGTTAGTTAAAGAAGAGACAATTTTTGGATATGAGCATAATAGTGATAGTTTTTATATGGCTGTACTAAAAAAATTGAAATAAAGTCAATAATTAAGTAAAATAGAATATACAGTAAATTAGGAAATGGTGAAATATATGTTAGATATATATGGTTATAAAATAGAAGATTTTGAGAATTATTTAGAGAGTAAGAATATGAAGAAGTTTCGCGCCAAGCAACTTTATTCATGGTTATATAAAAAACGTGTTGATAGTGTCGATGAAATGAGTGATTTAGCGAAAGATTTCCGTGAAACTTTGAAGGCGGATTTTGCTTTTACGAACTTAACTTTAGTTGATAAACAAGTCGCAAGTGATGGGACAATTAAATATTTATTTAGATTACATGATAATCATTTAATTGAAACAGTTTTAATGAACAATGATTATGGAAAAAGTGTTTGTGTGACATCACAAGTTGGATGTGCGATGGGGTGTAAGTTTTGTGCGAGTGGACTTTTAAAGAAAAAACGTAGTTTAAGTGCTGCGGAAATGGTCTCACAAGTTCTATACGTTCAAAAAGAGTTAGATGCAACTGAAGATCGGGTCAGAAATATCGTTATTATGGGTATCGGAGAGCCATTTGATAACTATGATAATGCAATTAAGTTTATGGATATTATTAATAGTGATCTTGGATTAGAAATTGGAGCTCGTCGAATTACTGTAAGTACTTGTGGACTAGCGCCAAAAATTCGTGAATTTGCGGATGGTAACTATCAGTACAACTTAGCGATTTCACTACATGCACCAAATGATGAACTACGTAATAAAATCATGCCAATCAATAAAGTCTATCCGATGGATGAACTTCTATCCGCATTAGATTATTACAGTAGTAAGAGTAATCGTCGAATTACTTTTGAGTATATATTACTTAAAGGAGTCAATGATACGTATGAGTGTGCTAAGGAGTTAGCGAATATTGTTCGTGGACGTAATGCTTATGTGAATTTAATTCCTTACAATAGTGTCGATGAAGCTGATTTTAAATCAACGTCAGACTTAGAGTCACTTAAGTTTTATGATATGTTAATGAAATTAAATGTGAAAGCGACATTACGTGCAAAACATGGTGATGATATTGAAGCGGCATGTGGTCAATTAAGAGCACAGGCGGAAAGGAATCTTTAATGAAAATTGCAGGACGAAGTGATATTGGATTAGTTCGATCAAACAATCAGGACAATTACGTAATTGTCGAAAACTTAAGCGGAGATACACTCGCTTTAGTTTGTGATGGAATTGGTGGAGCGAAAGCCGGAGATGTTGCGAGTTTGATGGTCATTAAATACGTAGGTAAGTCATTTAGTACGACTGAAACATTTAGTAGTGTTGAAAGTGCTAGACTATGGCTCATTAAAGTTATCCATCAAGCAAACGATGAACTCTTTGAAAAAACACTGTCAAGTCCTGACTTTCAAGGAATGGGGACGACATTAGTTGGAGCTCTATTTTTTAATAGTCAAGTTTTAGTCATGAATGTGGGAGATAGTCGTGCATATACATTAAAAGATAATGAACTTAAACAAGTTACAAAAGATCATAGTTTAGTTAATGATCTATTAGATAGTGGCCAAATTGACTTAGAAAGTGCAAAAGATCATCCACAAAGAAATATTTTAACGAATGCACTTGGTGTTTCAGGTCCATTAAAGATTGATCTGTTTAACGTTGTAAAAGGTGAGAAACTTTTACTATGTAGTGATGGATTATCAGGTTATGTTGATTCACAATATATTTTAGATGTAATAAAAAATGATGAAAATAGTATTGAAGAAATGTTAGCGAAATTAATTATTGCGGCAAATGATGCAGGTGGATATGATAATATTACCGCAATCATTGCTGATCTAGGGGGAGTTTTTAGTGAATAAAGGTGTTATTATCCAAAAAAGATATGAAGTCGTTAAGTTAATCGGACAAGGTGGTATGGCGGATGTTTACTTAGCGTATGATATTCTTTTAGAGCGAGATGTAGCGATTAAAATCTTGCGAAATGAGTTGAGTAATGATGCAGTTTCACTATTAAGATTTAAACATGAAGCTGTCGCTGTCTCAAAATTATCACATCCAAATATTATTGAAATATACGATATTGGGGAGTTTGATTCTCGTCAGTATATTGTTATGGAGTATGTTCCAGGGAAAACCTTAAAAGAGTTAATTGTTGAACGCGGCGGTCTGTATAAAGATGAAGCTGTTCATATTATGAAGCAATTAGTTAGTGCTGTCCAAGAGGCACATCATAACCATATTATTCATCGTGATATTAAACCACAAAATATTTTAGTTAAAAGTGATGGTAGTGTCATTATTACGGACTTCGGAATCGCACTAGCTCAAAATGCGCTCCATTTGACGCAAAAAGAAATGGTGATGGGAAGTGTTCACTACTTAGCACCTGAGTTAGCTCGTGGAGAAACCGCAACTTTCCAAAGTGATATATATGCATTAGGGATAGTCTTTTATGAACTGTTAAGTGGTCATGTTCCGTTTAAAGGTGATAGTGCAATTCAAATTGCGATGAAGCAAATTAATGAAAATATACCGAGTATTCGAGAATATAATCCGACAATTCCGCAACCGATGGAAAACTGTATCGTTAAAGCGACATTTAAAAATCGAGAAGCACGTTATAAATCTGCAGATGAAATGTTAGAAGATATAATGAGTGTTTTAGATGTTGAACGTGCTCATGAAGAGAAAATTGCGGATGCGGCAATTGTCAGTCAAGATGATCAAACGAAAGTGATTGAGAGTTTAGATACCGTTTCAACAATTAATGATAGTAATCAAGATGATAAGAAAAGTCGTAAACAAAAATTAATGTTAATCGCAGTGATATCTCTAACTTTAATTGCAATCATTACTGGAGTATACTTTTTCTTAAACCGTGAACCTAAGATTGAACAGTTAAGTGTTCCTAATGTCGTTAATCTTCAAATTGATGAAGCACGTGAAAAACTATTAGAAGCCGGTTTTATAGTCGGTGAAATATCACGTGAGATGGATGAACAAATCGATAATAATTACATAATCTCATCTGATCCAAAGGCATATGAAAAAGTTGATAAAGGGACAAGTATCAATTTAATCGTTTCAGAAGGAAAATATTTTGTCTTCGAAAACTACGTCGGAAAAAACTTTGATTTAGTTAGAATCGATCTTGAAAACAAATTAAATATTAATGTTAGAGTTGAGTATATTTCAGACTCGACAAAATCAGCTGGCGTAATTGTTTCGCAAAGTGTCTCTGAAGGAGAAAAAATTAATCCGAATACATTAAGTGAAGTTAAGTTTGTCGTCGTGAAGCCAGTTGAAATTATTATTCCATCTTCAATCTATGGAATGGATATAAACGCTGCGAAAGCCTTACTAGAAGGACTTGGGGCAAGTGTTAGACTTGATCCAATCTTAGATTCAAATGGAAATGAAGCAGAAGGTAGTAGAGAAAATATTGTTGAGTATAGTACACCAAGTAGAAACTCGACTTACGTACAAAGTGAAGGTAATCAAATAGTTCTACACTATTACTCACATATAAAAGTTGATATTCCTGATCCAATAATTCCGGAAGAGGAGCCACCAGCTGAAGAAGAAGATTCTAAAGATAAGGATGATAATTAATGATTACTGGAAGAATAATTAAATTAATTTCAAATCAATATCAAGTACTTTTAGAAGATAAAAGTATAGTCGATACGATTGCGAGTGGTAAATTACGCTTAAAGTTTGCGCCAAAAACAGGGGATATTGTTGATCTTGAAATACGTGAAGGCAAATATATGATTGTCGACATTCAAGATCGTTACAATGATCTTCGACGTCCACCGATATCAAATATAGATCAAATGTTAATTGTAATGTCGGCGAAAAATCCAGACTTTTCAGTCTCGTTAGTAGATCAATTGTTAATCATGGCGAACTATCATGATATTGAGCCAATACTAATCGTTAGTAAAATTGATTTAATTACTGATGAAGATCCAGTCCACAATGACATTAATGATTATATTAAGAGCGGATATCGAGTAATCACTAGTGGTAAAAATTATCCGACTGATGAGATTGAACAGTTAGTTGCGAACAAGTTTTCAGTTTTGTCTGGCCAAAGTGGAGCTGGAAAATCAACGCTATTAAATCGAATCAACCCTGATTTCGCAATTAGAACTCAAGAAATTAGTGAAGCGTTAGGTCGTGGTAAACATACGACACGTCATGTTCAATATATGGAGATTGGAAGTGGATGGGTTGCCGACACTCCAGGATTTTCAAAGATTGATTTAACAGTCTTATCAAAAGAAGAACTTAGAGATAGTATGCGCGAGTTTATGAACTTTTCAGAAGATTGTCGCTTTAGAGATTGCTATCACATAAATGAGCCACATTGCGCAGTTAAAAAGGCAGTGGAAGAAGGTTTAATACCGAGTAAACGTTATAGTAATTACGTTAAATATTACGAGGAAATAGATGATACGAGAGTGAGGATATATTAATGGTAAAAATTGCACCATCAGTTTTAGCACTAGATTTTACTAACTTTGATGAACAAGTAAGTGAGATGAATAAATATTCAGATTGGATTCATTTTGATGTTATGGATGGACATTTTGTTCCTAACTTATCATATGGACCAAAAATTTTGACAGACATTAAAAAGGCAAGTGATTTATTTTGTGATGTCCATATTATGGTAAGCAATCCATATGAAGTATCAAAATGGTTTATCGATGCAAAAGCTGACTTAGTTACTTTCCACATTGAAGCCGTAAAAGATTTAGATGAAGCACATAAAATTATTAAACTATTAAAAGATAATAATACACAAGTTGGAATTTCAATAAAACCTGGTACCGAAGTATCGGAAATCAAAGAAATCCTTGATGAGATGGATTTAGTCTTAGTAATGTCGGTTGAGCCTGGATTTGGCGGACAATCATTTATTGAATCATCATTAGATAAAGTAAGAGAGTTAAAAGCTTTACGTGATGAGTTTGGCTATAAGTATTTAATTGAAATCGATGGTGGAATTAATGAAGAGACTGGCAAGCTTGCGAAAGAGGCGGGAGTCGATGTTTTAGTCGCAGGATCATATGTGTTTAATGGTAATATTGAAGATAATATTAATAGTTTAAAATGAAAGCAATAATTGCACTTCCACATTCATTTGATTATGACATGAGCGCTAAGTTAGTTATTGGTGTCGATTATGGAGCACTTTTATTAGCGAAAAAGAAAGTCGAAATGGATTATGCGATTGGAGACTTTGACTCAGTTACTGATGAAGATTTTATATTAATTAATGAGTTTAGTAAAGAAGTTATTACTTTAAATGAAGATAAAAATGAAACAGATAGTGAAGCAGCATTAATGTTAGTTAAAAGTTTAGGTGATTATAAAACTATAATGTTATCTGACTATGGAAATAGATTTGATCATCTTTTAAATAATTTTAGACTACTTAATAAATATGATTTTAAATTAGTTTCAGAGTATAGTGAAGTTTTCAAGTTAGAAAAAGGGACACATAAGATTAAAAACACTCATTCTTATTTATCGCTATTTGCGATTGATGAGGTAACAATTAATTTAAAAAACACTAAGTACGAGTTAAATGATTTAACTTTTAATGAGAGTGATACATACTTAACTTCAAATGAAATTTATGATGAGTATGCAATAATTGAAATATT
>CAYWKT010000016.1:0-19953 GCA_964458985.1 uncultured Erysipelothrix sp.
TCTCTATAATGATAACATTTATTTACAACTTTAGACAAAAATAAAACTGAGTTTTCTCAGTTTTATTGATGTTTTCGTTTGTAATCAATTTGCTTAATTATTCCATAATTTGGACCACTTAATCTTGATATTGGATTTAGTTTATCAATTAAAATATATCCACTCTCTTCATCATACACTTCACTTGATAAATGAACACCGACAATTCTTAAAAATACGACGTTATTTTCAATTTGGTCAGTACCACTCTTATTAAAATCTAATGTGTCTTCTAGCTTAACTTCAAAGCTAATTGGCGCATCTTTGATGCGTGGTGTATTAATTAAAACCGAATCACTCATTTCAATATTGAGTATATCTGCTTCACTTTCATTGTAGTTTAAATCCATTGATGACTCATCGATTAGATCAATCTGATCAAACGTACTAATATGTACAACCGCTTCTTTTGTGCGCATAATATTTAAATAAGTATGTTTAGACTCACCTTTTTGCTTAAGAAAAGAAACTGAAAGTAGCGTTGGTGATAGTTGCGAAAAATAGCTAAATGGCGCTAAGTTAATCGTACCATTTTCATTAATCGTACTAACCCATGCGATAGGTCGTGGTATGACACTACCTTGGCTAATCTTTCTTTGCTCACTTACTTTTAAATCTTTAAAATCAATAAATAGATTTTCCATATTTACACTCCGATAAAATCTTTAGTTTTTTCTAACTCATCATGAATTAATTGATGTCCATAATCATGATTTACTTCTGAAGTAATGTATCCACTATTTCGTAAGTCACTTAACATATTATTAAGTTGATCATCACTTATAAACGGATCATTTTTTCCACTCGTTACTAAAACTTTTAAATTATCTTGAACTTTAAATCGCTCGTCTACTAATGTTTCTGATGGATGATATAAGACTGCATAATCAAGGCCGATATTTTCATACGTCTTTAATAAACTTTGCATAACATTTGCCCCATTTGAATATCCCATCATTACAACTTCATAACCTTCAAAATCTTTTAATATTTCATTTAATGTCTCGTAAACATCACTTGTTGCTTTCGCTAAACTTTTTAGTTTAAAAGTTCCATCAGGATAGCGTTCAAAATATCGACGCATCCCATTTTCCATTACTTCACCTTGAAGTCCGATTAATGTAGCATCTTGATCTATATATGATGCGATATCAAATAGACTATCTGCACTTCCACCAGTTCCATGTAGTAGGATAAATACTCGCTTATTACTACCATCTTTTCTAACATTTCTCATTTACTGTCTCCTCCGCATACTTGCCTAATTTCTTCAATATTCTTTGAATTTCCGCCTCTTCTTCATCGCTCAATACATCAAATATTTCACGCATATGGACGTAGTGTTTAGCGTAAACTTGTTCGAAAATTTCACGGCCAGCTTTTGATAGTGAGACAATTTGCTTACGACGATCTTTAGGATCACGACGACGAATTATGTAGTCTTTCTTCTCTAATATATCAAGTACGTAAGTCAAACTACTATTTGGAATTAAAATCTTATCAATCAACTGTTGCGTAATTAACTCTTCTTTCGTATACAAAGCTTCCATGACTGTGAACTCATTCAAAGTTAGTAGTCCATCTTTTAATGACAATTTAACGTTATTAGTTAAACTTTGATGTGCCTTAAATAATATAATTAGTGTTTTTAACTTTTCATCCATAATTACTCTCCCTACTTAACATTTCTTAAGTCTTTTTTTAGCTGATCTAGTCGCTCTACTTGTTCTAAGTTTAACTTATTTTCATGTTGGAGTACTTTTAACTGTAGTATTTCCGCTTTGATTTTTTCTTTTTTACGAAGTATGTCAAACTCATAACGATCACGATATCCATAGCCAACTAGCTCATCAACTTCGCGAACTTCAATTGGCATCATTGTTTCTTCAATCTCTTCTGTAATAGATTCAAAGTTTGGCGGAATCATTAAGTTAGTACCTAAATCTTCAACTGACTCATCAACTAAAACTCCTGGTCCGACCGTTGCGAGTTCAATTAAGACGCCACCTTTTTCTCTAAAGTAAATTGATCTAAAGTATTTTCGCTCTTTTACTTCAGTTGGTCTAAAACCATTTAGAATTAGTTTATCACGCCATGCATCAATCTCATTATCATTAACTGATAGTGCAATATGATGAACCATTCCGACACCCATCTGACCATTTATAGTTTCTTTCTTAGATAATTCAATTGTACCACTGAAGTCATCATTTACCTGTAGTAAGTACGACTCATCATCCTCATCAACTATTTTGTATTTAAATATATTAACTAATAGCTTTAATGTTTCATCTGGAAGTCTTGAGAACAAGTTAACACTACTTACACCTTTAATCGCTTCATTTTCTTTAACACCATTAAACTCCCATTTATTATTTTCTCCGCTGTTCATTTCAATTAATTCTAATTGAAGACCATCTGGATCCTTAAACGCTAGTCGCTTTTGATTAAACTTTTTGTATATGAAGTTTTCAATATTAAACTTATCAAATCTCTCTTTCCAAAAACCTAGCGTTCCTTCATTTACTCCATAAGTCGCAACTCCAACTTGTCCGGCTCCAATCTCTCCATCATTTGCATCATTCCACGGGAAGGTCGTAACTAAGTTTGGTCCACCTTCTTCGTTTCCATAATAGAAATGGTAAGTACTTGAATCATCAAAATTTATCGTTTTCTTAACTAAGCGCATCCCTAAAACTCCGGCATAAAAATCAACGTTTCTTTGCGCATGACCAACGATTGATGAAATATGATGTATTCCATTTATCTTTAACATAATTACATCCTCCTATCTACAAGTATAATATTACGAATCCGAAACATATTCAATTAATATGCTCCGACTCTATTAATATAGGCATGCAAATTAATTCAAATATCGAATAATATAATATTAATTCGTATTATTTTGATTGACTCAAAAATAAGTAAGTAAAATCTGTTACATATATTTTACCTTATTCCTCATTATAATTATTGTATAATGATAATAGTAAAATATATAAACAGTTAGAGGAGATCGATATGAAACAGTTAGAAACAAAGCGATTAATTTTAAGAGAATGGAATTTTTCAGATAGTGCCGATTTATATGAATATGCAAAAAATGAGTCGGTTGGACCGAATGCCGGATGGTCACCACATAAAAGTGAAACCGAGAGTAAAGAAATTATTAAAATGTTTATCGAAAGTCAAGAAACGTACGCGATACAGTTAAAAGAATCTAATAAAGTTATCGGAAGTATTGGCTTACATAAACGAGATAACAGTAATAATCAATCTGAGATTGGTTATGTACTAAATCCTGATTACTGGGGACAAGGAATTATTCCTGAAGCTGTTGAGCGAATTAAAGAGTATGGATTTATCGATCTTTCTTTAGATGAAATATGGTGTGCCCATTTTGACTTTAATCATAAATCAAAACGTGTTAATGAAAAATGCGGGTTCAAATATCAGTTCACTAAAAAGGACATTTTAAAACAGTTAAATGATAAAGCAGTTAATACTTTGTATTATCGTATTTTAAAAAGTGAATACTCAAACATTTAATGAAAATAAATTTGAATAATAACGTATTAAAAAAGTACTCAATCAAATGAGTACTTCTTTTAATATTATCTAATTGTTTCTAAAGCTTTTGACCATAATAATAATTCATTTAACATTTTATCTGCGTTAACTTTATGGTAGTCAGCTGGTGTGAATACTGACATGTTTTCAAAGTCAGTCATTAATGAGAAGTTTACCATCGTACGAACGTCTGCCATCTCTTGTTCAGCCGCAATTAATCTTAATGATTGAATTGCTGATAGTCCACCTAATCCACCGTATGCAACATATCCGACAGCCTTATTATTTAATTCTGGTTGTAAGTAGTCTAAAGCATTTTTGAATGCCCCACTAACTACACGGTTATATTCTGGAGTTACAAATACGTATCCATCATATGATGCAACTGTTTCTGAGAAGCGTTTAATATCTTCTGCTTGTTTTTCTGTAGGAGCAAGTCCTAGTAGTGGTAAATCAAAGTCTTTTAAGTCAATAATTTCATATTCTACATTTTCATCATTTCTTGAGTTTGCATAATCTAATACCCAATTCGCAACTGCCTCGCCATTACGTCCTTCACGGACACTACCTAATAAAATTCCAATTTTCATAATTTTTTCCTCTTTCTATATTGTTATATTTACCATAACATATTATTTTTTATAAATATTCTTTTTCAAACTCTTTATCACTACGCACTGTATCAAAGTGTGGTAAGTGTTTTTCAATGTAATCTCTTTTATCTCTTAAATGTGGTGGAAGTGTTAACGTCTCACCTAAAATTTCATAATCTTCTTGATCATCAATAAATCCTGGACCATCAGTCGCTAACTCAAATAAAATATTTGGATATAATCTAATGTATAGTGACTTGAAGTAGAAACGATCGACAAATCCTGAGTTTGGAAGATTTAATCCATCAAAGTAAGCTTCCCACTCATCTAGATGGTCACGATCATCAACTCTAAATGCTACGTGATGAACCCCGCCATATCCTTGTCTTGCGATTGGAAGCGAGTTATCTAACTCAACGATAACTGATCCACCATTTCCGCCTTTATCCATTTCATATAAAGTGAAATTTCCAGATTCAGCTTTTTTATCCATCTTCATAATCGTTAATACTTGATTCATAATATCAAGTGATCTTACTCTTAAGAAGATCGGACCAAGTCCGACAATCGCATACTCATCTGGAACTGGACCTTTATGCCAAGCTTCTCCAGGAAGAACTCCTGAATCATTCTCATCTGAGAATAATGCATATTGTTGTTTATCAAAGTCTTCAAAGAAAATTACTTTACGACCAAATAATTCAGTGATTGGTTCATAATTTACTTCATACTTATCAAATCTTTTAACCCAGTAATCTAACGCTTCATCGCTTAATACTCTAAATGAAGTTCTTGATATGTCATCTGTCCCTTTTTGATGAGGACCAATTCCTTTAAAATCAAAGAACGTCATATCTGTACCAGGGTTTCCACGATCATCCGCAAAAAATAAGTGGTATGTCGTTAAATCATCTTGATTAACATTTTTCTTTACTAAACGCATTCCTAATATATTCGTATAAAAATCATAGATTTTTTCTGAACTACTAGTAATTGCGGTAACGTGATGAATACCTGTTAATGGTTTTGGTTGTTTGTTCATAGTTTTGTCTCCTTACTGAATACATAATATTACGGAACCGAAACATATTCAATTTTAATGCTCTCAAATAAAAAAGAAGCCATAACTATTGTTACAACTTATTTATTGATTATCAAATTATATGGCTACTATGCGTTGTTAGTGATAATTTGGACTCGCCCTTTAATGTAATTAAAACATCATTATGTAAAAGTAGTTTCATTAATAATTTATGATGCTTATTAATATCAGAAACATTTAGTTCATTGTTGTCAATTATAAAACTATGATCATCAATTAATAATAAACATGAGTCAGATAAATATACTTCACTTATTCCAATACATAGTAGAGATAACATTTCTGTATTGAGTAAACTAATATGTGTAAGCAGCACATACTGTTGGACAATAGTTAATGTAAGATTTAAATAATCAGACACTAGCGCAAGCAACCTCTTACTTAGTATCCAGAGTATAGGTTGATCTTTTTTTATCGAGTTAATCATTATATCAATATGACCTTTAAACTCGATATCTAAAAGTTCGAATAATTCTGGTACTACTATTTCTAAATATAGTAATTTACATATTAGTTTATATTCTTCTTTTAAGTAATTTAACTTACTAAAATTTACATCGTTATTAATAATACTCAACATTTTATTTTCAATTATTTTAAGGTGATTAATATCATAATTATATTCTTCTACGATCTTTAAGTAACTATTTATTTTATTACTGTTTCCAATCATTTTTTCGACAGTTGCTTTTATTTCTTTATAATCTAAGTGATTATAATCAAATACACTTATATTATTATCACTAATCTGATCACTACTTAAATGTTTAATTTGATTTGGAAGATGATAGTTACTAACTACTATTTTCTGACTATCATTGTTCACATTTGCGAGTGAGGCAATATTTAATATTGTATTTCGTAGTTCTTTTAGATTACATTCATATTCATAGTTCGCTAACTTATAAATGATAGACGGACTTACTAGAACATCTTTTTTAAAGTTTTTAGCGGCATCTCTAAAAAATAATACGACAAACTCTTTTCGCTCTTCTAAATATCGATCAGTAAATGATGGAATGTTTAACGTATAAGAAATCTGTTCACTTAACTCTGATATTAGCGAATTTACATTTGCCGATAACGTAAAGTTTCCATAAAAATTAACTTTAGTTTGATTATACTTAATTACTCTAGTATTAATAATTTCACTTAAAAATAATTGATTACTTTCATTAAGGTCACTCGTATTACTAACGTAGATAAAACTTTGATTATTATTTTCAATACAACTAATTAGTTCCTCTTTAAATGTTAAGTTATTAGCTTTAATATGAGTATAAAAATCTGAACTACAATCATTTTGTCGTTTTAAGTAGTTATATAACGATTTACTTATCTTTCTTTTACCGATATACTTTTCACCAATTAACAGAAGTGTTTGACCATATGGCGGAAATGAAACAGCTGCACATGCTTGAATCATTATATCCTTAATCGAACTATTTTCTCCGATTAATTTTAGTTTTTTTTTGCTTTGTTCATCGTTTAATACGTGTAATAAATCATGTAAACTAATAAACTCACTTTGATTACTAACTAAACCATATTCGTACTTTAATATATTTTTATGAATAAATAAGACTGGTCGAGAACTTATCTTTATTAATAAACCTTCTTTGAATAACTCGTTTAAGTACTGACTTGCCAGACTTCTGCTAATTGATAAAAAAGAACTTACTGAGGATGCGGAAAACTTCGACATATCTCTAAAGTCGATTACTTTTGTTATAGATTTTATGTAGTATAATATCTCTAACTTCGTGTTACGCATCATATAGCCTCCTCAGATATAATTATGCTATCACACAAATGAAAACTCAAAATTACTGTGGAATATAATAGACACCATGATAGAACATTCCACACTATAGTAATTTCATCACCACTAATTAAGAACTATACTCATAATAATATTAGATAAATTTGATACTAAACCTATAAAAAAACCTCCATCTTTCCATTTTACAATGAATCGATAGAAGTATTCTTTTTTTATTAGGTACCACTGAACTAGGTCAGTTCAAAGTATTCTTTTTTTATTTGGTACCACTAAACTAGGTCAGCTCAACTAAACTATTTTAATAAGTCTTTGATTTGTTACAGAGCACTACATGTTTACAATAAATACAGTCGATGCATCTAAGTTATAATCTGACAACTGAACTTCAATTACACTTAGTGAGTCATGCATACGGAAATAATAAATTTGATCACTACTTAACATATATGAAGTATATTGGGTGTAGTCAATCGTATTTTTAGGTGTGACAACACTTCCTAATGGAATATCTACTCCATTTAATACATGTGTTGCGGCAAGAACTAAGTTAGCAGCATTAGATGGTTCTTTTACACTTAATTTATTATAGAGCGTTTTAATGAATCTAGATGGTGGAGTAAAATCTCCTGGTAGTCCAAATGTTCCACTTCCTTGCCCAAATGGATTAAACTGTTGGCCATATAATGTACGACTTTTTACTTGCATTGGATCAAGACCAATATAGTTTCTAACATTAGTCATATGCCATGGATAATCCGGACTGTTCGTTAATATCCCTAAATTATTTTGATAAAATTTAACACCTTCTTCGACTACTTCAACGACAATTGAAGATCCAGTACTATCTTGGAATACCCAATGTAGTGGTGGAACTGTACCTAAAAAGCCCATAGTTTGTTCAACTACAACTATGTTTGATGTAAACTCATTTTGTACATCCTCAATCGTTTTACAGTTCGCTAAAATCCACATTACTAACTCATGAGGTGCAACCATTGTCTTACTCGTTTTAGTTTGCGGACTATATACGGCATAACCTTCGAAGTATAAAGCAGCCCCTGAAAGTCCAAACTCATTTATACCATCCGCAATATAATAATTCCCAACATCTTTAGCTAAGCCTAAAAATGCATAATGAGTTGTAAGTGTTGCAGCAACATCAAACGCTAAAGCGAAGTTTCTTGGAAAAACGACCATTTCAGGATCTAGTTGAAATGAGAAGTCCATTGTTCTTGCTAACAAGTGTTTATTGTCGGCACTCGTTAATGTAATACTTGTACACATAAATATTCCTCCTTGTTTCAAATTTACTTTTTTAATGATTAAACTTATAGCACAGTAAAAATGACATATTTATTATAAACCATTTACTACTATATGTGTTAATAGCACCTTCTTATTATAAGTGTGATAAGATTTAATTAAGGAGAGATGTATATGTCATTTACAAAAAGTGTCAAATCAGCGTTTATTTCTATTAAAAATAATTTATTTTTATACTTACTAATATGGGGAGTATCAGAGTTCATTGCTTATATTTTTCTAAAGGCGATAACATTCACATTACTAAATCTAGTTATGAAACACTTAAACTTGAGTGCAATTACGAATGAAAATTTTATAACTATATTTAAATCACCATTTGCACTACTGTTGATAGTCTTAACTTTACTATCATTAAGTTTTCTTGCAATATTTCAGATGTTAGCAATTCTTAGTTTGTCCTCACATGATGGAAAACTAAAGAATATGTTTAAGCCATTTAAACGTCTAACTTTTAAAGATATTCCTGCTCTTTTAACATATACTCTACTTATCATTCTTTTTTCTAAGATGGGATTAACGATATATTTTTTATCTTCATTTAAAGTTCCCGCATTTATTTTTGCCGGTTTTTGGGATAGTAGTTTCTTAACTGTTTTATATTACTTTACGATCTTTATGATTGGACACTACGGAATCAAGTTTATGTATAGTTTCATTATATTTTATGAAGATAAAGTATCATTTACTGAGGCAATGAAAATGAGTTTTAAATACACTAATGGTAAAAAGTTTTATAAAGTCGCTGGTTTCTTAGGTCTTACATACTTTATTTCCATTATATCATCAATTGTCGGAGTCATTTTCTTCAATATTTTTGAAAGTTTCGCAGTTCAGTTTTACGACTATGAAAGAATTATCGTTTCAATATCTGCAGCATTAATTATTACTGGTGGCTTTGTCGTAATTATTTTTAACTCATTACTATTAGTTCAATTATTAGTTTGCGGATACTCTGGTGAGAATATGCAACTCGATACTAATAATAAGTATCCTTATTTAAAATTCGCATTACCTTTGTTTACACTCGCAGTAGCAATGTATGGCTATTATAACTACAGTCCCGACACTACATTTGATAAAATCGAAGTTATAGCTCACCGTGGTGCTACGTTTAATGCAATTGAAAATACCGTTGAATCTCTAGTCGCCGCTAATAAATTAAATGCGGCATACGTTGAACTTGATGTCCAGCAGTTAGCTGATGGTGTAATTGTCGTTATTCATGATAATAACTTAAAAAGTCTCGCAAGTGAAAATATTCATCTAACTGACTTAACTTGGCCAGAAGTTAAAAATATTCAACTAACATATAAGGGACTAGTTTCTTCAATTCCTAGATTTGATGAGTACTTAAAAGTTGCCAAAAATATTAATCAACCATTACTAGTTGAAGTAAAAGTTAATAAGAGTGATGATGAGAATTTCGTAGAAGATGTCATCAAACTAATTAAAGATGCCGATATGCAAGATATGGTACTCTATCAATCACTAAGTAAAGACGCAGCCTTAAAAGTTCGCTATTTAGATCCTAATGCGAAAGTTGGATACATAATGGGCTTTACAGTTGGGGGCGTTGATGACTTAGATGTCGACTTCTTCTCAATTGATGAGACAAGTGTTACTAAAAAAATAGTTCGTGATGCAAAGGCTAATGATCAAGGACTATATATTTGGTCAGTTGATAGCCCAACAATAATTCATAAAGCTTTATCATATAGTCCTTCCGCAATCATTAGTGATCAGATTATTGTAATTGAAGAGGTTAAGGAAGAGTTACTGTCTAAACCACTAAGTCGAATGATGTGGCAATTAGGAGTTTATTAATTTGTGAGTCAGTTTTAAAATGTTATAATTAAACAAAGGAGTGGTCATATGTTTCATCAATTTATTAATTTTTCTTTTGAATTTTCACTCGCAACACCAGCACTAGTTTTCTCATCAGTTTCACTACTAATGCTCGCCTATACGAATCGCTTTGTAGTTATCGCCGATTTAATTAGGGACTTACATAAGACCCATCAGAATCAACCTAATGAAAGTATCCTGAAGCAAATTAATAACTTAGAATACCGAATGGATATAATTAAGAAGATGCAAATGTTTGGGGCAGTTAGTTTTATAACTTCAATCATTAGTATGATTGCCCTTGCGTTTGGATTAAGTAGTAGTTCATTCTCATTATTTATTATAAGTTTAATTACTTTAGTCATATCACTACTCTACTTATTACGTGAGCTATCCGTCTCAATTGATGCACTTAAGATTCAACTTGATGATATTCACTCTGAAAGTCAAGATTAAAAATATACTAAAAAGCATTAATCAAAATACGATTAATGCTTTTTTAATATTTAAGTGAAATAACTTTTAACGCATCGACCCACTGTTATTTAAAACTTGTGTATTAAACATAAATAGTACGTCCTTGTTTTCAAAATCAACATACTCTGCTAGTTTAAGATGTGGAATGTAGCGCACATCAATTAGTGTAATCGATTTATATTTCTCAATAAAATATGGAGTTAAACTACTCGCAAATGAATCACGAAAGATAATTAGTTCATCATCACTATTAGCTAGATCATTATTAATCGTGACTAATGGTTCTGCACCATATAAATAATAGTCATATGGATCTCGTTCATTAATTTTTGAAATATCATAAACAGTGAAATCATCACTTTTATCAAAAAGAGAAACTTTCGCATTGTTTATCGCATCATTACTAATTGATTTAATCGTATCCGGTTTAATCATCAAAGCACTATGACCATAATATACACCTTCAAAGTAATCTGAGATATTATTAACCTCAAAATTTAAACTGCTATCTTTGTCCATTGAACTAAGTATTTTCTCTGCAACTTTCTCTAAATTCTCACTCTTCCAATGAATATCACTATTGTAGTAATCATCTAAACTAAGTTCATTAAATATTGAAATATATGGAATGCCTACTAGTTCGTTAGCCATAATCTCTTCAAACTCAGAGAAATTAACTTTAGGTATTGTCTCATCTTTTGAATAACTTACTTTATCAGGTACGAGTGAGTAATACATATTTCCATCTAAATCATATTCATCAACGATCGCCTTTATAATCTTACTAACTTTTAATACTGAACTTTCTTTTAATGGATAGTCAATTTTAATTGCTTTGTCATCCTCTAAGTAAAAGTTATTATTTTCAAATATTTGAAGTCCATAATAATGAATGAATGCTTTCGCTTGTCTAGTCTTAAATCTAAAAGGAAATTGATCTTTCGCATATTCTTCAAACTTTTCCATAAAAGATCCATCGATTACAGTTTTAGCTGATAACTTAGGAAACTGATTCAATTTTCGGCGTTCTTCTTTTGATATTTCTACTTTCGGAGAAAACCAAACGAGTGAAGTAGTTAATAGACTAATTACAAAAAAGATAGTTAATAATTTTTTTCGCATAATATCCTCCTAAAATCTAAAGTAAAGGAATGGATTGAAGTTCGCATCCACTAACATGATCGTACAAATTAATAATCCAAATATAATTAAAATAAACTGTGCAATTAAGCGAGTATTTTCCTTTTGACTTGGAAACAGTTTATTAAATAGTCGTTTAGGAATTGGCGTAATACCGATAAAACTTACTAAAAAGACAAATCGGTAATGAGTCAATAAATAAGTAGACATTTGATTGACTAGTGGGGCTTCACTCATAAAGAACATCGCTTTAAATTTACTTATGATGTCATTAAATGATGAGGCATCAAATATTACGAAACTTAATGTGACTATAATAAATACATAAATTACACCCAACATTGATTTATTTTTCGTATTAACTTTAAGAAACTTCTCAATAATTAATAATACCGCAAACAATAATCCCCAAAGCATAAAGTTATACGCTGCACCATGCCAAAGACCAGTCAGTGCCCATACAATGAAAATGTTCATTATCCAGCGTAAAACATTAACCCGACTGCCACCTAACGGAATGTATACGTAGTCTTTAAAAAATGTCCCAAGACTCATATGCCAACGGCGCCAAAACTCAGTAATTGATGAAGCAGTGAATGGATAGTTAAAGTTTTCTAAAAATTTAAAACCGAATATTTTCCCAATCCCGATTGCCATATCGCTATATCCACTAAAATCAAAATAGATTTGAAGTGTATACGCGACTGCATATATCCAATATGATGCTACCGATGGCGTTTTTTGTAAGTAAAAATTATTTACTACTTCCGCTAATGTATTCGCCAAAATTACTTTTTTACTTAGTCCGATTGTAAATCTATTTAATCCATCAAAAATTAATTTTGAAGTACTAACTCGATGTTTCAATTCGGCAATTACATCACTATAACGAACGATCGGCCCAGCAATTAATTGTGGAAATAGTGAGACGTAAGTTGCAAGTAAGAAATAATTCTTTTCAGCACTTACTTCATTTCGATAAACATCAATTGAATACGAGATCGTTTGAAATGTATAGAAACTTATTCCAATTGGAAGAGCTAAATTTAGTGGTTTAATTTGTAATCCAACTGTCATATTTATGCTCATAATAATAAAATCGGCATACTTAAAAATGATTAGAAACCCTAATGAGAACATTAGGGAAATCATTAAGTATGCCTTTTTATGTTTTCCATTGAATTTAAGTGCACAAATATAGTTCACAAAAACCGTAAATAACATTAGTAAAATATAGACTGGCTCACCCCAACTATAAAATAGTAGTGATGAAATTAATAGTACACTGTTTTTATAAGGCAGTGTAAAATATGCGATCATTACGCATGGTAGAAAATAAAATAGAAATGTTATACTTGAGAAAACCATTTAATTATTTTTGGTAAGTTGCGTCTACAGATGATCCGACGACACCTTCAAATGAGTCAATAATTTCTTCACCTGTTTTTAACTCCATCGCTGAATCAACCATTACTAATAAAATTAAGTTTCCTGATACAGCAGTTTGAACATCATCTGCTCCAACACAAATCCAACGCATTGCATCTACACCGTTCGCAATATCTTTTGCGATTGCTTTAGAATCTGCATCTTTTGAAGTTCTTATTAATGAAATACTATACGCTTGTGATGAAATCATTGCGTTTGAAACGATTGCTTCCTCAATACCTTCTGCTGAGTCTAGTCCTAAGTAGTAATTAACTGCGTCTACATCTTTTAAATCTACTTTCTCATCCATCATTCCAATTTCTAAATTTAAAGGTTCCATAACATTATTTAAGATTACTGAAAGTTTTTCATTATCAAGATTATTACCACCGTTACCGTTGCCATCTTTATTTCCGCAACCAACTATTAATGCTAAGACCATAATGCTTAACATACTTAATTTCATAATTTTTTCATAATATTCCTTCTTTCCTGATTTATTATAACAGGTTTTAGACTACTTTGGGTTAGAATCGTACATTTGACTATTGTATAGTTCGAAGTAAAATCCTTTGTTATTCATTAATTCTAAGTGTTTTCCACTCTCAATTAATCTTCCATCTTTCATTACTAATATGATGTCAGAGTCGATTACTGTCGATAAGCGGTGGGCAATAAAGAAGCTCGTCTTATTAAGCATAATATTTTGAAATACTTTTTGGATTTTGGATTCTGTTACAATATCTACGTTACTTGTAGCCTCATCTAAAATTATGATTGGCGTATCACGGATTATAGCCCGGGCAATAGTTATCATTTGTTTTTGCCCAAGTGACATATTATGTGAACCTAGAGTAATCTTAGTATCAAATTGCTTATCCAATGACATAATATAATCATAACAACCAGCTTGCTTGGCAGCAGTAATCATTTCCTCATCTGAAGCGTCAGTATTTCCATACTTAATATTATCGCGAATACTTCCTTCAAAGAGCCAAGGATCTTGAAGAACAATACTCATCAAATTACGACTACTTTCTTTACTAATTTTCTCAATATTATAGTTATTAATATTAATCTCACCACTATCGACATCATAAAATCTCATTAAGATGTTGATAATTGTCGACTTACCAGCTCCAGTTGGGCCAACAATCGCAACTTTTGAAAGTGGCGCAATATTTAAGTTTAAATCTTTAATTATTAAATTATCTTTTTTATAACCAAAATCGACATTATTAAAAATAATATTACTATTTTCTAATTCAACTTCAACTTGATCATCTAATTCAATCGGCTCATTAATCGACTTCTGAATTCGCTCAAAACTAGCTTTCGCATTTACTATTTGAGATATGATTGCACTAAACTCATTAAATGGTTTAGAAAATATGATTGAAAAAGTAATAAATGATGTAATTTCTCCGATACTTAAGTTCCCATTTATCGCATATAGTGCACCAATTAAACCTAGTAGTGCATATGAAAAGTTATTAATAACTCGTACTGTTGGATTGACGAGTGCCCCTAGTATTTGAGTTTTTAGACCTACTTCATTATATGGTTCATGAATACTTTCAAATCGTTTAAGTGATTCATCTTGGTAATTATAATTACTAATTAATTCATGATTACTCAAAGCTTCATTAATGTGCGCATTAATATTTGCGGCTAATTTTTGTTGCCCTTTAAAATGAATTAAAGATTTCTTCGCGATATAACTCGATGTTAAATACATTAAAGGAACCATTAGGATCGTAAAAATTGTCATTACAACATTTACCTTCAACATAAAATATAAGGCGAATAAGACAGTGAATATTCCACTAAACAATTGTGATAATAGTTGATTAATTCCATCGTTTAATATTTCAGCGTCAATTGAAAATAGATTCATCATTGCCCCGTGTGGATGTGTATCTAAGTAGCTCAACGGATTTCGATTAAGAGTATATTCTAATTGTGAGCGTAAATCTTTCACCGTGTTGATTGAAATATAGTGAGCAATATAGTTAATAATCCAATTCAAAGTGAAATATATTATATATATTAATGATGTAGTTAGTAATACTATTTTTACTTTATCAAAGTCGACATTATTTACCCCGATCATTAAGTCAACCGCTCTTCCTAAGTAATCAGGAGCTAAAATCAATAAGTATGAACTTATAATTGAAGTGATCAAGCTAATTGTAATTAGTACTTTTTGCTTAGTCGTTAATTTCATTATTGATCTCTCCTTCTTTTTGAAGCTGATTTATGTTTTTATAAATTTCGTTTTCCTCTAATAGAGTATTATGCGTCCCACTCGCAACAATCTTACCTTTATCCATCACTAAAATTAAGTCGGCATCTTTTATTGAATTTATCCTTTGACTTGCGATTATTTTTGTCGTGTTTTTATATTTTGTATTTAAAATATTTAATAAGTTACTACTAGTTAAACCATCTAAGGCACTAAAACTATCATCTAAAAGTAATAGTTTCACTTTTTTATTTAAAGCGCGAGCAATGTTTACTCTCTGCTTTTGACCACCTGATAAGTTTCTTCCGTTTTCTTCGATTATAAAGTCTAAACCTTTATCTAAAATATCTTGACCTTGAGCATCTATTAAGGCTTCTGTCGCATTTGCTTGTCCGCCCATTTCAATATTCTCTTTTAAACTTCCACGAATAAATTGAGCACTTTGTACTACATAACCAATACTCTCACGTAATGCCTTTAAACTATAATCTTCGATTGGTTTATCATTAATTAAAATTTTCCCTGAACTATGTTTTAGAGTTTGATTTATTTGCTTTAAAAGTGTACTTTTACCACTACCGCTAAGTCCAATAATTCCGATCGTACTTCCATGTTTAATATCAATATTAATATTATCTAATACTTTTCTTTTTTCATCACTAAAACTAAAGTCGACATTTTCAAAAGTTATGTTCATTTCTTCAATATTAGATATTTTACCTTTATCAATGTTCTCAACATCTAAGTTTAATATTTCTTTAACTCGATTACTTGCGGTTAATCCGCGAGATATTAACATTATTAAGTTCATCGTAACGATTAAAGTTAAAAGTAGTTGACTACAATAGTTAATGACCGCTAATACTTCACCTTGGCTCATCACACCAACATTTATTTGAATACTAGATACATAAACTAATATGATTAAAAGAAAGTTCATAATTAATGTCGTGAATGGATTGGATAAGGCGGCATTAAAAATGACTTTTTTCTGACTAATGTAAAGTTTTAAATTTGATGCGTTAAATTGATTATCAATTTGATCTTGTTTTGAAAAAGCACGGATAATTCTTGTACCTGATAATAGCTCACTAACACGCTCTAATAACTTATCTAAATACTTTGTCGCTTGTTTATGAGTTTTCATACTTACGTACATAAATAAGCTAATTACAACTGTAAATATTGGTATTGAAATAAGCATTATATATGCGAGTTTCTTATTAATATACATTAAGGCCGTTATTGTTCCGACAATTAAAAATGGTGCTCTAATACCTAAACGAATGACTCTTGCGATCATATCTTGAATGTATATAACATCACTACTTAAGCGACTACTTAACGTCGCACTAGAGTAGGAGTTAATTACTTCATTTGATAACATTAATTCATGTTTAAATAGATCACTTCTTATTTTAGCGCCGATTTTTTGCGATATGATTGAAGCATTTATTTGGCAGACTAGTGAAAAACTATAGCCAAGGATTGTTAAGACAATCATCCAAATAACTGATTTATAAATTACTTCAGTATTATGTTGAATGATTCCAACATCAATCAAACGCGCCATAAAAAGTGGAATTAGTATTTCAAATACTGCTTCCACAAATTTTGCTAGTATCGCAATTATAGTTCTTATTTTGTATCCTTTAAAATATTTCATAACTAAATTATACATTAATTTTTTATTTTAGTCATGGGCTATAGGATTCAATGAACCAACGATTTATTTCATAAAACAAATTTCTTTGCTTTCCTTGAATTCTAACGACATAAAGTAGACCATTTCCACCAACTTTAGATGTCGCCAATTTCTTTTGAATTACTTTGTCAATTTTATAAAGTTCATTATTTTCCCATCTTAAATATAGTGGAGTTTGCTCGCCATATTTATCTGTCTCCGCAATAACGTTCACATAGCGTTTATAAAGCATTTTACGATTAGATATTTGCATGATCTAAAACCATGAGACTGGATGAATTGTATGTTCACCCTTTGGATTAAAATCAGTTAAATTGCGGTTTATATGGACGGATAGTCGATTAACGACATTAAAGCCATACTTATCTCTAATCAGATCGATACACTCTTCTAAGCGCTTATCTTTAATTCGTTGTTCTTCATCGACAAATAAATTTAGTTGGACAACTCCATCATCAACACTTAAATCAGAAACTTTAATTCCTATACTTCTTAATGGTAGATGGAAATAGTAATTTGATCTTAACAATTGTAGAACAACTTCCATTATATCTTTTGAAACATTTGTCTTTCGATCGATTTTTTGTTGACGAGTAAGACGTTTTAACTTTGTATCTCTTAATGAGATTGCGATTGTACTTCCAACTAAGTTTGCATCCCGAAGTCTTGATGCGACAGATTCCGCAAGTACTTGAAAAACTATCTTCGCATCTTCAAAATTTTTAATATCTTCAACTGTAGTAATTGAATTTCCCATCGATTTTATCGGATCTCGATGTTCACTTAACATAACTTCACTTATGTCATATCCATTTGCGAAATAATAAATCATCTCACCATTTTTACCTAAGACACTTTTCAAATGAGAAATTCGGCTATTCGCCAGTTCACCAATTGTGAATATAGATAAGGCATGAAGTTTTATTTTAGTTGAATGTCCTACGTATAATAAATCCTCAACTGGCAAATTCCAGACAACATCTTTAAAGTTTTCTTTTGTAATAACGACAAATCCCGATGGTTTAATCATATCGCTACCTAACTTCGCAAAAATTTTATTATAAGATAGTCCACAAGAAACCGTAAGGCCGACTTCATCTAAAACTCGCTGTTGAATTTCTTTCGCAATTTTTTCAGCATCGCCAAATAATAGTTGACTATCAGTTAAGTCTATCCACGCTTCATCAATTCCAAATGATTCAACTTTATCCGTATATTCTCGATATATATCTTTAACCTTCTCACTATAGTAAACAAAATGTTCATATGCTGGAGGTACAATTAATAAATTCGGACATTTTTCATATGCTTCGCGAAGTGTTTCCGCAGTTTTAATTCCATATTCTTTCGCCTTTAAATTTCGGGCTAAAATAATTCCACTTCTTGACTCTTCACTACCTCCAACTGCCATTGGAACATTTTTTAAATCGGGATACATCATTTCTATAATTTGTGCAAAACAATGATTGATGTCGATATGTAGTATTTTTCTCTCATGATTCATATTTTACCTCCTCTTATGAATATTATATGCCATTAATTTACGTATTTCAATGAATTACGTAAATATTTGTATGGTTATTCATAATATATTATATTTTGTTGCGTATCAACAGTTTATCCGTTATAATTTATACAGAGGTGAGATGATGGAATTAAAAAATTTAATTGGATATTTCAAATATGCATCAAACTTATCAAATAGTGAGTTCGCAAGTGAAATCGGAGTCTCACAGGCAACTTTAAGTCGTTGGGAATCTGGGGAAATAAAAAGTCTAAATACTCAGACTAAAGCACGTCTTGCTGAATTTTTAGACATTGATATTGATCAATACTTAAAATATGATCTTGTGAAGCCAATACTAGGTGTCGTTAAGGCTGGCTATAATTTAATGGCTCATGAAAATATCGAAGACTACGTAACCGTATCGGCATCTGATGCAAATCGTGGTGATTACTTTTTAAGAGTAAGTGGAGATTCAATGATTGGAGCTAGAATTTATCCTGATGACTTAATTTTCGTTAAAACAGTCGATGATGTTCCATCAAATACAATCGCAGTCGTTTTAATTAATGGTGAAGAAGCTACTGTAAAGCGTGTTATTAAGAAAGATAACGTCTTAATTTTAGAAGCTGCGAACCCAAATACGCAAACAAGATACTATACCCAAGATGAAGTTGCATCAATTCCAATTAAAATAATTGGACAAGTACTTTATACGAAATATGATTTTGAATAATATAAAAGGACCGATTGGTCCTTTTATATTTTATTTATTTAATGCGTCTCTAATTTCTCTAAGTAAAATTACTTCATCTGATTCTTCAACTACTTCTTCGACAACTTCTGGTTTACGAATTTTATTAATTAACTTTAACATCATAAACAATACGAATGAAATTAGAACAAAATTAACTACTGCTTGAATGAATAAACCAATTTCAAGTGGTGAGTTGTTTATCTCAATTGTCCACTGTGAGAAATCTAATCCAACTACCATACCGACTAATGGCATAATAATATCTTCGACTAATGAGTTTACAATTGCTGAGAATGTACCGCCCATAATAACCCCGACCGCTAAGTCAATCGCATTTCCTCGTGAAATAAAATCTTTAAATTCTTGTAACATAATTTTCCCCTTTCAAAATCATAATCCTAACTTCTTTATTTTAACGACTAAAATAACTTTTTAA
>CAYWKT010000017.1:0-18673 GCA_964458985.1 uncultured Erysipelothrix sp.
CTTTAGCAGCTGTTTTACCTTCTTTACGACGTACGTGTTCACCTTTGTAGCGAATCCCTTTACCTTTGTAAGGTTCTGGTTTACGAGTCGCACGAATGTTACTTGCAAGTTCTCCAACACGTTGTTTGTTAATTCCTGTAACAACGATAGCTGTTGGTTTTGGTGTCTCTACAGTTAATCCTTCTTCAACGTCGAATTCAACTGGGTGTGAGAAACCAATGTTTAGAACTAATTTATTGCCGTCCATTGCTGCACGGTATCCAATACCGACTAATTCTAATTCTTTTTTGTATCCTTCAGTTACACCAACAATCATATTGTCTAATAACGATCTTGAAGTACCATGAATTTGTTTCATGAATTTAGTTTCGTTTGGACGAACTACAGTAATTGTATTTTCATCTTGATTGAAAATTAATTCTTGGTTGAATGCTTGCGCTAATTCACCTTTAGGTCCTTTAACAACGATTTCGTTATTTTCATTGATGTTAACTTCTACACCTGAAGGAATATTAATGATTTTATTTCCAATACGTGACATTATTTACTCCCTCCATTACCAGACATACGCTAGCACTTCTCCGCCAATTTTTTTAGCGCGTGCTGCTTTGTCAGTCATTAGACCTTCTGAAGTTGATAATACTGCAATTCCTAATCCATTAAGAACTCTTGGAATATTATCGACATCAGCATAAACTCTTAAGCCTGGTTTCGAAATTCTTTTTAAGTCTGTTATAACTTTTTGATTATTAGCACCGTATTTTAATTCAACACTAATAACTTTAAATTGATCTTCAGATACTGCATAGTCAGTAATGAAACCTTCTGCTTTTAAAATTTCAGCAATTTGTACTTTAATTTTACTTGCAGGGATTTCTACAGTAGCATGCTTAGCATTAACTGCATTTCTGATTCTTGTTAGCATATCTGCAATTGGATCTGTAACTATCATTCTATTACCCTCCTCTTACCAGCTAGCCTTTTTGACTCCAGGAATTTGCCCTTTATAAGCTAATTCTCTGAAACAAATACGGCATAACTTGTATTTACGTAATACTGAATGTGGTCTTCCACAACGTTCACAACGTGTATATTCACGTACTTTAAATTTTTGAGGACGACGATTCTTATTCACTAATGATTTTTTTGCCATTTATGTGCCAATCCTACTTTCTAAAAGGCATGCCTAGTTCTTTTAATAGAGCACGACCTTCTTCATTTGTTTTTGCTGTTGTAACAATTACAACGTCCATACCACGAGTTCTTTTAACTTCATCGAAACTAATTTCTGGGAAAATTAATTGTTCTTTAATCCCTAAAGTATAGTTTCCACGTCCGTCAAATGCGTTAGTACTTACACCTCTAAAGTCACGTACTCTTGGTAAAGAAACGTTCATAAGTTTGTCTAAAAACTCATACATTCTTTCACCACGTAATGTAACTTTAGCTCCAATTGGCATACCTTCACGTAATTTGAAGTTAGCAACTGATTTTTTAGCTCTTGTAATTACTGGTTTTTGACCTGTAATTTTTGTTAGTTCAACAACTGCGTCATCTAAGTTTTTAGGACTGTCAATTGCGTCACCTACACCCATATTAATTACAATTTTTTCAAGCTTTGGAGCTTGCATAATAGAAGTGTAGTTAAATTCTTTTACTAAAGCAGGAACTGCTTCTTCTTGATATCTTTTTACTAATCTGTTCATTTAATCTACCTCCTAGTATTCTTTTCCTGTTTTCTTAAAGATACGTACTTTTTTACCATCTTTAATTTCAACGCCTAATTTACTGACTGATTTACTTTTTTCATCATAAGCCATTACATTCGAAACATCAATTGGCATTTCTTTCTCGATAATCCCTCCATCAGGATTGATTTGAGATGGTTTAAGGTGTTTTTTCTTTAAGTTAACTCCTTCAACTACCACTTGATTTTTATGAGGAATGACTTTGATAATTTTTGCTACAGTACCTTTGTCTTTACCAGTTACTACTTTAACTGTATCGTCTGTTTTTAATCTCATCTTTTCCTCCTATAAAACTTCTGGTGCCAATGACACAATTTTAATAAAACCTTGATCACGAACTTCACGAGCAACAGGTCCAAAGATTCTTGTACCTTTTGGTGATGTAACATCATCATTTAAGATAACTACTGCGTTATCATCAAATTTGATATGTGATCCGTTTTCTCTTCTAATTCCTTTTTTAGTTCTAACGATTACCGCTTTAACAACTTGTCCTTTTTTAACTGCTCCACCTGGAATAGCTGATTTGACTGTTGCTACAACGATATCTCCAATATTAGACGAGTGACGGTGACTTCCACCTAAACCACGAATAACTAGAACTTCACGTGCTCCTGAGTTATCAGCTACACGACATCTGGATTCATTATAGATCATTTTCTAATCCTCCTTCACTCTAAACTACTACTGCGACTTCGACAATTTTCACTAATCGGAATCGTTTGTTTTTTGATAACGGACGTGTTTCGATAATTTCTACGATATCATTAACTTTTGCTTCATTATTTTCATCATGAGCATGTAATTTAGTCGTATGTTTAACACGTTTTCCGTATAATTTATGACGTTTTGAAGTAGCGATTTCTACCACAATTGTCTTATCACCTTTGTCAGATACGACTTTACCACGGTAAACTTTACGGTTATTTTCTCTTTCCATATTATCCTCCTACTTCACTTCTGCTAGTGATCTTTCATTGATCACTGTTTTGATTCTTGCGATTGTTTTCTTTACTGTTCTAAGGCGAGCAGTATCGTCTAATTGACCAACAGCTTGTTGGAAACGTAGATTAAACAATTCTTCTTTAAGGTCTTCGACCTCTTGATTTAAGTCCTCAGTACTTAAATCTCTGATTTCTTTAATATCTAACATTTTACTTTACCTCACCCTTGCGAACAATTTTTGTACCTACAGAAAGTTTGCTCGATCCAAGTCTTAGTGCTTCTTTAGCAACTTTTTCACTTACACCAGCAACTTCAAACATTACTGTTCCAGCTTTAACAACAGCTACCCAACCTTCAGGTGCTCCCTTACCAGAACCCATTCTAACTTCTAATGGTTTTTTAGTAATTGCTAAATGAGGGAAAATTCTAATCCAAACTTTTCCTCCACGTTTCATTGAACGAGTAATAGCAATACGTGCCGCTTCAATTTGGCGGTTAGAAATATATCCACCAGTTTCAGCGATTAATCCGAACTCACCAAAGTCAACGTTACGACCTTTTGTCGCTTTTCCTTCATATGAAACTAAATGAGGACGTCTATATTTAGTTCTTTTTGGCATTAACATAATTAGTTCTCCTCCTTAGTACGGCTTTCTGGACGAGGTCTTCTGTTTTGTTGAGGACGACGTCTTCTGTTATCTCTTCTGTTTGCTTTAGGAGCTTCTGGTTCAGTTACCATTTGACCTGGTAATACTTCACCACGACAAATCCAAACTTTAACACCTAATTTACCATATTGAGTATCCGCTTCATAATGTTCGTAATCAATATCTGATCTTAGTGTATGTAGAGGTACAATTCCTTCTGCATATCCTTCAGCACGAGCCATATCTGCTCCACCTAAACGACCTGATACTTGAGTTTTAATTCCTTTAGCGCCAGCTCTCATAACTCTTTGAATAGCACGTTTTTGTGCAACTCTGAATGATGCTCTTTGCTCTAATTGTTCTGCAATACTTCTTGCTACTAATGTTGCATCTAAATCAGGGTTTCCGATTTCAACAACTTTAATATATACTTGTTTATCACCTGTGATTGCTTCGATAGCTTTTTTAAGTTTCTCGACGTTGTCACCGCTTTGTCCAATAACTACTCCTGGTCTTGCAGCTCTGATGATAACTTCTACTTTATTTTTTGATCTTTCGATTTCAACTCTAGACACAAATGCTTCATGTAACTCTTTAAATAGGTATTCACGAATTTTTACGTCTTCAATTAATAAGTTTCCGAATTCTTGCTGATCAGCATACCAACGTGATTCCCAGTCTCTGATGACTCCTACACGTAAACCGATCGGATTTACTTTTTGACCCATATTATTTCGTTCCTCCTATCTTTCTGACACTACAACTGTAATGTGGCTAGTACGTTTCATAATTGGAGCTGCTGAACCTTTAGCTCTAGGTCTGAAACGTTTGATTGTTACACCTTCGTTAGCATAACATTCTTTAATATATAATTTTGATTCATCTAATTGGTGATTGTTTACTGCGTTTGCTACAGCTGATTTTAATACTTTAGCTGTTAATTCCGCACCATAATTTGGTGTATGTTGTAAGACTCCTGCAGCCTTGTCAACATCTAGTCCACGGACAGTGTCAAGTACTAAACGTACTTTACGTGGAGCTATTCTCATAGTTTTTGCTGTTGATTTAACGTCCACTTGATTTGTCTCCCCCGCCGTGTCCTCTGAAGTTTCTTGTTGGAACAAACTCACCTAATTTGTGTCCTACCATATCTTCAGTAACGTATACCGGAACATGTTCTTTACCATTATATACTGCAAATGTGTGCTCAACGAATTGTGGGAAAATTGTTGAACGTCTCGACCAAGTTTTAATAACTGATTTCTTGCCACCCTTTTGAGCTTCAACTTTTTTCATTAAATGCTCATCACAGAATGGTCCTTTTTTCAAACTACGACTCATATTAGTTTCCTACCTTTCGTTATTTCTTTCTTCTACGATCTCTAACAATTAGATCGTTATTTTTAGATTTTCTACGAGTTTTAACACCCATAGCTTTTTTACCCCAAGGTGTCATTGGAGATACACGCCCGATTCCCGTACGTCCTTCACCACCACCGTGTGGGTGATCAATTGGGTTCATTGCAGATCCACGTACAGCTGATCTTTTACCCATCCAGCGTGAACGTCCTGCTTTACCGATTACTACTAATGAGTGATCTTCGTTCCCAACTTGTCCGATTGTAGCACGGCAAGTTCCTAATACTTTACGAACTTCACCACTTGCTAATCTTAAAGTTACATATTTACCTTCAGAACCAACAACTTGTGCACTAGTTCCTGCTGATCTAGCTAACTGTCCACCTTTTCCTGGTTTAAGTTCAATGTTGTGTACTGTAGTACCTTCTGGGATGTCTTGTAATTGTTTTGCGTTACCAACAATAATGTCAGCTGATTTACCAGAAATAATTTCTGTTCCAACTTTTAATCCTTTAGGTGCTAAAATATAGTTTTTCTCTCCATCAGCGTAAACAACTAATGCAATATGAGCACTTCTGTTTGGGTCATATTCAATTGTTGTAACTGTTGCTGGGATATCATCTTTATTACGTTTGAAATCGATAATACGGTATAAACGTTTGTGTCCACCACCACGGTGACGAGTAGTTATTCTACCTGTATTATTACGTCCACCCTTCTTACTGATTGATTCAGTAAGTGATCTTTCAGGTTTGTTTGTCGTAATGTCTTCTCTGACTAATGCAGTCATCGTACGACGGCCTGGAGTGGTTGGTTTATAATTTTTAATCGCCATTGATTACTCCTTCTTGCGCGTTTGACGGAAATAGCGCGATCTTCCGTTTAAATCTATCTTTCTTCGAATATGTCGATTGAGCTACCTTCAGCTAATTTAACGATAGCTTTTTTGTAACCTGATTTAAATCCTTCGTATTGGCCCATACGAGCTTTACGAGGTTTAACGTTGATTGTATTAACACGATCAACTTTTACATCAAATAATTCTTCAACAGCTAGTTTTACTTCTGTTTTGTTCGCATCTTTAGCGACTACAAATGTAACTGTATTGTTATCATCTGTTAAGTGCATTGATTTCTCAGTGATTATCGGGCGAATAATAATATCTTTAGCTCTACTCATTATTCTAATACCTCCCCTGCTAATTTAGCAGCTGCTTGTGTCATCACTACGTTATCTGCATTTAAGATATCGAATACGTTTAATCCTTCAACTGATAGAATATTTACTTTAGGTAAGTTTCTCATTGATAGGTAAGCATTTTCGAATGTTTCCTCAGCACTAATTACGAATAATGTTTTTGGGCTTAGGTTTAATGCGTCCATAACTTTGACAAAGTCTTTTGTTTTAACTTCTGGCATAACGAAGTTTTCAACGATCATTGCTTTATTTTCTAATACTTTAGTTGATAAAGCTGATCTTAATGCTAGTTTTCTAACTTTACGATTTAAGTTGTATTTGTAGCTTCTTGGTTGAGGTCCGAAAACAACTCCACCACCACGCCATTGTGGAGATCTAATTGAACCTTGACGAGCACGTCCAGTTCCTTTTTGTCTCCAAGGCTTACGTCCACCACCACTAACTTCACTTCTGTTTTTTACTTTATGTGATCCTTGGCGTAGAGAAGCTTGTTGCATTACTACTGCATCGTGTAAAATTTGAGTGTTTGGTTCAATTGCAAATACTGCATCATTTACTTCAAAATCAGTTAACTGTTTACCTTGTAGGTCATACATATTTAATTTTGCCATTGATTAGTCCTCCTCTACTGCTTCTGTATAATAATTAATTTCAACTGGATCTTTATGTTTAACATTTTTTGTAGTTGTTTTAATAAATACTAATCCACGTTTTGGTCCTGGGACGTTTCCTTTAACTAAGATTAAGTTATTTTCAGTGTCAACACTAATAATATCTAAGTTACGGTTAGTAGTTGTATAACCACCATATTGTCCTGCCATGATTGTACCTTTGGCAACTCTACCAACTGTAATGCCAGTAGCGATTGATCCCGCACTACGGTGGAATCTTGAACCGTGTGATTTAGGTCCTAAAGCCTGATTATTTATCTTAACAGCTCCAGAATATCCTTTTCCTTTTGAAATTCCTGTAACATCTACGACATCTCCAGCTGCGAATAAATCTACTGCAACTTCTTGTCCGATTTCGTATTCTGACATTCCTGTACCACGTACTTCTCTTAAGTATTTCTTAGCACTTGTGTTTGCTTTTTCAGCATGTCCAATATTTGCTTTAGTTGTACGGTGTTCTTTAATATCTTCAAATCCTAATTGAACAGCTTCATATCCGTCTGTTTCAATTGTTTTCTTTTGCATAACTACGTTTGGTGTTGCCCCAATTACAGTAACTGGAATTAACTTACCATCTGTGGTGAACACTTGAGTCATGCCTAATTTTTTTCCTAAAATAGCTTTCATGATTTATCTCTCCTTCACCACTAAAGTTTAATTTCGATGTCGACGCCACTTGGTAGTTCTAATCTACTTAATGCATCAATAGTAGATGCGTTTGGCCCAACAATTTCGATTAATCTTTTATGTGTTCTTTGTTCGAATTGCTCGCGTGAATCTTTATTAACGTGTACTGAACGTAATATAGTCACAACTTCTTTTTGCGTAGGTAATGGTACTGGCCCTACAACCTTCTTAGCTCCGTGATCGTTTGCTGTCTGAACAATTTTTTCAGCTGCTAAATCTAGCGTTCTGTGTTCATAAGCTTTTAAACGAATCTTAACGTTGTTTCTTGCCATGAAAATCCTCCTTTATAAATGCGTACACTCAAGGTGCTGACCGCTCCGCGGAAATTTACCCGATATCCCACCAGTCATGACAACGGACTCCGGTGTATCGGCAACCTCCCGCCTCTTTGCGACGCTAGATAATTATAACATAAAAGGCCTGCCCTTGGCAAGCCTTAAAATGAAATATTTTAAACTTCTTTTCAATTCATTAAAAACCCTTTAAACACGGTGTCCAAAACTAAATCCTTCACCAATAATTTCATGTGCTTCTTGGACGATTACAAAGGCATTTTCATCCTCCCCATACACGATACTCTTAAGGTCAGGATACTGCTCCATCGTAATTACACACATAATAATATCTCGATTTTGCTTACTAAAGCCACCTTCCGCCTTAATAATTGTCGTACCACGGTCTAATTCATTTTGAATTCTATTATTAATAATCTCAAGTTCGCTTGAAATTATGTATACAGATTTACTATTTTCACTTCCGAACATAATAATTTTATCAATAGTGAATGATGAAGCAAATACAGATATCAAACCAAGTAGTACATGAGATATACCTAACGTTGAAAGACCTAATATTACTGTCGAACTGTCAACTAGTAAAACACCAAGTGATGATTTAACTCCAAAATACTTATTAAGTATGAGCGGAAAGACATCCATTCCACCTGTACTTCCTTTCGCCCGAAAAACAAGACCAACCGCAACCCCAATTAGTAAACCTCCATAGAGTGAAGCTAATATCGGATCTACATCAATCTCATACGGAAACCTTCTTAGAATTTCTAAAAATAAAGGATAAGCAAATGAACTAATAACCGTCTTTAGAGCAAACGACTTACCTAACATAAAGTACCCTAAGATAAATGTTAAGAAGATCATTGAATAAGCAATGTAGTTTGTATCAAGAAATGGAACAATCGGTTTAAGTGCAATTGCAACTCCAAATATTCCACCTGTTAATATTTCATAAGGAAGTATAAAATAAGTAATCGCACACGCTAAGATAAAATTACCTAGCAAGATCATTAGAACATCTTTAACATGTCCATCTAAATACTTCTTCAATTACTTATTACCTCCACTATTTAAATAACTATAAATAAAGTTATCAATTTCCCCATCTAAAACTTTCTCTGCATTATTTTCTTCGTAATCAGCACGATAGTCCTTAACTAGCGTATACGGATGAAGAACATAAGATCTAATTTGCGAACCCCATTCAATCGCTGATTTTACACCAGTAATTTTATCTAGCTCCGCAATGTGTGCCTCTTCCATTAATAATAGTACACGAGCTTTTAGAAGAGCCATTGCCTCATCACGATTTCGATGTTGCGATCTTTCAGTTTGTGAACCAGCAGTAATACCAGTTGGCTTATGAATTAGTCTAACCGCACTATCAGTCTTATTAACGTGCTGGCCACCGGCACCAGTTGCACGGTGAGTCTCCATAATAATATCAGATTCAGGAATATCTAAAGTAACATCATCCATCTCTGGCGTTACAGATACTGCCGCAAAAGACGTATGCCTACGCCCAGAACTGTCAAAAGGTGATATTCGAACTAAACGATGAACTCCTTTTTCGCTTTTTAAATATCCATACGCTAAAGGACCGCTTACTTTAAATGTAACTGACTTAATGCCCGCTTCATCACCTGCAAGATAATCCATTACAGTTAACTTAAATCCTTTACGTTCAACATATCGACTATACATGCGATACAACATTGATGCGAAATCATGACTCTCAGTCCCACCAGCACCAGGATGAATCTCAATGATCGCATTATTATTATCATACTTACCGCTTAAAAGAACTTTAAGTTCAAACTCATTAAACTTACTTTGTAGACTTAGAAATTCTTCTTCATATAACATAAGCATTTCTTCATCGTTTTCAAGTCTAATAAGTTCATAAGTATCATTGATTGACGATATTAAACTAGCTAACAGCTTATAATCTTCAACGATAGAGCGAACTACGTTTAGCTCATCTATTACAACTTGTGCACCTCTTTGATCCGACCAAAATCCGTCAGCTAAAGTTTGCTCAGTTAATTGTTTAATCTTTTCTTCTTTGACAGTTAAGTCAAAGCGAACCTCTTAAAGCTTGGAATTTATTTTCTAAGCTCTCAACTTCCTTTTTAATTTCATGTAATTGCATATTAATTACCTTTCACTTCAACACGTAGACACCATTGAACTACTTCATGTGCAATGTTATCCATCATTTCTGAGAATAAATCAAACCCTTCCTCTACATATTGTTGTAGTGGATTTGACTGTGCGTATGATCTTAAGTGAATTCCTTCTCTTAATAAACTCATCGTATCTATATGATCAATCCATTGACGATCAATTATACGTAGTACAACATTCTTTTCAACACGTGCTACTTGCTCTTTTACATCTTTAGTTTTATATTCATAATGATTCCACGCAGTATTGAAGCATACATCGACAACTTCTTCCACAGATAAACCATCAATCTTACTCTTCTGAACGATTCCATCAAAGCCAATCATATCTAAACTTTTTAGAACTCCATCATAATCTACTACATTATTTTCAATACTGTAGTTACTCATAACAAGATCACGAATTGTCGATCTAAACATTTCTTCAACGATTAAATGAATATCATCATTTTCTAAAATAAAGTCTCTTTGTTCGTAAATTGTCTTACGTTGTTGAGCCAGTACATCATCATATTCAAGTAGCGATTTACGAGCGTCAAAGTTTACACCCTCAACTCGTCGTTGTGCCGATGAGATTGCCGATGTGAAAGTTTTAGATTCAATCGGTGTATCACCTAACTCATTCGTTAAGCCCGCAAAACGTTCACTACCGAATCTAACCATTAACTCATCTTCCATTGATACGAAGAATAATGACATACCTGGATCACCTTGACGACCAGCACGACCTCGTAACTGATTATCAATACGACGTGATTCATGGCGCTCACTACCTAAAACCGCAAGTCCACCTAATTCACGTACTTCATCATTAATTTTAATGTCCGTCCCACGTCCAGCCATGTTTGTCGCAATTGTAACTGAACCTTTAAAGCCAGCACGCGTGATAATGTCCGCCTCTTTTTCATGGAACTTCGCATTTAACACCTGGTGACGAATACGTCTTTGTTTCAACATCTTACTAACAAACTCACTTGTTTCAACTGAGATTGTCCCAACTAAGATTGGCTGTCCTGTCGCATTGATTTCAACAATCTTATCAATTAAAGCCGAAAACTTAGCTTTTTTTGTACCATAAACTACATCAGGTAAGTCTTTCCTTTGAATTGGAACGTTAGTCGGAATTTCAATAACTCGCATATTATAAATTGATAGAAACTCTTCTTCCTCTGTTTTCGCAGTTCCCGTCATACCAGAAAGCTTATTGTATAATCTAAAGAAGTTTTGATAAGTAATAGTCGCCAATGTCGAAGTCTCTTCTTTTATCGTAACCTTTTCTTTAGCCTCAATCGCTTGGTGAAGTCCATCAGAAAATGCACGACCTTCCATCATACGACCGGTAAACTGATCAACAATTACAATCTCATCATTACGAACGACATATTCAACTTCATTACTCATCGTAAAGTTAGCTTTAAGCGCCATGTTTATATGGTGTACCGCATTTGTATTTTCCACATCATATAAATTATCAACTTTAAAGAACTTCTCAGCTTTTTCAACACCAGTCTCATTTAACTGAACTGTCTTACTTTTTAAATCAATTTCGAAATCTTCATTATTTTTTAATCGTTTTGCGAAAGTATCAGCTTGTGTATATAAGTTCGCCGTTTGACGAGAACCACCTGAAATAATTAAAGGAGTACGAGACTCATCAATTAAGATCGAGTCAACCTCATCTACAAGCGCAAAGTTTAAACCACGCATTACACGGTCTTTGACGTCAATAACCATATTATCACGTAAGTAATCAAACCCTAACTCAGAGTTTGTCGTATATGTAATATCCGCAGCATATGCAGCTCGTTTTCCTTCTTTGTTTAGACCACGGTGGTTATATGCAATCGTTAAACCTAAAAATTCGTGAATTTGGCCCATCCATTCGGCATCACGTTTAGCTAAATATTCGTTTACAGTTACGACATGAACACCTTTATTAGTTAGTGCATTTAAATAAACTGGAAGAACTGAAGTAAGTGTCTTACCTTCACCAGTACGCATCTCAGCGATATCTCCATCATTTAAAATAACTCCACCAATTAACTGAACTGGATATGGTTTTTCTCCGATAACACGGAATGCCGCTTCTCTTACAGTCGCAAATGCATCAACTAAAACGTCTTCTAACGTTTCACCATTACTAACTCTATCTCTAAGCTCATTAGTCATTGCTCTTAATTCATCATCACTTTTACTTTGCATTTCATTATCTAATTTTAAAACTTCATCTACTATTTTTTCTACTTCATCTAATCGTTTACTTTCATAAGAAAACATATTATTAAAGAATTTTTTTATAAAACTCATACGTTTACCTCCATTTACATTCTATAAGATTATAACACATAAATCCCTATATTTTGTGTTTAGGGTTAAGATTAAAGTAAATTAAAAAGGTGTTTCCACCTTTTTAAATCACACTAGAAGATTATAGCTGTACGATATTGTGAGCCTGTAAGCCACGTTCACCCTCTACGAGTTCGAACTCAACTTCAGCACCTTCGTCAATAGTCTTAAAGCCTTCCATAGCTAACTGTGAGAAATGGAAGAATACATCTCCATTATCTTCTGTCTCAATAAATCCGAAACCTTTAGTCTGGTTAAATCTTTTAACTTTACCTACCATATTCAATGCCCCTAACCTTTCCACGTATGTTACGTATATTTATTATATAACAATAATCCGAAAATGCAAAAATTAATGTTTAATACGTACGACATTACGTGCTTGCGGTCCCTTTTCACGGTTAACAACATCATATTCAACTTTATCGCCTGCAATTAAGGACTTATAGCCCTCTTGGATGATATGCGAGTAGTGCACAAAAATATCCGCGCCATCTTCTTGGCAAATAAACCCAAACCCTTTTTCTTCATCAAACCACTTAACTTCACCAAACATAAGTTTCACCTCACTTCTGATTATCTATTAGACAAATTACTACAACTTTATTCGCTCTAGGTAAAATTAAATCAATAGCTGCTTTAAGACTATTACTTGAAGTAACGATATCATCAAAAATAATTACTTTGTCAAACACAATATTTTCATCAATCAAATTAAACATTACATTTCGCGCACTACTGAATCGTTGAATGTGATCACTTTTTTCTAAACAGTGAACTATGTTTAAACTCACATCTTGGAGCATCTTTTCTAAGTGATTGAAACCACGATGCTCTTGCATACTTAAACTTGAAGGGACTAAAACTATTTCATATGACTTAAATAGAGTATTTATAATCAAATAATATGGTGCTAGAAAAATCCGAGCCAACTCAATATCTAAGTAATCCTTGTATCGAATAATTAATGATGAAATATTCTCATACTCATAAATCGTATACATGTTCAGATTTAATAGTTTCTGCTTTTTAATACGTCCATTTAAAGACTTTCGACAATTATAGCAAATAGGATCATTACTCATCATTTTAATTAAATCAGTCTGCATTAGTAAACTATTTTCACAAATTACGCATTCATCATTTGAAGTTCTAAAATAGCTTCTTCGACCTCTTTTGATTTTTTCCGGCATAGAAACACTCCATTTCCTTCAGGCGCACTAATTAAACGCCCCACTCGACCAGCAATTTGAATAAGTGATGCTTTAGTAAAGACTTGATGATCTGCAAAGAGTACACAAATATTTACTCCTTCAATTGTAATACCACGCTCCATTATTGTAGTTGTAATTAAAACTTTAAAAAGTTGATCATTAAACTCTTTGATTACTTCATCCTTATTAACCGTTTGCGAGTGGACACAAGGAAAGCGTAATAGTTTAGACATTATTTTCGCAAGTTTTATTGTCGGTACAAACAACATCACTTTATCGTGTTCATGAATAAATTCAATCATCTTTTTATATAGTATAAAATCAAAATTAATAACAACTTTAGGAACTAGCAAATCGAAATTGTGATATCTTCTAAACAGAGTCAAAGTTTCTAGCTCTTTCATCTTTTCTGTCGGAGTTGCAGTTAAATATACAACATTTCTTTTATATGCCATATGTAGAAAGTTTTCTAGTAAACTATTATTCGCAAAAGGAAAGGCATCAGGCTCATCAATAATCAAAATATCAAAGTAATTCTCATAGTTATAAAGTTGGTGCGTCGTACATATTATTAAATCACCATATAATTCTTCTGTATATCCTTCACATACTTTCACAACTTTAATCCCTTCAAAATATTTTGAAAGCCTTGCGGCAAGTTCCAATACTACTTGTCGTCTTGGAATACAAATACCTATTATTAAATTATTACCTAAGCAATATTTTATCAACTCCAAAACTATTTCAGTTTTACCACAACCACATGCAGCATATATTAAAACATCCTTATTCAACTTTATTAAATCAACCAACTGCCGAGAAAGCTTATTTTGCTCACTGCTTAAATTAAACTGCAGTTTATATTCATAATCTAGTGTTTCATTAAACGAAACTGATTGCGACTCTTTAATCCCCCTTTGAAAGACAATACACTTTCGACAAATATTTTGACCTTTATGTTTGAAGAAATATCGTTCATCATCATTTTGACACTTTTGACATAACATCATTACCTCCTAATACACAATTAGATAATATATTTTAATCTCCTAAATATAAACATAAGAAAAAGAAGACTAACCTTAAGTTAGCCTTCCTTCAATAACTATTGTTACTTGTTATATTCTTTTCGTTTTACAATAATACTTACAACTAATGCACTAGTTGCAATTATTACAACGTATACATAAGTATTAGCACCATTATAAACACCTGTCTCTACATCTTTATTTAAACTATCTTTTTCTTCAACCTTATCACCTTTTGTGACCGGTTTTTCAGGAGTAGGAACTTCAGTTGGAGTTTCACCTTCTAAAGTTGGTGTTTCACCTTCTGGAGTTGGTGTTTCACCTTCTGGAATTACTGGATCTTTTCCTCCATCAACTGGTGGAATAACTTCATCTACTTGTTTCGCACTAACTTCTACTTCGACTGATGCAACTTCACCTTCTAGTGAAGTGTAAACAACAGTTGTAACTCCTTCTTTTAGTGCTTCAAATACAGTACCACCATCAAGATTCGCATTAGCTACTCTGTTTGCATTAGCATTTACATTAACAACTTCTTTTAATACCGTTGTATCATAAGCATAACTTCCGCCTGCCGGTAGAGGATTAAGTGTGAATCTTTCATTAACTTTAACACTAACTTTAGCTTCTAAGTTAGTAATTTTTTGTTTCAATCCACTAATCGCACTACTTAATAGTTCAACGGCATTCGCATAATCATCAACCGAAGATTCTGGATCTTCATTAACGACAGCCGCATTTGTGAGTGCTGCTGTGAATGCTTCCCATGTCGTATCAGTATAGACACCTTGGCCAGCATCTAAAATTTGATCGGCTTCACTTACTAGACTTTCTAGTTGAACGATCACTCGATCTACTACTAAAACTTCAACGACATATACGATGTCATCATCTACTTTTACAGTAACTAAAGTTTCTCCAGGTAAGTGCGCAGTTATTAAACCATTTTCAACTGATGCAACGTCTTCATTTGAAGATGTATAAGTAAGTTCACTTCCTTCTTCAACATCAGAGAAGTCTAATTGGAAAGTCTCATCATCAGCTAATCTTAATTTATCAATTTCTATTGAACTTAAAATTGTATATGAATATGCACTTGCGTTTGATCCTGAATCTGCGGCAAACGTTACTAATGTTTCACCAAGTAAGTTTGTAACATCAACTGTATGAGTATGAGTTTTATGGACAACATTAGGTGTATCTTTACCTACTAATATCTCACCAAATATTTCTACTTCATCAAACTTAGATACAAAACTTTTCACGACATTATTTTCATCAGTAAACTCAAATGTCGCATACACTCTTCCATCATTAATTGAATACTCCACATTTACACCAGGTGCAACACGGTCAAGAATAATATTGTACGAGAACTCATCATAAGCATCTTGATCATAACCTAAGTAAGCTTTGGCACTATATGTATATTTACCGTCCGGTAAATCTTTATCTTGCTTATCAACTCCAGTAAACGTTAGTTCAGATCCATAGTATTCCGAATAAGCTACTTGACGATCGGCTGAATCGTTATAGAATGTTTTAGTCGCTTCATAATGTGTGACATCTAATACAACTTCATCATCTTCATTAACGATTGTATTCACTACCTTATCAGCATTTCTAATTAAACCATTAAAGATATTAACTTCGTCTGATAGACCATCACCATTTGGTGAGAATAATAACATTTCTGGATTAATGAGGAACTCATCACCTTGGTAGTAGTTACCACCTAAGTAGACACCCCAGTCATGAGCTTGACTCACATAGTTATTTGGTCGTTTGTTATTAATCCAAGTACCTTCTTCAAATATTGGTGCTTGAGACCAATTACCATAGAACGTTAAATACGGAATTGATAAGTTCGGATGATTTCCTTCAGTATCAGTTAACGTTGCATATCCTTCAACATAAGTACCGTTTTTAAACTCTTGATCTAATCGTTCTTTCTCCGCTGTGGTTAATGTAACTGTAACAGTAACATCTTTAAATGAGTTCGCTTGGACTGTAACTGTCTCATTTGTACTTACCGTATGCTCCGCAACAACATTATCATCAGCCATGACATGTAGCCCATTATTTAAGTAGCCTGAATCAGGTCTAGTTGCGTTGGCATTAACTGTATAAGTTACATCTTCATCACTAATATTATTAACTCTAAAGTTTAACGTATAAACTCCACTCTTCGCTTTGTCATCACCTAATTCTAACTTAGGTCTATATGTTCCATCGGCATTTTCTTTAGTTGATGATAAGAAAGCCGGGCTTTCAATCGCCGCAAGTGCATTAATGAGACCTGCACCTTGTTTTCTAACAGGATGAGGAGCACCTTTCTCATCAACACTTGGTTTTGCCGTACTCATAACTAACTGATTTACTAGTTCGACTTTATCGTGTTTAGATGATCTTTCAGATTCTGGAAGACTCGCTTCTTTTTCATTGATCGCTTGAATAACTAGTGCTGAGATTCCCGCAACGTGTGGTGACGCCATTGATGTCCCATTCATTGAACCATAATTATCGCCAGTATCTGTTGGCATTGTCGAATAAATATATCCGCCCGGTGCCGCAATTTCTGGTTTAATCTCTAATAAGTTTGTCGTTCCAGAACTCGAGAATTCTGATGGTGAATTTGGAGTACTAACATTTTCAGTTACAACTGTACCAATATCGACAATAAATGTATTAGTATCACGATTTAAGAAGAACTCTGCCGTTTCTTTTGAAACGAAGATAGCTGGAATCTTATTTCCATCACTAACCATATTTATTAGTCCGGCATTTGTCTCGTTGTTGTAAACTACTGCCGCCTTAGCACCACTTGCATGTGCATTCGCAACTTTTTCATTAAATGCAATTTCACCGCGCGAGATGAAGACAACTTTATCCGTAACGTCTAATCCTGCATAATCTTCTAAACTTCCAACATTTGGAACTCCTACATACTCAACAGTTTCATTTTGAAGTGCTTTGAATGTAAGTGGTGTATCAGTAAAGCCAAATGCATTATTGTCAACTTTTAAAGCTGAACTTCGTATATTGACATTATCCATACTTGCGACTGAAAGTGGCGCTCGATACGTAGATGGAGATCCAACAACACCATGATCCGGATTAACAGCCGGAGTATATCCTCCATAATAGTTATTTTCTGCAGCGGTATTTTCATTTCCAGCCGCTATATCTAAAACAATACCAGCACTTCTTACACGCTCATATACTGAATTAGTCGCATCTGCAGCAAGACTGGAGAAACCAGCAGTAGAACCTAAACTCATATTTATAACATCAATATCAAATAAAACCGCATCATCAAGAGCTGCCGTAATATCTGCATCTGATGCCCCGGGCGCTGTATCTCTAAACACTTTAAAGATCATTAATTGCGCTTCAGGAGCAACACCTGAGAAATTATCATCCGCACTATAGCCAGCCACTGTTCCTGCGACGTGCGTTCCATGATCTACTTCGGCTGCATATTCCGGTTTTGATGGTGCAACATCAACATCCTTATCAGCGTAGTCAAATCTAAATGGAACTTTATTACTATGGTAGAAAGAATTATTATCTGCATCCTTTTTTTGTTGTTCTGCCTTTAGTTCATTTGATTCTAAAACCGCATTTACATCAGCTTCACTAATTTTAGGATTACTTACATCATTTGAGAATGCCGGATGGTTAGTATCTAAACCCGTATCTAATATCCCAACTACCGTACCTTCACCTTTAAGTTTTAAATTATTCCAAACTTCTACAGCATCAACTGTTTCTACAGTATCCTCCATTTTAGGAGTCGGTAAGTTATAAATTGGTGCAACATACGCTCTTTTTACATTTGGAAGATTACTAATTTCATCTAAGTTTTTATACTCTACCGAAATAGACAACCCATTTAAAACACGTGTATATGTTTGATCAGCAGTAACATTAGATTTTGTAAGTTTTTGTATTTCACTCACAACTTTACTTTGAGAAGATTCTAACTTAGCCTCAATAGCTTGTCCCTCTTTCGATTGGACAAAAGCTAATACATCATCTCCTGTATCATAATCAAGAATTGGCTTATCTTCTAGTTCAACGATAATCTCCAAAACTTCATTGTCATCATAAATATTTTTCGCTATATCATTATTTCGCTTATCAACAAGTAACCCCTTTAACTTATCGTTACTTAATTGTACAAAACCGCCTTCGTCTTGCACTGTCTGTGCAGTGACTGTACTAACTGAACTTAATACTAATAAAACAGTTAATACCGTGGCATTAAATACTCTAAAATATTTTTTCATTCGTACTCCCTTTCTTATCCCCTTGGATAGACTCTTCCCTTCTTGTGAAAGATTGCGGAC
>CAYWKT010000018.1:0-18291 GCA_964458985.1 uncultured Erysipelothrix sp.
ACATATAAATATCGTTATAAAAATTAATTGTCTTACACTAAAGTATTTATTACTTAATAAATAGTAGTAGAGACAGACTAAAAGTAAAGGTATTAAGTTAAATGTGTACATTATATTCACTCTAACTAAATAAAAGATTAAGCCACCAATAATTATTAATACAAATGTTTTTAATGACTTTATTAAAACATCGATCTTACTTTGCATTATATTTAGAAATCCATCGCCATAACTATGACCAAGCTTAAATAAATACGGTCTAAGGACAATTAAATTAACTAATCCATACAATGGTAAAAATGCGATTAGATGGTAGTTATTTTTATTAATAAAACTTATCGCTAAACTACCGAGTAACAAGGGCATCATTATTTTAAAGACGATATTACCGATTTCTTTAAACTCATCCATAAATCTGATTTTTAGTAGAGCGGATCGTTCAATGACATCTTCACTATGACTATTTTCTTCTAGTGCCACATTCATCCCAAAAATTATGTCTGACATAATTGGATTAGTATCATAATATTGCGCATGAACTCGCAAACTTTTCTCAAGGAGTAATTGATTATCTTTATATGAATCATGTAAGATTGGACTAATTGAAGCTAAGTAGCCTAAACCTTGGATACGTTGATAGTTCCAGCTTGCTTCTAAGTTTATGATGTGCGAATGATGAAATTTCTTTAACTGTTTAACTGAATAACGACAATTATGTTGAAACTCTTTAATCGTATTATGATCTTCAATCATGTAGTTCTCATAAAATATGTGAATACAAATGATAGCTCCAATTAAGATTAAAGTTAAAAGCGAAAGATTGAAATAAGCAACACAGACAAAACCAATTGCGACATACAGTAAATTATCTTTTACTTTTAAATATTTTAAGATTAAAGCTAGTGTGATCGCCGGTAAAATATTTGCCGCCATCTTTAGTCCAGTATTTAAAAATTCATATTTAGCTAATACGATTGAGATGGCATTGATTAATTTTGTCGGAATTAAAATTAAATATAAGAATGTCGAAAGACTATTAAACAAAAACCAAATTAATAGTCCGAGTAAGTTATACTTCTTGATGTCTAATACTTTATTTTCTAAGACGAGATTGTCGATCTTTTTAACGATTAGGGCATTGCTCATTCGATTATAAAAGTCTAACTTTTGCGAGATAAAGCCAACTGGTAGGCCAACTAACATTATTAACGGTAAGATTTCACTACTACTGTCACTCATAGCGATTGTAATCATCGTCGCTTGCGAGAAGTTAAACGTACTAATTCCATTAAATGAGTTAACGCCCAGTGCAAAGCCTTGCATGATTATCCCAATAAGAATCGCTATTTCTAACTTATTTAAAATGAGTCCAGTAAAGATTGCACTAATTAAGATTTGGTTAAAGCCAATATTAAAACTCAGATCATCAATTTTTGAAAGACCTGAGTATAAGCTTAAAATAATTATTTGAGAAAGAGTGATCGTAGTGAAGTTAAGTAGCATAATTTAAACTATTGCTTTCTTAACTGCATCAACTACTTGATTAAAATTATCTTCATTTAATTTTGTATCGTATTTACTCATAACATTTCTGATGAAAAATTCGTCTTTATCTTTTTCTAAAACTGAGAAGTTTACAGCTTTTGAATAGAAGTTTAATGAGTGGCGCGCTAAATCTTTGTTTTCAAGTGAAACTACTTTAATTTGTGCATTATCACCGTGTATCTTTTTAGCAAGTTTATTATTATGTTGTTTATGCGTAATTACAACTTCACCATCGCCACCAATCGCATTTAAGATGATAAATGTTTTTTTATTAATATTTTTCTTTAATACTTCATCAACCATGCGATCACCTAAATTATTTGAGAGTGAGTTATCAACTAAGATGAATGCGGTATTTTTGGGCCTGTCTTTAGCGATTTCTAACGCTCCTAAGACATTAGACGTAGTTAAGTTGACATTATGTTTGTTTGCGCTTCCCTGCATGAAGAAATAGCCAATTGTAACCATAATGAACGTCATGACTAACCAAAATATATTTACTTGGTTTTCATTTAAGTTTAATATGTTTAAAACGATATATAACATAATGATCGTTAAGAACACTGCCGCTAAGGCAATTAGGCGTGTATGAAAAAATAGACCACGCTCCGTTTTTTTCGGATTATGTGGATAATACTTCATTTTCTTACTGTATGAATTATGTGGAGTATCATAACCTGCGATTATTATATTTTTTGAATTTATAACATCACCAATGTATGCATTAACCCCGACTGACTTTTTAAACTTACGTTTCATTATCTCAACATTATAACCATACTCATTAAATTCTTTTGAAACTTCACTTAAAAACAATTCTTTTTCTGAATCAGTTTTTCTTCTTCCTAAAAGTAGTCCATACTTTGCAATGTGTTCTTTATTCATTAATTTCCCTCTTCCTTAATATTTTGCACAAAATTTCTAAAATAAACATCCAACTTACTTACCCCAAACATTAATATGTAAAATGATTCATTGTTTTTAGTCTCAATAATTAATTGATCTTCAGCCCCTAAACCATCGACTATGTGCCAATCGACAATATCACTCCACTTAACTAAGATAACTCATTTTTCATTATTTCGATTATGAATCAAAATAAAGTCTTCATAAATAGTTGCGACTGATCTTCGCTCTTGTTTACTAAATGCAATGACTGAAAAGAATATAATCGCCATCCCAAATAGTTTTAAAATGAAATTTGAGAGCAGAATTAGTAAAAATCCAAAGATGATTGGAACTATATACAAGATGTTAGTTTTATTACTTATCGTCTTCAGACGTTTAGCTTTTGGAACTTCATTTATATGTATCATTTATATCATTCTCCTTATTTTGCTCATATAGTTACTATTTTAGCATATAAAGATTAACTTAATTTAAACTTACATACTTTTAATCTTTAATAGCTCATCATAGCTTAACTCAAAGCGGACACTCTCACTTTGAATAGTCGCATTTAAACGTAAATAGAAATCGATGCTCGCTTGATTCCAAGCTAAACAGCTCCACTCCATCTTATTTGCGCCAAAATCTAAACTTATTTTCGCTAACTCATATATTAGCTTTTTACCATAACCTTTATTACGACACGAATCTAGTACGTAAAGATCTTCTAAATATAAAGATGGTTTTGCCTTAAACGTTGAAAAGTTATAGTAGTAAAGGGCAAATCCAACTTCTTTATCATCTTCGAGTAAAAATATTACGTGGGCCAACTTTTCTTCAAATAACCACTTTCGAATTAAATCAGGTGTGGCACTTACATCCTCAGGACGTTTTTCGTAAACGGCCAATTTATTAATAAAACTTAAAATTAAGTCAACATCATTTTCATTTGCTTGTCTAAACATATATTCTCCTTTAAAAAAAGGTATGATTTACATACCTAATTACTTAAATTTTTAATTTACCTTTACTTCCACCTGCTGAGTAGTTGCTTAAAATGTTTGAATCATAAGTAAATGTCATTTGACTCTTACGACGTTCACGGTCAATCGCTTGTTTGATTAAACTATCCATAATTTGAGTGAATGAAACATTTTTTTCTTGCCATAAGTAAAATGCAAGTGAGCCAGGCATTGAGTTAATTTCGTTAATGAATAACTCATTCGTCTTACTATCAAGTAAGAAGTCAATACGACAAACTCCACTTGAGCCTAAAACACTGACAACTTTTTTAGATAAATCATAAACTTTAGCTTCTAAGTCGCTATCTAAGTTAGCTGGTACATCACGTTTTGTACTTGCCATTCCTTGTGATTTACTACTTTTTGATCCTGATAAGTATTTATCGTCAAATGATAAGAATTCAGTTCCCCCAACTTCTTCAATAACTGAAGTGTCTAAACTGTAAATATCACCTAGTACTGAACAGTTTACTTCACGTAAGTTTTCAACACCTTTTTCAACGACAATTTTCTCATCAAACTCGATTGCGCCTAAAACTCCCTCGATAAATTCAGCGTCATTTTTAACGATACTAATTCCGATTGATGAGCCTAAGTTTGCCGGTTTAATGACAACTGGATAACCTAATTTATTTGCTTGGTCTAAAAATAATTGTTGATTATCGTTAAACGTATGTCCATAAAACCAAAACCATTTAACGATCGGTAGTCCACTATTTTGAAATACATGTTTCATTATTACTTTATCTTGGCCAATTGCCGATGCTGTCGTATCACTTCCAGCATATGGTACATTCAGCATTTCTAAGTAACCTTGTAGTTTTCCATCTTCACCATTTGTTCCATGCATTACTGGAACGACAATATCAATTAACTGAGGTTTACTCTTAAAGAAACCTTGTTTAACATTGTTTAAGTATGCGTTATTTTTATCTTTGTATAAATATACTTGTGGTACATTTTTGACTAACGCATCTAAGTCTTTATAACTTTCGATGTCTAATAAAGACTGATCACTATAAAACTCACTATTTTTACTAATATATACTGGAATTACTTCATATTTGTTTTTATCTAATGCTTCTATTGCCTGTAGTGCTGAAATGATACTAACTTCATGTTCAACACTTTGGCCTCCAAACATTACTGCTACTTTAATTTTCACGATTTACCTCCTAGTCGCTATATACTTCTTTATCATTAATTAATATGTCATACGCTATTTCTAACTCTTCTTTAGTTGCTTTTGTCGCTAGCTCTGGCATTTCATCCATACTGTAGAACTTAGCATCTAAGACTTCAAATCCAATGTTTAACTTAGTATCTTTTGAAATTACTGCCTTAAAGTACATGACATAGTCTGAAAGAGCGACATTTGGTTTACGATATCTTTCTCTTAAAAAGATACTTAATAAACGATCAAGTTCAATCTCAATTCCTACTTCTTCACTAACTTCTTTTATCGCATTCTCACGTGCACTTAAGTAAAGATCACACCATCCACCTGGTACGGTCCATTTTTTCTCATCAGCTTCTTTAACGAATAAGACTTCATTGTCTTCATTTACGATCATCACGCGAACTGATACGTTCGGTGTTGGATAAATATCACGGACAAATAAGTTTTCTTCAATCTTCTCTTTAAAATTTGAATCAAGCATTTCAAGACTTAGTTTTTCTAACTCTGCATAATTTTCAATTGCGTAATTATCAGTACTATATTTCAGTCCGATCTTCGCAACGCTTAATACTTTCGTAATGTATTGTTCAACTGTCATATTTTTTACCTCTTAATTGTTAAATGCATCTGGAAGATCATTTTCAAGTAAAATTATATCCTTCTCACTACTCACTTGATATACATACTTCAATGCTTCTTGGACTGTATCAAAGACGAAGACGTTATTCATATTAAAGTCTGATTCTTTAAGTCCTTCATATATTGGCTTCGTTTGATTTTTCCCAACTAATATTGCCACATCAACTTTATCTTTCATATTGTAGCCAAACTTAAAGTTTTCTTCAGCTTGAATTACACCAAGATCAATCATTCCCGGGGTAATAACATACCTAGTTGGTGGCATCATTGAAATTACATTAAGTGACATCGCTGCCCCTTCTGGATTTGAGTTAAAGGCATTGTCAATAAACATTCGATTATTAATTCTTTTTAACTCTAAGCGGTGTTCAATAAACTTCACGTTTGCGACTGCACTAATTAATTTTTGCCATGATATATTAAGTGATCGCCCTAGTGCAATTCCACTTAATATGTTTAAAACGTTATGTTCGCCTAAAAGACGTGTTTTGAATTTATATAGTTCATTATTATAAATAACATCAAACTCACTACCGTTAATACTATATTTAATATTAGTTGCACGATAGTCAACATTTTGATTATTAATACCATAAGATATAACATTAATGTTTTTATTCTTTATAACATAGTTATTAATGTTTTCATTATCTTTATTAATAATCGCCACTCCATCATTAGGAAGTTTTTCAACTAAGCTCATTTTTTCTTTTATTATGTTATCAAGTTTTTTAAACGTCGCTAAATGTTGTGGCCCAATTGATGTAATTAGGGCATAGTTTGGTTCAATGAAATTACTTAACTCAACAATATCCCCAACTTTATCTGCTCCCATTTCAACGATAAATGCTTCATGAGTATTTTTTAATGACTCACGAATTGTCATCGTAATTCCCATTGGCGTATTAAATGATGCCGGTGTTGGAAGTGTATATAAACTTTCTGATAATATTTCATTAACGATATTTTTACTCGATGTTTTACCATAACTTCCTGTAATTCCAATCTTAATTAAGTTTGGATGACTATTTAATTGACGTTTAGCCTTATTTTTAAAGCGCTCACGAAAGAATGCTTCGATTGGCGATGTAATAAATGCGACAACGTAAATCATTAAATAAGGAATTATTGGTGAAAATAATGTGACATACATCATACAGTTAAAGCCAATATTGTAAACTGCTGTTAAAAATAATCCATACGCTAATAGCATTACGATTATTTGGCGTTTAACTCGATTTGTATATACTAATGGTTTTATATATTTACGGTTTAACTCTTTCTCAAATATTGTCAGACTACAGTATAAGATTACGAGTGCTCCTAGCAAGTAGTTGACAAAGGCTGCGATTGAAAATGCAACGAGAAAAACACCAACTCCTTTTAGGATTTGGGTTTTATTGTTTTTAAAGTAATCTTTTAACCACATTGTATAACGACTTAGCTCATAGCGGTTTTGTTGAAACATATGTAATGCCATCTTACTTGGCATAATCAAGCTAAATATCGTAATTAATAATATCCATTTCATATAATATCCTCTTTTAAAAATACATCTATAACACTTAAAAATCTTGGCATTTGATTAAAGTATGCATAATGGCCATCATTTTCAAATACCGCAAGTCCGGCATTTCCAATTTCTTTTTCCATTACTTGTCCCATCCATAATGGAGTTGCATCATCATGCTCACCCCAAACTAGAAGTACTTCACTTTTTATATCTTTTAAATATTGTCTTAAATCTAAGTTGACAATTTTCACAAAACTCGCTTTAAGCGGTCCACTTAATGCTTTGTAGTCTTCACTACCAGCGTTTTGTTCTAAGTTTTCTTTAATTTTTGAAAGTCCTGGAAGACTTAATACTTTTTTTATCGTTTTATACGAATAAGTTCTAGCATAATACTTAAGATTTCGTTTAGGTCTTATCCCAGCTCCACCCGTAAAAATCATTTTTGATACAAAATGATCTTTCGCATAATAAATCGCAACTCTAACTCCAAATGAGTGGGCGATTATTATTGGATCAACTATTTCATTTAATTCGATAAACTGCTCTAACATTTTACTATATTCAGGTATACCCCATGGTTCAATTAAATCATCACTTAATCCAAATCCTGGAAAGTCAATATTGTAGACCGTAAAGTAGTCTTTTAAGTGGTCTGCGACAGGCTTCATCATAATTGTATTTTGGCCCCAACCATGTAAAAGGATCACGGCTCTTTGTTTGCTTCCGCTAACTTCATAATTGACGTTAACGTTATTTATCATTACTTTCATATAACGCTCCTAATCCTTGTTTATTATAGTATATTTCAAGCTTTTTTTAAAGGTCAGACTATTTATCGATTCTGATCATTACACCATCTTTTGTATTTTCAGCATAAACTTCATAACCATATGCCGTTACAACACGATTAACAATCGACAGTCCCATCCCAAATCCGCCATCAGTTCCTTTTTCATAAGCCTTAAACATCGTAGAGCGAACTTCACTCGTTAGTGGTTGTCCATCATTTTCAAACGTTAATGAGTTTTCATTAAGAGTGATTTTAATGTATGTTTGAGCATAACGAAGAGCATTGTCTAAAATGTTTTCACATACAACTCGCCATGATTCTTCTTCACCAATAAACTCACTACTTTCGACATTAACGATTATTTCTAACTCGGTATTAATTGGAATTACTGAGACTAAAGTTTTTTCGACAATCTCTTTTAAGTCGACGCTACTTCCATCATTGTTTGATACTAAGTAGTCCATTCGATTTAGAAGTAGTAAACTATGAACTTTCTCTTCTAAGCGCGTTGCATGTTCAATGATAACATCAACCGATTTCTCAAGTGTATCATACGGATAGATTCCATCTTTAATACTTTCACCATATGATTTTATCGTCGCAATTGGCGTTTTTAAATCATGTGAAATATTTTGGATTAGTTCTGCTTTAACTTGCTCCTGCCTTTGAAGCTCATCGGTCATGTAGACTATGGATTTCGCAACATCGCCAATCTCATCACCACGTTCAACTTCAAGTTCAATTTGATCATCCTCAGTTACATTCGCTACATAATCATTTATCTTTCCAAGAGATCTAATGATTGAACTGACCCACGTCAGCATTAGGGCAAATAGTAGTAGTACGATTAAAAAGACGGCATTTAAAATTCCATTAATTAAATTATTACGTAATTGATTACTATAATCACTCGATAAAACGGAGATAATCGTATAGTCTAAGTTAGAATCGATACTAACTTCAATTAAGTATACTTCATCTTGATCAAATGCTTCAAATAATAATGAGTAATCTTGATCATCTAAAAGTTGTTGGAGCGTTAAGTTAATATCATTTTGAACTGGTGTTGGTAAATAACGATATGATCTCGTTTGAAAAGTTCCTACATCAGTAATAATCTTATGGCTTACACTATCATCAGTATCGTAAGTTAAAAACGACCCATTATTAGATCTAATAAAATTTTGTCGGACTTGAACGTGCGTTCGATTTAACTCTTTTTCCATCTCTAAGCGGACAAAACTATTAATATAGTTATTTAAATATATAAAAAAGAAAGATAAAAAGACCACAACAAATAATAGGATGATCCCTATTAGTTGTTGTGTTAATGTTAGTTTAAAAAATTTATCTCTTTTTTTACTCATTAGCTTAGCCTAACCTATATCCAAAGCCATAGATCGTACTAATGTTTAAGTTTTCCATTTTCTTTCTTAGCTTACGTAAAGTATCATCAATTACTCGATCTGATACGTAGTAGCTATCTTCGCGCCAAACTTGTTCTAAAATTTGCTCACGCGAAAATGCCGTTTGTGGATTTTTTACGAATAATAAGAGTAAATCAAACTCTTTCGTCGTTAACTCAATCGCAACATCATTTTCATATACGACACGTGCCATTTCATCAACTTCATAATTATCGACTGATAATCTTCCACTACTTTCAGTACGATAAGTTCTTCTTAATACCGCATTAACCCGTAGCACTAACTCTTTCGGTGAAAATGGTTTAGTAATATAATCATCACTACCACGTTCTAAGCCAATGATTCGATCAAAATCCTGATCTCTTGCGCTCATAAAAATGACTGGTATGTTTGGATTCGATAATTTAATTTCATCAATTAAATCAAATCCACTCTTATCATCTAACATAATATCTAAAAGCCAAAGGTCTGTGTCATCATCGTTAATTGCCGCAAAAGCAGATTCATAAGTGAAATATTGACGGACTTCATAACCTTCTTTTTCTAAATAACGTTTAACCAATTCATTTAAATCTTTCTCATCTTCTACGATACAAATAACTTTTTTCACACCCTACACCCCGACTTCTTTGATTACTTCTATTATATCACTCACATATTTACGACATAAATCATCGCTATCTGCTTCCACCATAACACGAATTAGTGGTTCAGTACCACTCGCACGAACTAAAACACGTCCATTTCCATCCATATTACTTTCAACTTCACTAATAATTTGACTTAACTCAGTACTTTCAAGAACTGGTTTAATTTCTTTCACTTTAATATTTTCTAACAATTGCGGTAAAATTCTTAAATCTTTTACTAACTCATCAAGTGATGCATTCGTATCATGCATGATTTTTAATATTTTTAATGTTACGAGTAATCCATCGCCCATATTTGAATGGTTTTTTACGATAATATGACCTGATTGCTCGCCACCAATAATGTAGTTATCATTTACCATTTTCTCAAAGACATTTTTATCTCCGACATCAGTCACAATTGTCTTAATTCCAACTTTTTCAAATGCTTTATGTAATCCTAAGTTACTCATAACTGTAACGACAACTGTATCATCTTTTAACTCATTTTTACTTTGATAGTAGTTAGCTAAAATATACATAATTGCATCACCATCAATAATATTATTGTTACAATCAACCATAATTAAACGATCGCCATCACCATCATATGCAACTCCTAAATCGAAGTCTTTATTTTTCATATAATCTTTTAGATGAACTGGATGTGTTGATCCACATTTATCATTAATGTTTATTCCATTTGGACGATTATTAATAACTTCTGCACGCATATTCATACTTCTGAAAATATCAGATAAGAAACTAGTTGATCCGTTTGCGGCATCGATACATATTTTAAAGTTTGAATAATCATCGTTAAATACTTCTTTTAAATAATCAGTGTAAAGACTAATTAACTCAGGTTTATAAAAAACTTGTCCAATTAACTCATCAGTACGATATGGTATTTCAATTTCACCATTTAAATATTGCTCAATCTCTGCTTGAAGAAATTCATCAATTTTTAGACCATCATTGTTCATAACTTTTAAACCATTGTCATAAAAAGGATTGTGACTTGCACTAATCATAATACCACCGACATAATCACTTTCTTTTAAAACGTGTGCGACAAGTGGTGTCACGACTACTCCTAATAGATGAACATTACAACCTGATGCCATTAAACCAGCCGCTAGTGCTGACTCTAACATCGTTCCTGATAATCTCGTATCACGACCAATTAGAAATTTGTCCCCTTCATTCTTTACTAATTTATAACCTAAATATCTTCCTACTTTATACGCTACTTCTGGCATTAACTTTTCGTTTGCTTTTCCTCTAATACCATCTGTTCCAAAATATGCTGTCCCCATTTATTCCTCCACTACTTCCATTTTAATTTCATTAAATTCTAATTCATATCTTACTAAATAATGCTTTGTATCTACTAATAAAGCAAGTGTGACTTCCCCTGGCTTTACATCTAACATATCAAAGTAAATTCTTCCGAAATTGTCGGCATCAATTGACTCCAATACTTTCTCTGATCCATAAACTGTTACATCAACGGACGCTTGATCCGCATCGGCTAGTCTTGTCTTATATCCATTAATATTGTTTTCAAATGCGACTGGAATATCTTTTAATACTTTTGATGTCGTATCAGCTAGCTTAACGTCTAAACTAATCGTTGAAACTGAGGCATGACGAATTCCATTAGGAAGTGTTAATTTGCCGTAAAGCTTCATATCACGATCAAGTTGTGTTGCATCAATATTAACTTTTATCTCCTCAGTCTTATCTAGAACCGCTTGTGATCCAAACAGTTCGACTGATGAGTGATCTAAGGAAATACTCTCAATACTCTTATTATCCGGAATTACTCCTTGTGGTACGACCGTTACCTTCACAGTCTTACTTGGCGATGTAATTGGAACTTCAACTTTCACAATTCTTGGAATAATATCAACGTCCATTCGATCACCTGACTCATTATAAGCATATAATGGTGCCTCTGTCTCAAATGTTTCTGTACGATCTTTCACATCAATCAATGCTTTTACATAGGCAATCTCATTTAATGTTTTTGCGGAAGCTTGAACTAAAACTTCCCTCGTATCAAAAATTGGCTCGCCTGGATAATATTTCTCATCCATCTTATTAAGATTTAAGTAATCATGTGATATTTTAAATCTTGCCGTTTCTTTTTTCCTAATTGTTACTGTCGCACTTTCTGGCTGTGTTGTAACTTTAACTCGATTTGAAAAGTTTGTCGGAGTAAATTTAACTGTATGCACCCCTGTTTGAAGTCCAGTTAAGTCTAATTCAATCTTCGTATTAGATTGAGTTAGAGCAGCCTTAACGTTTGTGTTTGATCCTGTTAATACGACGTTTACACTTTCTTCATATCCAACTACTTCATAAATATCTAAATCAGCTTTTAATGTAACTGGATGATCTTGAATTGTATACGTTGAATCTAAAGCGACAAGTCCTGTTTGATCATAGTTTATCGTCATATATAATATACATGCGAGTGCGACCGAAATAACTTTATCGTATTTACGACTAAATAAGATACGGTCAGTCGTACGGCTAAACCAGTTTAAAACTCTTTTCACTGATGTTTCTAGTGAATCATAAGTTGCCTTTAGTGATTCTTTTCTTGCGGCAATCTTTTTGGCACGCTCTAAGCGTTCTTCGTCTTTTTTAATTTTAAGTTGTTCATCTTTTAGTTTCTTTTCTTCGTTTAGAAGATTTTTATCATCTTTATTCGACATCTTCTTCACCCTCTTTAACTTCAGATTTAACCTTACTAAATTGTCTAATAATCCGTGTTGTTTCTAACTCATCTTTTTGCTGTTGTTTAATTTCACTTTCAATCTTCGCAATTTTTGCTTCTGAGGCATCCTCTTCATCACGTTTTACATTAATATCCACTTCTGATTCAAATAAAATCTTATGTAAGTATGCTGGAAGCTCTTTAACATTAATTAATGACATTCTTCCATCTTGGGCAACTGATACTAAACCAGTCTCTTCTGAAACGATAATCGTAATTGAATCACTGATTTCACTAATTCCAATTGCGGCACGATGACGTGCTCCATATTTTGATGGTAACCATTCTTCAGTTGGCGGGAAAAATGCAGCAGCTGCGGCAATTTTATTTCCTTGAATAATTACTGCACCATCATGTAATGGTGTTCCAACGACAAAAATAGACGTTAAAATTTCTTTACTGACATCACTATTTAAGATTGATCCTGTCTTAACATAATCATCAAGTGATGTATCACGTTCAATTGTAATTAAAGCACCTGTATGCTCTGCTGCTAACTGCTCAACTGCTTCTGATAATTCATTAATTAAAATGTCTTTTTGCGTAACTGATAAAGGTGATAAAGTTGAAAAGGCACTACTTTTACCTAAACGCTCTAACACCGATCTTATCTCTGGTTGGAAAATAATGAAAACAGCTAAGATTCCCCACGTCATAAAAATTTGTGAGAAGTTTTGAACTGTCTCAAAGCCTAAAATGGTCGCTAACATATTAGCGATGAATATAAATAATATACCTTTAAAAATTTGAATAGTACGGGCATTATTTCGAATGATTCTTAATGCGTAATAAATAATTACAGACATAATTGCTATGTCTAATAAAACTTGCCCAAACTGTATTAATTTTGGGAGAGTTATAGATTCAAACATAATTAACCTCCTAATATATATGTGATATTATATCATAATCCAATAATATTTATTTACAGGATTTTTCTAATTAATTATTTAATAATTATATTACTGTTTTATCAAGATGTTTATGCTAAAATAAGGATATTAAAATAATATGTGAAAGAGTGATGTTATGAATTCATTAGTATTTGGTGGGGGATGTTTTTGGGGAGTAGAAGCTTACTTTCGACAAATTGAAGGTGTCGTTTTTACAGAAGTTGGCTATGCTAATGGAGACTCAATTGAACCTACTTACGAAGAAGTATGTAATAACAGTGGACATGTTGAAGCAGTGTTCGTTTATTATGATACAAATATAATTACGACTAAAAGATTAGTTGAACTTTTCTTTGATATTATTGACCCAACAGCGGTTAATAAACAAGGAAATGATGTCGGAGTTCAATACCGTACTGGTATTTACTACTCAGAAAATGGAATGTATGGATTTTTAGAAAGACAGTTAGAAGCGTTAGCTGATAAGATTGGTGCTGAAGTTATGGTTGAGTTAAAAGAGTTAAAAAACTTTTATCGCGCAGAAGAAGAACACCAAAACTACTTAGCTTTAAATCCAAATGGATATTGCCATATTCCTAAAGAAAAACTTTCTAAAGTTATTAGCGCATAAATACTACGGTTGATCAATTGATCAACCTTTTTTTATATGTTGACTGAATACAGTTCAGTGCATTATAATTGAATCATGTTCAGTCAAATGAGAAAGGAGCTTTTAATGAGTAGAATAAGTATTAATCCGGAAAAACGACGACAACAACTTTTAGATATTGGACTTGACCTTTACTTAAAACACGGGGCAAACGGTTTTAGTATAAAAGATGTCGTACAAGAAGATAATGTCGCAATCGGATTATTTTACTATTACTTCAAATCAAAAGATGAATTTATTACCGAAATTATTAACAACTATATAGATAGTAATATTGCAGTAATGAAACAAGCTTTAATATTCGAAGATTTAAAAATAGTAGGAAGAATTGAGCGTTCAATTGATTTATATTATGAGTCACTAGAAAAGTTATTACCATATAAGGAAAACCAAACTTTTAATTTTGAACATCATTATCAACTAGAAACAAAGTTGATCGAGCAATTTTTACCACTAGTCCAATCATTGATTGAGGATGGGGTAAATTTAGGTTTGTTTGAATGTAGTAATGCCCGCTTAATGGCCGGATACATTATTTATGGTATTAGTAGTTTAAGTTATACGAGCGATATCATTCTTAATGAACAAACAAAAAAAGAGTTATTACAATTAATCTTACAAACACTAAATTATAAGAGTAAGTAAAGGAGAGAAAACTATGCGTAAAATTATTAATATTAATGATAGTTGGTTGTTTTCAAAGGAAGAAGAGATCAACTTAAATGGTAGTAAATCTTTATTTAGTAAAGATGTCGTAAAGCCTGAAAGTATTAACTTGAATACGAGTGACTTCAGTGAAGTAAGTGTTCCACATACGTGGAATGCGATTGATGGAGCTAATGGTTTCGAATATTATAAAGGTGCTTGCTGGTACAGAAAAGAATTACGTTTATCACCAAATGACACTAATAACCGCGTCTTCATTGAGTTTGAAGGTTCAAATAGTGTTACTGATGTTTATGTAAACGAAGTCCACGTTGGACAACACCGTGGTGGCTATTCAACATTTAGATTTGACATTACTGATCACGTAAACTTTGATAAGCCGAATACGTTAGCGATAAAAGTTGATAACACAATCTTTGAAGACGTCTATCCGCAAATGGCAGACTTCACTTTCTTTGGTGGAATTTATCGTGACGTCAACATCGTCATTGTAAATCCTGTTCATATCGATTTAATGGACTTTGGATCAACTGGTGTTTACATTACTCCAAAAACAGTTAGCGAAGATAGTGCTGAACTTTCAATCTTAACTAAAATTTCAAATCAAACTGATGATAATAAAAACATCAAATTATGGATTGATATATTAGATGAGAATAATAATGTAGTAACATATGGGGCAAGTGATATTACTGTTGATGCAAATAATGATACTGACTTGTATACGCCAATTGTAATTTCAAACCCTACTCTTTGGAACGGACAGAAAAACCCTTATCTGTACACTGCTAAAATCTCAATAATTAGCTTCAACGATGTTATTGATGAAGTTATCATTCCATTTGGTGTTCGTAACTTTAATGTCGATCCTAAAACTGGCTTCCACTTAAATGGTAAACATTATCCATTAAATGGAGTTTCAAGACACCAAGACCGTAAAGATATTGGATGGGCAATTACTGAAGATGAACATACTGAAGATATGGAATTAATTAAAGAAATTGGGGCAACTTCAATTAGACTTGCACACTACCAGCATGATCAATTTTTCTATGACTTAGCTGATAAAGAAGGAATGGTCTTATGGGCAGAAATTCCATTTATATCAATTATGTCAAAAACTGAGTTAGAAGGTATTAACCCGAAACTTCAATTAACTGAGTTAATTAAGCAAAACTATAATCACCCCTCAATTATGTTCTGGGGTGTTCAAAATGAGATTCAAATCGGAGGAGAACGTCCTGAAGTTCGTAAACTTGTTTCAGAGTTAAATGACTTAGCTCACGAACTTGATCCGACAAGACTTTCGACGATGGCTAATATGTTAGTTGTACCTAATGATGATCCATACAATACAGTTACTGACGTTTTAGGCTTTAACCATTACTTTGGATGGTATCAAGGTAAAACTGAAGACTTCGCTGACTGGATTGATGGCTTCCATGCCCACAACCCTGAAGTATCATTATGTATTTCAGAGTATGGTGCTGAAGGAATTATCGAGTATCATAATGATGATCCAAAAGTTATGGACTACAGTGAGACATACCATACTTTATACCATGAAATCGTTCAAAAAATCTTTGCGGATCGTCCATTCTTATGGGCAACATACGCTTGGAACATGTTTGACTTTGGGGCTAATATCCGTGATGAAGGTGGCGTTAAAGGACGTAACAATAAAGGTCTTGTAACTTATGACCGTAAAATTAAAAAAGATGCATTCTATATGTATAAAGCAAATTGGAGCAACGATAAGTTTGCACACATTACGAGTAAGCGATATGTTGATCGAGTTGATGAAGAAATTTCAGTTAAAGTTTATTCTAACTGTGATCAAGTAACATTGTTTGTAAACAACAATGAAGTTGAGACGTTAAAAGTTGAAGATGCGAAAGTAATCTTTAATAACGTTAAACTGCAAGATGGTGTAAATACATTAAAAGTTGTCGCAGATGATAAGTTTGAAGATATCGCAATCTTTAATAAAGTCGATGAAGCAAATCCAAAATACGTAATGTCAGGTGATGCAACTGGACTTGTCGCTGACAACTGGTTTGAAATGCCTGAAGTAGACACATCAGAGCCAGTTGAGTTTACTATTACTGATGATGTATACTCAACAGAATGTACAATCGGAGAATTATTAGACAATGCAGAAGCAGTTGCGGTTATTGAAAGTTTCTTAGGGGACTTCGCAAGTCATCCAATGTTAGGAATGGCTAAAGGTATGAAGTTATCATTTGTCGCTGGTATGGCAAAAGATATATTTACTGATCAATTATTAAATAGCATAAACGCTGAGTTAACAAAAATTAAAAAAGATTAGTTAGTAAAAGTATCCTTCGGGATACTTTTTTAAACTGTACTTTTAACTGTTTATTTGCTATTGTTAAGATTGAAAATAAGATAAAGGTGAAAATATGCAAAACGAAAATATTCATATTATTCAGTATGGAGATAAAGAGATAATTTTAGTCGGAACAGCCCACGTATCAAAGCAGAGCGCAACTCTTGTGTATGAGGCAATAAACTACTATATGCCGGATACAGTTTGTGTTGAGTTAGATAAAGATCGTTTGTACTCACTACAAAATCCAACCGACTGGAAAAGTACTGACTTAAAAGAAATAATTAAAAATAAAAAATCAGTTCAGCTTTTAGCAAACTTAATGTTAAGTTCATATCAAGCTCGTATGGCAAAGCAGTTAGGTACTAATGTTGGTGAAGAGATGATGATGGCAATCAATACTTCAAAGGAGTTAAACATTCCAATTACGACTGTCGATCGAAACGTTAATATTACATTTAAAAGAATTTGGAACTCGCTATCATTTAAAGATAAGATGGACTTACTTTATTTTGGATTTAGTAGTATTTTTGAAGATGAAGATGTCGACTTAAGTGAAGATGATTTAAGTAAGATGTTAGAGGAAGATGTTCTAACTGCATCTTTAAATGAAATTCGTGAACAAGTACCAACTATCGCCACGATACTAGTTGATGAGCGTGATCAGTTTTTAGCGAATAAAATCAAAAATGCTCGTGGAACTAAAATCTTAGCCGTTGTCGGTGGAGCACACGTTCCTGGAATTAAAGATGAAATATTTAAAGATCAAAAAATGTATGAAATTAATAGTATTCCACATAAAAAGTCGACAGTTAAGTATGTAAATTATGTCGTGATGGCATTATTAATCTTACTGTTAACACTTCCATTCTTAAATGGATTCAACAGCGGACTTAGTGCAATTATGAAGTGGTCATTGTTTTCAGGAACTGGGGCGGCAATCGCTACTCTAATTATGGGTGCGCATCCTTTAACGGCACTTGCGGCCTTCGTAAGTGCACCACTTGCGGCAATTCATCCACTAATCGCGGTAGGATTTATTGCGGCTATCGTTGAAGCTACTTTACGTAAGCCAACTGTCAATGATGTTGACAACATGCATGAAGATATTAAACATTTCAAAGGTTGGAGAAAGAATCGTTTCATCAGAACGCTTGCCTTAGTCCTAGTCGCAAACTTAGGAAGTGTTATTGGACAACTAATTAGTGGTATCTCAATATTTTCTAGTTTTTTTAAATAAAAAAGACCTAGCGTAAGCTAGATCTAATTAATACTTATACCCATAAATCTT
>CAYWKT010000019.1:0-17918 GCA_964458985.1 uncultured Erysipelothrix sp.
TAACTTTGATTTTCCAAATTTTGATGATTTTGACTATATTGCAGATATTGAATTATAAATTTTAGACAAAAAAGCACTAATATGCTAAACTAATACTGTCTAACAACATAATAGTTAGACATGCGCAGGAGAAGCCTTTATATGAAAATATGAAGGGCGCAGAGATGGTAGATGAAGCAGGGAAAAGAGGCTTTTGCCTCTTTTCTTTGCATTTAAAAGGAGTAAATATGTTAAATAAACTTTTTAAAAGCATCATTAAACATAAAGGTGATTTATCCAAAGTGGAAGAAAGATATGAGTATGGAAATTTTGCAGCAATCATCGGAATTATTTCAAACTTAGTCTTATTTACAATTAAATATGGAGTAGGTGTAATCTCAATGAGTATTTCTATTCAAACAGATGCGATAAATAACTTATTTGATAGTGTCTCATCACTACTTGCATTAATTGGATTTAAGGTTGCGCGTAAGCCAGCTGATAATAACCATCCATTTGGACATGCTCGTTTTGAATTAATTGTTGATTTATTCGTAGGTATGATTAACGTCTTCGTTGGATTAAGTTTTGCGATAACATCATTTAATAAGATTGTCGATAAGTCAGAAATAATTATGTCAAAAACAACGGTTATTTTATTAATATTTACTTTATTTATAAAGCTGTGGCAGTCAATGTTTAATCGTCAAATTGCCAAAAAGATTGATTCATCACTACTATTCTCAACTGCACAAGATAGCTTAAATGATGCGCTCGTAAACTTAATTATTTTAGTTGGTCTGTTTATTCAAGTAAATTTTAAACTTCAAATAGATGGCTTAATGGGAATCATTTTATCAGGATATATAATTATTAGTGGTACACGCTCAATACTTGAAACTATAAATGATCTTTTAGGTAAGAAGGTTGATAAAAAACAGTTTCTTGAGATCGAGCAATATTTCTTAACATTTGAGAAGATCTTAGGTTATCATGATTTAATTATTCATTACTATGGACCGTCTAAAGCTTATGCGAGTGTCCACATTGAAGTAGAGTCGACACTAGATTTACTTACGGCACATAAGATTGCCGATCAAATCGAATGTGGATTTAATGATTTGTTTGATGTAAACTTAGTAGTGCATATTGATCCTGTTGATTTAAGTGATCCAAAAAGAAATGAATATGAAAGTGTTGTAAAAAACATTGTAAGTATGTATGATAATAGTTACTCAATTCATGATTTTAGATTGTTTAAACATAAAGGACTCTATACAATTAAGTTTGATCTTGTCGTGTTTTCTGAGTTAAGTGATAATGAAATAGTTAAAGCAATAAAAAAAGAAATAAGAAAACATTATCAAGAAGAAACGATTGACATTACAGTTGATCGTCATTATATAGAATTAGGGAGAGAAAAATGAAAAAAATTAATAAAATGACTAATATCGCAATGATTGCGGCAATTTACTTTATCGTTAGTATGGCATTTCAATTTATGGCATACTCAGCAGTTCAAGTACGTGTAGCGGAAGCATTAATTGTTACGGCAATTGTGAGTAAGCAAGGAATTTATGGTACGACACTGGGCTGTCTAATTACAAATGCAATTGGAGTTGCATTAGGAGTTAATGGATTTGGTGGCTTAGATATTATCTTTGGAACATTATTTACATTAATTGCAGCTATAATTGCTTATAACTTTAGAGATTATGTGTATACGAAAATGCATTTACCGCTAATTTCATTAATGGCACCAGTTATTATTAATGCAATTGGTCTACCATTTGTCTTTGCCTTCGCATTTCATCAAAAATTTGTCTTAAGTGTCTATATGATGGAATTTGGATTTGTATTCTTAGGTCAATTTATCTCTTGTGTAATATTAGGTTCAATATTGTACTTAAGTGCCGGTAGACAGTTAAAATTAGCACTAAACAAATAAAACACTTAAAATATGAAGAATTTGAGGAAAACCCTTGAATTCTTTTTTATTTGGTGTATTATAGTAACTGTAAGTATGCAAGGGTGCTTACACTCCCCCCCCAAATCCTTGGTTAGCCCATGAAATAATCATGGGCTTTTTTATATAGTTATGTGACTTTGTGTTATAATAACTAAAGGTGATAGCATGTTAAAGAAGTTTGTACCAAATCAGATTGTGAATCATTTTAATGATGTGAGTATAGAAGAAATTAAAGATAAATATAAACTAGTTTTATTAGATATAGATAATACGCTAGTCAGTCCTGACAATCCAGTTGTTAGTAATGAGGCGTTATCTTTTATTAACGAGTTATTAGCTAATAACTTGGAAGTAGTTTTAATAAGTAATAATACTAAAGATCGAGTAAATACTTTTAATGAAAGTGTTAATTTAAACTTAAAGGCGTACCCGATGGCACTTAAACCATTGCCTTTAACTTATCGAAAAATTAAAAAAGATTTCAAACATATTAAAGCCAATGAGATGGTTAGTATCGGCGATCAAGTTTTAACGGATGTCTTAGGCTCTAAGCTTCAAAAACTTGATGTAATATTAACGGATAAGATTGTAAAGCGTGATATAGCAGTTACGAAAATAAATAGAGTTTTTGAAAACATAATAATAAATAAATTAAAGAAGAAAGAGATGTGGCCAGATGAGTAAATGTAGTGGTTGTGGAGCAATCCTTCAAAATGAAAATGCTGAAGAGATTGGATATACACCAAAACTTGACAATGAACTTTGTCAAAGATGTTTTAGAATTAAGCATTATGATGATTTAGTAAAATCATATAAAGGTGATTTTGATAATTATGATATTTTAAATACGATTAATAGTCGAGATGACTTAGTCGTATGGGTAGTAGATTTATTTGATTTTGACAGTAATATCATTAATGGATTAAATCGTCATTTATTAGATAAAGATATAATTTTAGTTGGAACTAAAAGAGACTTACTTCCAGATACGTTAGGAAATGCGAAATTAATGGAGTTTGTACACCGCCGCCTTAAGTTTTATGGAATTAGTGTCGATGAAATTATCTTCACAGCTGATCATGGAAAATATGGTGGACCGGACGTATTAGATGCAATTGATGAATATCGCGATGGTCGTGATGTCATTATTATGGGTCAAGCTAATGTTGGTAAGTCGACATTAATTAATGCACTTGCAAACACTGATATAACGATTAGTAAATATCCAGGAACAACATTAGATTTAATTAGTATTCCAATGGGCGACTATACATTATTTGATACTCCAGGATTAATTCGCGAGGATAACATGCAGTTTTATACGAGTGATGAAGACTTAGATAAAATTGTTCCTAAAAAGATTAAACCAAAAGTATTCCAAATATACCAAGATTCAAGTTTTTCAATTGGTGGAGTAGCGCAAATATTAATCGAAGTTAAAGAAAAAACATCAGTAGTATTTTATGTCAATGACAGTTTAGAAATTCACCGTGCAGCACTAAAAAATAGTGATAGCCAGTGGGAACGTGAGTTTAACTTAGATAGTAATCCAAAGGTTAATGGACAATATAAATTATCTAAAGAATTACCGAGTATTAAAGGTAATTTTGATGTTGTAATTAATGGACTTGGTTTCATTAATATCAAATCTGGAGTTAAATCAGTTAGAGTATTAACGAATGAGAATGTCGAAGTATTAGTAAGGGAGGCACTTGTATGATTTTAAACAATGCACAAAAAAGACAATTAAAAGGATTATCAAATCCATTAAAAGCAGTATTAATGATTGGTAAAGATGGATTAAAAGAAGATATGTATATGAACTTAGAGCAAGCTTTAGTTGCTCATGAGTTAGTTAAAGTGAGTATTTTAAAAAATAGTCCGATTACCGCAAATGAAGCAGCGATTTTACTTTCTAGTGAAACTAAAAGTGAGATTGTTAATATAGTTGGTCGTAGTATCGTTCTATATAGACCAAGTGAGAAAAAATTAATCCAATTAGTTAAATGAGAAAAATCGGTTTACTAGGTGGAAGTTTTGATCCAATTCACAATGGTCATATTAAGATGGCCGAATTTGTTAGAAAAGAAAAAGGTTTAGATGAAGTGTGGTTTATCGTCGCATATGATCAACCACTAAAGTCATCGCATTTTGAATCTTTTGATTCGCGCTTTAATTTAGTTAAAATCGCTTTAAGTAAATATCCACATTTAAAAGCAATTGATATTGAAAAAGATTTAGAAAAACCATCATATACTTTTAATACAGTAAGTGAGTTAAATCGACTGTATGCAAATGATGAATTTTTCTGGATTTTAGGTGATGATAATTTAGAAAATTTAAGTAAATGGTATAAGATTGACGAGTTAAGAGCAATGATTGAGTTTATTTTTGTTAGTCGAGACGATGTCGAAAGTAGTGAGCAAATGCTTTACTTTAAAGATGATGGATCATCGACTAAAGTAAGAAGTGGTGATCTTTCTCATTTAGATGAAGATGTCTTAAAATATATGTATGAGAATAAACTTTATCTTGAAGCTTTAGTTAGATCAAACTTAAGTAAAAAAAGAGCCGACCATGTAATGCGCACTGTTGAAGTTGCGATGGAAATTGCGAATGCTCATAATTTAGATGAGCGCAAAGTTTATATTGCGACAATCTTACATGACTTTACAAAAGAGTTAGATAAAGAAGAAGAACTAAAAATTATGAATGAGTACTTTAGTGAACACATTCATTATCACTATAAAGTTTATCACCAGTTCACTGGAGCTTACATTGCACAAGAAAAGTTTAAGATTGAAGATTTAGACATTTTAAATGCAATTATGCATCATACGACAGGAACTAGTGATGAGACAATCTCAAAAGTCGTCTATCTAGCTGATAAGTTGGAACGTGGACGTCCGTATGAGGTTGAGCATTATATTGAATTAAGTAAGAAAAATATTGATGAAGCATTTACGATTGTAAAAGCAGAAGCAGAGGCAAATAGATAGGAGATTTTAATGGAAAGTAAATTATTAAAAGATGTATTACAAGTATTAGATGATAAATTCGCAAAACGTGTTAACGTAGTTGATTTCGAAAGAACGAATCCATTCACTGATTATTTTGTAATTTGTGAAGTAGACAGTACTCGTCAAATCGAGGCAATTGTTAATGAGTTTGTAAAACAAAGTAAAGAAGATAAAGTTGAGATTCGTGGTATCGATGGTAACTCAGATAGTGGTTGGGTAGTTGTTGACCTATTTGATGTAATGGTCCATGTTTTTGATAAGGCAACACGTGATGTTTATGAGTTAGATAAACTATTCTTAAACCATCCGAACACTTATGTCGATGATATACAATAATTTAGCTAAATACTATGATGCACTTTTAAAAGATGATGAAGCGGTTTTAATGTGGACTAACTTTTTTGATAAGCATCATTATAATGAAACTGTTTTAGAACTTGGTGCAGGTACCGGAGAAATTACTTTAGAGTTAGCGAAAACATATACAGTTGATGCGACCGATCTATCAAATCAAATGTTAGACAAAATAAAAGAGAAAGATATCGATAATAATCTTAACGATATCTTTTATCTTGATATGAATGATTTTAATGTCAAAGAAAAGTATGACAACATAATTTGCTTCTGTGATAGTATAAATTATCTAGAAACTGATGAACAACTGTATGCACTCTTTAATAGTGTATATGCGAGTTTAAACGATAATGGAGTATTTATGTTTGATATGCATACTAACGACCGTCTAGAGGAGTTTAAAGAGCCGTTTATCGAAACTGGACAACTACTCGGTACAGACTATCAGTGGAGTATAACGACAGACGAAAATAAGATTTACCATCACTTCGTATTTTATGAAGATGATATGCTTCAAGAGTATCATACGCAAACAGTCTTTGATTCAAGCTTAGTCCTTAAACAACTTCAAGACATTGGATTTAATGTAAAAGTGTATACTGATTTTGTTAATGATGGAATAACTGAAGGTGAAAAACTATTTATAGTAGGAGAAAAAGTATGATTGCAATAATCGGAGCGATGAGTGAGGAAGTAAGTGCCCTTAAGGAGCTTATTGTTAATTTAGAAGAGAAAGTAATAAATAATTTTACTTATTATGTTGGAGATATTGCGAATAAGAAGGTTGTCTTAACGCAAAGTGGAGTTGGAAAAACGTTATCGGCAATGACGACTACAGCACTATTAATGAACTTTGAAGTTAGTAAAGTTATTAATATCGGCAGTGCTGGATCATTAGTTGAAAGGTTAAACATTGGTGATGTAATAATAGGTGAAAGAGTTGCAGTAAGTGATTTTAACTTAAGTGCTTTTGGTTATAAACAAGGTTTTTCAGAAAATAGATATACTTTTTATGCTGATAATCAATTACTTGAAACTGCTAAGAAGATTAATATTGATCACGTATATTTAGGTGATATGGTATCAAGCGATACTTTCATCAACAATCAAGACTTAGTTAATAATATTTTAGTTAATTATGACAGTGCACTATGCGCTGATATGGAAGCTGGATCAATTGCGATGGTATTAAATGAGTTTAATATTCCTTTCATTGTCATTCGTAGTATTAGCGATAATGTCGTTAAGAGTAGTGACAATAAGCTTGATTTTGAGGCCTATTTACAAGTTGCGAGTAAAAATAGTGCTAAGATTACGCACGACTTAATTTCAATGATGTAATTTTCATTAATTGAAAAAGATTACATTATGCTTGACTTTGTTTTCATAACGTAATATGATGTATCCACAACAAAGAAGTGAACTAGTAAGTAGTAAGTTGATAAAAGAGATGTTATGGTTGGTGAAAATAACACGAAGCTTATTATCGAATTCCTCACGGAGTTGAATACCGAACTAAGAGTAGGCTATTCTGGTTAACACCCATTAAAATGTCAGTTTAACTGTTGAGATAACTTTTTTAGTTATAAACAGAGGTGGTACCACGATATCTTCGTCCTCTATATGAGGACTTTTTTATTTGGTCGAAGGAGAAATATTATGAAAAAATTAGTAAGTGTAGCATTAATAGGGTTAATGATATTAGTTGGATGTAGTAATGATAATAATGAGGATACGATTAATATCGGAATCATTCAATACTCAGATCATGTCGCTTTAGATAAAAGCTATGAAGGCTTTATCGCGGCCCTTGAAGAAAATGGGTACAAAGACAAAATAACGATTAGCTACAATAATGCTCAATCTGACTCCGCGACAAATGAGACGATTGCCGATAAACTAGTAAATGATCAAAGTGACTTAATTTATGCTATCGCAACGCCAAGTGCACAAGCAGTAGCGAATAAAACGGAAGATATTCCAATCGTAGTTGCGGCTGTCACAGATCCAAAGGCTTCAGGATTAGTAGAGAGTAATGAAAATCCAGGTGGAAATATTACTGGAGTTAGTGATTTAACTGCCGTCGTAGAGCAAATCGATTTACTACATAAACTAATTCCGGATGCAAAAAACGTTGCTATTATGTATGCAAGTAGTGAAGATAATTCAAGACTTCAAGCTGAAATGGCAAAAGAGGCACTAAGTGTTAAAGGTATTAATTATGTTGAGGCAAGTGTTTCGGATATTAACGATATCCAACAAGTCTCACAATCACTCGTAAACAAAGTTGATGCAATATATATTCCAACGGATAATTTACTAGCTGAAGGAATAACGACTGTAACTAGTGTGACCATAGAGCATGGTATTCCAACTATCGTTGGTGAAAAAGGGATGAGTGAAGGTGGAGGACTTGCATCTGATGCGATTGATTATTACAACTTAGGCTATCAAGCAGGATTAAGTGCAATTGAAATATTAGAAGGTAAAAATGCTGGAGATATTCCAATTAAATACTTAGATGCATCTAATCGTGAAGTTGTAATAAACACTGATGTAGCTGAGCAATTAAACATTGAAATTCCAGAAGATTTATTAAACAGTGCGACTTTAGTTAAGTGGAAGGGTTTAGATTAATATAACGCATAATATGCATGAATTAATAATAATTATTGACAAAAGGAAATTAAACGAGTAACATTACTTTATTACTAAGATTTGGACAAGTAAATTATCAATCCGATTTAGAGAGATTACGGCTGCTGAAAGTAATTGAAAGATGATAATTGAATACACCAATGAGTTAGATACCGAAACTATAGTAGGCTATCTTGGCTAACACCCATTATCGTGTCCTGTGAGGTAGCTTTTAGCTATAAACAGAGGTGGTACCACGATAATTCGTCCTCTATTTTATTTAGAGGACTTTTTTTATTAGGAGGATATTATGAAGAAAATTACAATCGCAATTATGAGTATTACACTATTATTATTTTTATCAGCGTGCAACAACACGGCAAGTGATGCAATGCGCATTGGAGTTATTCAATACGCTCAGCATCCTGCATTAGATGCTTCTTATGAAGGTTTCATTGAAGAGCTAAATAATATGAAACTAAAAGAAGGTGTTGACTATGTCGTAGATTATCAAAATGCTCAAGGTGATAGCGCAACGGCTGAGACAATCGCAGACAAGCTTGTAAGTGATCAAAATGATCTTATTTATGCAATCGGAACTCCGGCAGCACAAGCAGTCGCAAACAAGACAGATGAGATTCCAATTGTCGTTGCAGCAGTAACAGATCCTAAAAGTGCTGGTTTAGTCTTAGATAACGCACAACCAGGAACTAACGTAAGTGGAGTAAGTGATTTAACACCGGTTACGCGTCAAATTGCCTTATTAAAAGAAATATTACCAGAAGCAAAAACAGTTGCAATCATGTATGCAAACTCAGAAGATAACTCAAGATTTCAAGCTGAGGCTGCAAAAGTTGAGCTTGAAGCAATTGGTATAAATGTCATTGATGCAAGTGTTTCAGAGTCAAATCAAATCCAACAAATGGTTGAATCATTTATTACAAAAGTTGATGCAATATATGTTCCAACGGATAATTTAATTTCAGAAAACTTCAGTATTGTTGCTAATGTTGCAAATGAAAATAAAGTGGCGACAGTCGTCGGTGAGATCGCAATGGTTAAAACTGGTGGATTAATTACTGATGGTATCAACTACTTAAATGTTGGAAAAAAAGCTGGTCATATGGCATACAGTGTTTTAGTTGAAGAAGAAGATATTAGTCAACTTCCAATTATATTTTTAGATGATAAGCAATTAGAGTTAGCGATTAATGTTAATACACAAAAAGAAATCGGTATAACAATTAGCGAACAATTATTAGAGAAAGCGATATTAGTAGAGGAAGATTAAATGAGCACAATTTCATTGGCATTACAGGGGGCACTAAGCCAAGGTGTCTTATGGGGAATTTTGGCCCTAGGAGTATATATTACATTTAGAATTTTAGATATTGCAGATATGAGTGTTGATGGTAGTTTCGTAAGTGGGGCTGCCGTCTGCTCGATATTATTAATTAATGAAGTAAATCCAATCATCGCACTTTTACTTTCAATAGTTGCCGGATTACTTGCTGGACTATTAACTGGAGTTTTAATAACAGTATTTGATATTCCATCAATCTTAGCGGGTATTTTAACTCAATTAGCACTGTATTCAATTAACTTAAGAATTATGGGAAGAAGTAATCTTCCACTCTTAAAAACTGTTACACTATTTAGTGAAGTGAGCGATAAGACAGGCTTAAGTACGACACATGCGACAATTTTAGTCGGAAGTATTATTGTGTTCGTGACAATCTCATTTTTATACTGGTTCTTTGGAACTGAAGTTGGCTCGACAATTCGTGCGACAGGGAATAATGAAAACATGGTTCAAGCCCAAGGAATTAGTATTGCTAAAACTAAAATTTTAGGCTTAATGTTAGGTAATGGTTTAATCGCGATGTCAGGTGCATTAGTTGCTCAATCACAAGGTTACGCCGATGTTAAAATGGGAGTTGGATCTATTATTATTGGTATCGCTAGTATCGTTATAGGTGAAGTAATCTTTGGAAAAGATAAAAGTTTTATTACAAGATTTATTTCTATAATCGTCGGATCAATTGTATATCGTGTCATTATTGCTTTATGTCTGCAAGTAAACTTAAAACCAGATGATCTAAAATTAGTTACATCTTTAATTGTCATTATTGCATTAAGTGTTCCAGTTTTAGTTGATAAACATCGTCAAAAGAAACAATATATGTTAAAAACGAAAGAGATGGGGGAGTAATATGTTAGAAATTAAAAACGTAACTAAAGTTTTCAATAAAAATACAATTAATGAAAAAATTGCATTAGATAATATTACACTCACATTAAATGAAGGTGACTTTGTCACTGTAATTGGCGGAAATGGTGCCGGCAAAAGTACATTATTAAACTTAATCGCTGGCGTCCATAGTTTAGATAGTGGAAAAATTATTGTTGACAATGTTAATGATATTTCATTACATAAAGAACATAAGCGAGCTAAATACATTGGGCGTGTGTTCCAAGATCCAATGATGGGAACGGCCGCAGATATGGGAATTGCAGAAAACTTAGCACTTGCTAAAAAACGTGGAGAAAGAAGAACTTTAAAGTTTGGTATTTCAAATAGTGATCAAAAATCATTTAAGGAAAGTTTAAGTTTATTAGGCTTATCACTCGAAGATCGTCTAAATGATAAAGTAGGACTTTTATCAGGTGGTCAGAGACAAGCAATTACGCTTTTAATGGCAACTCTTAAAAAACCAAAACTTCTATTATTGGATGAACATACCGCAGCACTAGATCCAACGACCGCCAAAAAAGTTTTAGAACTTACTGAAAAACTCGTTGAAAAAGATAATCTGACGACATTTATGGTTACGCATAACATGCAAGATGCAATTGATTATGGAAATCGTTTAATCATGATGTATGATGGAAAAATAATATTTGATATTAATCAAGAAGAAAAGGCAAACTTAACGGTTAGTGATTTATTATCGATGTTTGAGAAAGCTTTAAACACTAAGTTTACTGATGATAGTGCACTATTAGTTACTAAATAAAATAAATAAACGACCACAAATTTACGTGGTCGTTTTTATGTATTAGATGAAATCTAAAGGTTTTTGATATTCAGATTGTAATGCTTTTAATTTATCACTTGCAATTAAAAGGTAGATTTCTTCAGCTCGAAACTGATACATCATTAATGCCCATAAATACCATAATAAGTTGTTTATATCGCGATACATTTCTAATATTTGTATATCTTTTTCAGTAATATTGTGTTCAAGCATTTCATTTATAAATGCTTTTTTATCAGCGTTTGATAGATCATTTTCGGTTGTAAATGACATAATATCGAAGTATTTATCATTCATACCTGCATACTCAAAATCAATTAAGTAAGTGTTATTTTCAACGTAGCAAATGTTGCCATTGACCCAATCATTATGACATAAAATTGGTGTGAAATCGTAGTTATCGTATTGAGTAAAAAGGTCAGAATATTTACTTAAAGAAAACGGCTTTTCAACTAAATTATCATAGTATATTTTTGCTTGTTTTAGCGGATTGAAATTATGATCAACAGTGATGTTACTTTTATGAAACTGCTTCATTAGTGATGCAACTTTTATAATTTTATCACTACTATTGTATTCATCAAAATTTAATAAATCCTCTTTATACAATGAGACTTGAATGCCATCTTTATAGTATAGAGACGGTAGTATATACGGCATCTCTTTTAATTGAATAATAATTTCTTGCTCACTACTACGATCAAAAAGATGTGTAGTATCATCTTTCGGATAACGGATTATATACGTTTTATTATCAATTTCAGCTAAGTAATTATCGTTAGTTAATCCTTTGCTTATTTTTCGTAAGTTTGTGTATTCATACGGGATTTCAATTTTCATAATTCCACCTCGTTATAACTATATCACAATTTAATTTATTATGGATTATGGTATAATTATTTGAGTATAGGAGTCGATTTGATGCGTATTTTATTAACTACTTTTAATTCATCGTATATTCATAAAAACTTAGCTCTACGTTGGTTGTATGTCGCAAGACCTTTAGACGTTGATGTGGATTTAAAAGAGTACACGATTAAAGATAATCCAAACTTGATGTTTGAGTATATTAAAGCGAATAATTTTGATGTTGTCGGATTAAGTGTTTACATATGGAATGTTATGGAAACAAGGGAAGTCATTAAACTCATTAAAGATTATGATCCATCGATAAAAATAGTTTTAGGTGGTCCTGAGGTAACGTATGAAAATGATGACTGGTTTGATTATCCAATCGATGCGATCATTTTAGGTGAAGGGGAAAGATCATTTTGGGAATATGTTGTTTCAAATGATAAAACATATGCGAAAGAGAAGCGTGATGAATTTAAGCCGATTCGAAAAGAAGATGTATCATACTTAGAAACTTTAGATAGTCCATATAATTTACAATTTGATTTAGAAGACTTTTCAAATCAATATTTATACGTGGAGGCATCACGTGGTTGTCCATTTAGGTGTAGTTATTGCTTATCTTCACTTGATAATAAAGTTCGCTATTTTAGTTTAGATTATTTAGAGGAGTTATTTGAGTCAGTGAAGTCGTATCCAATTAATCAAGTTAAATTTTTAGATCGAACTTTTAATGCTCATAAAGAACGTACTCGACAGCTTTATTCAATGTTAGAAAAATATGATAATATTGATAGTTTCCAAGTAGAAATTGTCGCTGATCGATTGAGTGATGATTTAATCGATATGATTAATGATGAGAAAAATCGACACCGTTATCGTTATGAAGTTGGTATACAATCATTTAATCCAAAAACATTAGAGAGTGTTGATCGTCGTCAAGATAATGAGCGAGCTAAAGCTGTAATGCGCTCATTACTAAAGCATGATGTCGTAATACATGCCGACTTAATTGCTGGCCTTCCGTATGAGGACTTTAATAGTTTTCAAGCCTCGTTTAATGAGCTTGCGAACGTTTATCCGACTGAATTACAGTTAGGTATACTTAAGCTTTTAAAAGGGACTAAGATGAAGCGTGAAGCGTTAGAAATGGGGTTTCTTGCAACTAAGGAAGCACCATATGAAGTATATAAAACACCATGGCTTAATAAAGCGGAAATGGAGCATATAAATATTGTTGCAAAAGGTGTTGATCGAACACTAAATCGAAATTTATTAGAAACATTTGTCAAACATTTAAATGAAGTTTTATATGAAGGTGATCTGTTTAGTCTTTACTATGAGTTAGGTATGATATTTGAAGATTTAGGTATCGGCTATCAAAAGCATCAGTTGTTCATGCTCATATATGAGAAATTTAAAAATAAGATTGATGAAAATGTATTAAAGACTTTGCTTTATATTGATTATTATAAAAACGAGAAGCAAAAACCAAAATTATTGTTTAAGCAAGATGATACGAAAGCAGTTAATCGCCGAATTATTGAAAGTAAATATTTTAATCAAAATGAAGTCTTTAGATACTCCCAAGTATTTAAAGATTATCGTGAGGATGATGCATATATTTTCACTTTATTTAATAAGGATCAAAGTCCCGCAAGTCAATATATAATTAATTTTAAGGAGAATGTATGCAAAAAGATATCGTAGTTGTCAGCAATAATGCTGGTAAAATAAAAGAGTTTAAAAAAATACTAAAGGATTACAACGTATTAAGTTTAAAAGATATAAACTTAAATATTGATGTAGTTGAAGATGGTACAACTTTTGAGGAAAATGCAATCTTAAAAGTTAATGCTTTAAAAGATCAGTATGATTATGTCATTGCGGATGATTCAGGATTAGAAATATCAGCATTAAATAACCAACCTGGAGTTTATAGTGCCCGTTTTCTAGGTGAAGAGACACCTTATAGTGAAAAGAATGAAATCGTTATTGATATGTTAAAGGATAAAGTTGATCGTAGTGCCCGTTTTGTCAGTGTTATTGCCTATAGTAATCATGGAAAAATAAACACATTTATGGGAGAGTTAGTTGGTTTGATTAATGATGAGGCAGTTGGTACTAATGGATTTGGTTATGATCCAATCTTTTACTTAAGTGAGTTTGATAAAACACTAGCTGAGATAAATGAGGAAGAAAAAAATAAGATTAGCCATCGTGCCAAGGCACTAGCTAAGTTTAAGGAGTATATAGATAATGAGTAAGTTTACACTTTATATCGCTCGTGTGATGAGCGTATTACTGTTTTTAGGACTAGTTTTAATGTCAGTTACAACGTCAGTCTTTGAGATTGATTTTTATACGAAAGTTCAAGAAGAAAATCATGTTAGTCAAAATATGAATATTAGTGAAGAAGATGTATATGGGGCAACTGAAGTTGCGCTTCTATTTACAAAAGGATTCACTGATGACTTGACGTATGAAGTAGAAAAAGATGCTTCAAATAATGCAATACAACCATATGACGTATATTCGGAACAAGACAAAGTACATATGATTGATGTCGCTAACTTATATAAGAGTGCTTATATGGTTATGGTTGCCACATTTATTATCATATTAATTATGGCAGTCATACTCTTAGTGAAGCGTAAAGAAGTTAATGTGTTTAGTTTAACTGAAACTTACAACAAGGTATCATTATATAGTTTAGTATTTGTCGCCGTCTTGGCAATTTTTGCGGCAGTTAATTTCAATACATTTTGGACATATTTCCATAAAGTCTTTTTCACTAATGATTTATGGTTAATGAATCCAGCTAAAGATGCACTTGTGAACTTATTTCCTGAAGCTTTATTTCAAGCATTAGTCTTTAAAATTATCAAACGTTTCATCTTATTGTTCGCAACATCAAATATCGTTGCATACTTATATCGTGCTTATAGTTTAAGAGGTGTAAAAAAATGATAAATATAGTTTTATACGCTCCGGAAATTCCAAGTAATACTGGAAATATTATGCGAACGAGCATGGCGAGTGATACGCATTTAATCTTAATCAAACCGTTGGGATTTGAAATTAGTGATAAGCAATTAAAAAGATCGGGACTAGACTACTTAAAAGATACTAAGTATACGATATATGAAAATTTCGATCAATTTGAACAAAATCATCCAGGTAGTTATTACTTAATCTCACGATATGGAAAGAAAACTTATAGTGATGAAGTATTTAATAAAGAAGATGATATTTACTTAATTTTTGGAAATGAGAGTAGTGGTCTAAGTAAGGAAATCTTGAAGAAATATAAAGATAAAGCACTAAGAATTCCAATGGTTAAAAATGCTAGAAGTTTAAATCTTGCGAATAGTGTCGCCTTAGTGACATATGAAGTATTACGTCAAACTGGATTTGAAAACTTAAGTAGTGAGGAAGTAATAAAAGGAAGGGATTTTATCGATGAAGTCGTTAAATAGAAAAATCATATTACTTATTGCCGTGTTCTCCTTTGGTTCGACATTTGTACTGAGAAATGCTATAAATGAACTATTTTTAGCGAAACTATTAAATGATGTCGATTCAATTGGACTTTTAGTATACGTAGTCAATGAATTTTCTGTTTTAAAAGATATATATTTAGTTCGATTAGTCATGTCTTTTACTGATTTAAACCTTAATTTATTGAATGTTTTTGATGTTATGAGTTTTGGGACTATAATTGGACCAATTAGTTATCTACTTGTTTATGAGTTAAATAAATATTATTTTAAAAATAAGATAATTAAGGTTGGAGTGATTTCTTTCTTTTCAACGATTGTGTTAAAATATATTGCGATACTACTTGCGACTGTAATGCTTAGTAAATCGATAAGTTTTATTATGGCCCTACTATTAGTTGTATCAATCATACTAATATTAAGTAATATTGCTATAATAGTATCAGTAATCCTGATCTTTGTCGGATTAATAAAAATTGTTAGGGGTGTTGTAAATGTTAGAGAACTTTAATGATTACATATCGTTTCTGATATTAATTCTAATTGTAGTTTTCTTCATCTATTTCATAATTAATCAACTGTTTAGGTCAATCGAACGGGCTAGAATTAAACGTGAAATGGAAAAACGCCATAAAGATTTGAAAGGTAATGATTAATCTGTTTACATTATTATTAAAAGATTACATTGCTTGCGAAAAATACATTAAAGCCTATAATTAAGATGTCGATTTAAGAAGTTAAACGATTGTCTATAGGGGGTAAATATGAGAAAATCAGTTAGTTCTACAGAAGTTCTAAAACCGCACGGTTCTTACTCACAAGTTTTAAAAGTGGGTGATTTTGTGTATGTTTCAGGACAGATGGGACTTGATCTAGATTCAGGTATGCGCGAAACACTAGAGGATCAAGTTGCGACTATATTTGAAAATACGAAAATTTTACTAAAAGAGTTAAATATGGATACGAATCAAATAACGAAAGCGAATATCTTTGTTACTAAAGATGTTGATATTGCAGAGTTTGATAAGTACTATGAGAAAAACTTCAAACAACCATTTCCAGCACGTACGCTAGTTATCGTTGATGAACTTCAAGAAAAAGAAGCTTTAGTAGAAATCTCATTTGATGCAATAGATCTCCGTGCCTATCAAATAATGAATGATTGTGGCGAAGAAGGATGCGACAAATGCGAGAATGAAGCTTGTGAGCATCATTAAATACAATATAAAAGACTGATATAAATTTTCAATGAAATTTATATCAGTCTTTTTATTTGTTTCCTATTTAGTATATAATCTCAAACTCATCACCCATTACTTGCTCAGTAATAGCATTGAAATATTCTTTGCTTACATCAAATGATGAACTAAGTCCGTGAGTTTTCGCAATTTCATTCGTATAATCTTTTAAACGATAAATATTAAAGTTTCTGAATCCACTGGAGAAGTAGTTAATAGTCGGAGTAAAAGTAACTGCTTCAACTTTAGTTTGATTAGTATTTGGATCAAAAACGATATCAAAGTTAGCCATTCCACCTAACATTCTATAGTTTACATCTTGCGCACTTAAGAAGTTTCCTAGTGAGTAAATAACTAATGTTTTATTTCCGTCTTTGCCGTTTTTCCACTCCATAGGTTGGATGACATGTGGGTGAGTTCCGATTATTACATCAACACCTAAGTCCGCAAGTAACTGCGAAGTCTCTTCTTGTTGCTCATTTGGAGTGTATGAGTATTCAGTTCCCCAGTGCATACTAACTAAGATTGAATCAACTTTCCCTTCAAGGGCTTTGACATCTGCTTCAATTTGGACAGGATCTATTAAATTAACTAAGTACTCTTTTCCTGATGGAACTGGAATTCCATTAGTTCCATAAGTGTATGCAAGTAAGCCGAATCTAACACCGTCGCGGTCAAATATTTTTGCTTCACTTTGCTCTTCATTACTGCGTGCAATTCCAGTCGTTAAGATATTTGATTTTGTATCCCAATATTCTAAAGTTTTAATAACGCCAACTTCACCTTTATCTAACGTATGGTTTGTCGCATGGTTAATCCAATCAAATCCTGCATCAACTACCGCATCGCCAATCTCTTGCGGAGAGTTAAACATTGGATAGCCTGATAAGCCAAGTTCATGACCACCTAACATCGTTTCTTGATTAATATAAGCAATGTCTGCCTCTTTGATGTATGGTTTTATATTTTCATATATTGGAGTAAAATCATAGTTGTTGTTGGCATAAAGTGGGTCTAAATAAATTCCACCATGAATTAAGTTATCTCCAACTGCGACAAAGCTAGTTTTTATTGGTTTTTTAATTTCCTCTTCAACGATTTCATCTTCTTTTTCTAAAATATCTTCATTATCTAATTTCGCACATCCAACAGTTAATAATAGGATGATTATTGCGAGTATAATTTTTTTCATCATAACACCTCGTTAGTATTGTATCACTTATTGGCTATTTAGTTTACAATTTTTTATCATCTGAAATACATGGTATAATGAATAATACGAGAGGTAGGTGTTATGTATTAATAATAATCGAAAAAAAGATGATTTAGAC
>CAYWKT010000020.1:0-16590 GCA_964458985.1 uncultured Erysipelothrix sp.
TTTACGGATACTGTTTTACTTATTTATAGTACTTCTAATTTACTTTCAAGATAAGCTTGTAGTTCAGCTAACTTATCTTTGTCCATTGCTGGAACACCTTCTAATGGATACTCTAAACCTAAATCATCATATTTAGAAGTCCCCATCGTATGGTAAGGCAGTAATTGAACTTTTTTTACATTTTTTAATTTATTAATTTCATTCGCTAACTCATCCATTTTAGCAAAAGTGTCATTGCGATCTGGAACAATAACTGTTCTTATCCACATCGAAACACCTGCAGCTTGGACTGTATCTACGAACATATCTGAAGTTCTTTTAGTTACTCCAGTTAGTTTTGGATAATCAAATGGATTTGGCTCTTTCATATCAAATATTACTAAGTTAGTATATTCTAATATTTCCGAGAATCTTTTAGCATTTCCAAAACCTGATGTATCAAGAGTCGTATTAATTCCGTTTTCTTGACACTTTTTAAAGAAATTTATTAAGAAAGCTGGTTGTGATAGTGGTTCTCCCCCAGAAACAGTAACTCCACCATCTTCACCGTGAAATGATTTAAAGCGATTAACTTTATCAAATAATTCATCTACAGTGATTTTATCCTTTTCATCCGTTTTCCAGAAGTCAGGATTATGACAGTAAGAACAACGAAGTGGACATCCGCCAAAGAATACGACCGTGCGTACGCCTGGTCCATCTAATGTCCCCATCGATTCGATCTTACTTACAAAGCCAGTATTAGACCACGCCATGGAATGTTCTACTAATAACTTCTTCTTGTTGCTCACGTGATAAACGATTGAAGTGTACTGCATATCCTGAGACTCTAATCGTTAAATTTGGGTAAGCTTCTGGGTTGTTCATAGCATCAATTAACATCGCTTGATCTAGAACGTTAACATTTAAATGGTGTCCATTTTGAACAAAGTATCCATCTAAAATGTTTACTGTATTATCTACTTGTGTATCTAATGTTTCACCTAATACTTGTGGAACGATTGAGAATGTATTTGAAATTCCATCCTCACACGCACATTCGTATGGTAATTTTGCAACTGAGTTAAGTGAAGCTAGTGCACCACTCTTATCTCTTCCGTGCATTGGGTTTGCCCCTGGTGCAAATGGTTCTCCATGTTTTCTTCCATCAGGAGTTGATCCTGTTTTCTTACCATAAACTACGTTTGATGTAATTGTAAGAAGTGACATTGAGTGTTTTGCATTTCTAATAATTGGTTGATTTTGAATATTTCCGAAGAATACTTCAACGACTTCTTTTGCGATATCATCGACACGGTCATCGTCATTTCCAAAGTGTGGGTATTCGCCAACTGTTTCAAAGTCTACTGCAATTCCATTTTCATTTCGAACCGGTTTAACTTTTGCATATTTAATTGCCGATAATGAGTCTGCAACAACTGATAGTCCAGCAATACCAAATGCCATGATTCTCTCAACATTTGTATCGTGTAATGCCATTTGCGCTTTTTCATATGCATATTTATCATGCATGTAATGAATAACGTTCATTGCATCAACATAAACTTCTGCTAAGTTTTGCATAACAACTTTGTAGTTATCGCGAACTTTTGTATAGTCTAGAACATCATCAGTAATTGGTTCAATTCCTTCAATTACAACTTTTCCAGTTACCTCATCGATTCCACCGTTAATTGCATATAGTAATGCTTTAGCTAAGTTTGCACGTGCTCCAAAGTATTGCATTTGCTTACCAACTGTCATTGCAGATACACAACATGCGATTGCATAGTCATCACCATAAATTGGACGCATTAAATCATCATTTTCATATTGTAATGCTCCTGTGTTAATTGACATTTTCGCACAGTATTTTTTGAAGTTTGATGGTAAGTTTTCTGACCATAAAACTGTCATGTTTGGCTCAGGTGCTGAACCTAAGTTCGTTAATGTATGTAAGTATCTAAAACTGTTTTTAGTTACTAAGTGTGATCCATCTTCAGCCATTCCACCTAATCCTTCAGTAACCCAAGTTGGATCTCCTGCGAATAGATCATCATACTCTTTAGTACGTAAGTGTCTAGCTAATCTTAATTTCATAATAAATTGATCAATATATGTTTGTGCTTCTTCTTCAGTAATTAAACCTGCATCTAAATCTCTTTGAATAAAGATATCTAAGAATGTAGATGTACGTCCTAATGACATTGCCGCACCGTTATTTTCTTTTACAGCTGCTAAGTATCCGTAGTATAACCATTGGATAGCTTCTTTCGCATTTACTGCCGGTAGTGAAATATCATCTCCGTAAGTTGCAGCCATTGCTTTAATTTCCGCTAGTGCACGAATTTGCTCATTTACTTCTTCTCTTAATTGGATAGTCTCCGCATTAATAGTTTTAATTGCCGCTAAATCTTTTTTCTTTTGCTCGATTAAATAGTCAATACCGTATAATGCGATACGACGATAATCACCGATAATACGGCCACGTCCGTATGCATCAGGTAATCCAGTAATTAATCCTGAACTTCTTGCTGCACGTACTTCTGGAGTATATGCATCGAAAACTCCTTCATTGTGAGTTTTTGCGTATTTGTGGAAAAACTCATGTAAGTTTTCATCCCACTTGTAGTCATAGTAATCTAATATTGAATCAACCATACGGATTCCACCATAAGGGTTAATGATTCGTTTTAAAGGAGCGTCACTTTGTAGTCCTACAATTTCTTCTTCCTCTTCTATAATATAACCAGGTTTAAAATTATTAATTCCAGAAACATTTTCAGTATCAATATCTAATACACCTAGCTCTAATTCTTTAGCTAATAGTTCTTGGGATTTTGCCCATAGTTTATTCGTAGAGTCTGATGGTCCAACTAAAAAAGTGTCATCGCCATCATATCTTGTAATATTAGTTTTAATGAAGTCCGCAACGTTAATCTCGTCTTGCCATTTACTTTCAGTAAAACCATTCCATCCTTTATATTTCATATTATCTACCTCCGCTTATTTATTCTAACATATTTAGTTATCGATACAACCCTTTTTTTGACTTTTACTAAATCGGTTTAGTAAAAAGCACTTTTACATAAAAAAAATTGATTTACGTCAAGTTTTCTCAACATAAATCAATTAAATATTACTACTATTATATTGTAAGCACTACCTATCACAAAGTGTGAAAATGGTAATTATTTCCATTGTTCTTAACTAGTTAATTAACTTTGTGTTCACTATATCATTATTATCAGGTCAGTAATTATCGCTACAAATGAGAGTAAATTATTTAAGAAGTGTCCGATCATTGCCGTGTATATACTTTCAGTCTTAGCATAAGCATATGCAAAACCTAAACCCATCATTCCGTATATTGGTAAGAATACTAGTTCAATCAAACCATTCTCTTCAAAACCTAAAATTAAGTGCGGTGTTGCGAATAGTAAGAAAGTGAATAAATAGGCAAACCATTTATTTCGATGATATAAAGTTCTAAAGCCCAATCCTCTAAAAATAACTTCTTCAAAAAATGCCGCTCCAAACGTAATTGTAAATAACATACGCATTGGATTTTTAAATATTTCTTCCACAACTAAAGTTTGATTAACTGAATCAGTAAGGTCTGGCGCAATATTTAATAACTCAATTACCGTACTATATGCCGTACTTAATATTATTGGTACAAAAATTGCGATAATTACACTAAATATAATTCTCTTAACTCCAGCTGTTTTAAACTTAATATTTGACTCAATAAATACTGGATACATTAATACGTAGACAAATGCCATATTAATAAATGATGAAACGATATAAGCACCAGTCGGCATTAATATACCTAATGCATCATTCATTAAGTAAACTAAGACTACAAAAGCCCATTGATAAGCTTTCATATACGTTGGACGTTTACTCATCGGAAGATCAATAGTTGATAGTACATCCTCTTTAACTTTTTTAAAATCATAAGTCTTTTCATATAACTTAAACATAACTAAGAAGAATACTATTTGTACCCCTACATACATTATATTTTGATACATGATTGGAGTATATGACATCGATTGAAAAATTAATACACTAATTAGTACATACGTACTGTATAAGACAAACTGTACCATACTACCTCCTAGTAATTTTTTAAACTAGCGCGAATCTCACGATCTGCTTCACGCTTTTTAACTGTCTCACGTTTATCGTGCACTGCTTTACCTTTAGCTAAGGCAATCTCAAGTTTAATTAAACCATTTTTATTATAAAGTTTAGTTGGAACTATCGTAAAGCCAACTTCATTAACTTGCGTTTTTAACTTATTAATCTCACGACGATTTAAAAGTAGTCGTCGAAGACGGTCCTCTTCATGATTAAACTGATTCGCTTGTTTATAGTGAGCAACATGCATCCCGCGGATAAACATTTGATCGTTAACGACCTCAATGTATGCCTCCGCTAGAGATACTTGGTTATTTTTTATTGATTTCACTTCACTACCAAACAGTTCAATCCCTGCCTCATATTTATCAATTAAAAAATAATCATAATGTGCTTTTCTATTGCTTGCGATATTTTTTATCATTGTTAGCCTTCCTATTCTTTCCTTTTTGACGATAAATTTCAAAATCAACATTACGGGCAGCCTTACTTGCACCAATTACTTGAACAGTTACACGTTGTCCAATTCGATATGTTGGATTATCATTATCACCGATTAAACTAAATCCATCAGGTGCTAAATTGTAATATCCTGATAGAGTATCAACTTTAACTAAACCTTCTACTAGATTATCAAGTTGAACGAACATCCCAAAATTATGAACTGAGGAAATTACTCCTTTGTACACATCACCAATATGTTTTTCCATATATTCTGCTACTTTCATATCATTAACATCACGCTCAGCACTAATTGCCGCACGCTCTTTTAGTGATAACTCATCTGCAGCTCTTACTAAATAGCGTTCATCTTTATCAAAGTGATTAAATTCATTTCTAAAGAAATATTTCTTTAACATACGATGTAAAATTAAGTCTGGATATCTTCTAATTGGCGAAGTGAAGTGTGAATACTCACTACTTCCTAGACCAAAGTGTCCGATATTATTAAAGTCATAACGAGCCTTTTGCATACTTCTTAATAATTGACTTGATAGAACAAAATGATTTTCACTGTCATGTGACTCTTTTAGAAGTTTTTGAAGCTGATCAGGATGAATCTCATCCATATTTCCTTTTAGTTTATAACCTAATATTGATGCAAGTCCTGCGAAATCACGCATCTTAGCTGGATCTGGTTTCTCATGAATACGATAGATCGATGGCCATTCACTATAACGCATTAATCTTGCGACAGTTTCATTAGTCGTAACCATAAAGTTTTCAATTAAGCGCTCAGCTATTCCACGATCACGAACATCAATTTCATAAACTTCACCTTGTTTATTAACTTTTAAATCAACCTCATCTTTGTCAAAGTCAATTGCCCCTAACTTCTCACGACGCGCTTGAAGAATATCACTTAACTCTAACATTAAGAATAAGCTATCTTTTACTTCATCATAATCAGGATTGCTCTTTGGATCTTCATATACTTCGTTTACTTTCGTATAAGTTAGACGATGTTTACTTTCAATGACTGATTCAAAAATTTCATAATCAACGACATTTCCATTATGGTTAATTTCCATAATTACACTCATCGCTAAACGCTTCTCATGTGGATTAAGTGAGCAAATGCCATTTGATAGTTGTGGTGGAAGCATACTAACGACACGGTCCGCCACATACACACTCGTACCACGTTTATAAGCCTCTTCATCAATTGCACTATGTTCTCTTACATAATAATCAACGTCCATTATATGTACGCCTAAAACGTAGTTATTCCCTTTTTTCTTAATACTGATTGCATCATCTAAATCTTTCGCATCATCACCATCAATTGTAAAGATTAATTCATCTACAAGATTTTTACGATTAACTAAGTCAGTTTCTAACACTTCATTTGGAACGTTTTTAACTTCCTCTAGGACATCACTTGGCCATTCTACGCGAATATTATTTTCTAAAAGAATCGCTAAAATATCGACTCCAGGATCATCCATATATCCTAATACTTTAATTATTTCAGTTTGTATCTTTTCATTTTCAAAAGATTTAACTTTTAAAAGTACTTTATGACGATTTAAGTTCGCAAAATCATCAACATTATCGATTACAATTTTGTTTTCATACATTAAATTATCAGCGATAAATTTAACTGGTAATCTTTTTGAGTAAATATTACCGACAATACGTTCTAAGTTTCTTTTTAAAACTTTAATGACAATTCCTTCATCCTTATCAGTAACGACTTGGACGACGATTGTGTCACGATCATAAATATTTTTTAAGTTTTCTTTTGATATATATACTGAAGGACGATGTTCGAAGTCTACAAAACCAAATCCACGACGATTTACACGCACTTGTCCATGGAAATAATTTTCCCACTCACCTAAGTATAATAAGTTATCTTTAACTATTACTTCATAGCTAAAAACAAGATCATCGATGAGGCGAATGAATTCTTGCATGTCATCTTTATTTACATTAAAAAATTCAATCCATTCAAATACTGTCTTTGGATCTTTCTTATGTAATTCAATTTCTTCAATTAGTAATTTTTTGTCTACATTCATATTGTATCTCCTTCAAATAAAAAAGGCTTTATAGCCTTATTTTATTATTCTCACTAAAACAATTAAAATGAAAAAGATTGCTCCTAAAACCATTGTCGCATTAGCAATTACTTTTTCCGGTCCGCGTTCTTTAACATTTGCGAATAAGTTTAATCCGCCGCTTCCGCCAGTAAAGGCACTACTAATACCATCTGATTTCCCACTTTGTAATAATGAAAGAATAATTAATAAAATAGCTACTAACATAATTAAAATATCTAGCATTGTTATTACCACCTTTCGCTTTTATAATTATACCATTACATAAATAATAATACAAATATTTTTGACTGTCGTCCACATTTTAGGTGTACATCAATTATAGCACTATCTAATTAACTAACGGATTATTATAATCTAAAGAAAAAAAGCCTACTCAAATGAGTAAGCTTTAAATGTAAATATTATTATTTTATATAATTATATTATTTTTTTAAGTTGTAGAATGTTGACATTCCTGAGTAGATAGCTTGTTCGCCTAACTCATCTGAAATTCTCATTAATTGGTTGTATTTTGCAACACGGTCAGTTCTTGAGATTGATCCAGTTTTGATTTGTCCTGTATTGAATCCTACTGCTAAGTCAGCGATAGTAGTGTCTGCAGTTTCTCCAGATCTATGTGAAACAACGTTAGTGTAACCATTACGTTTAGCTAATTCCATTGCATCCATAGTTTCTGTCATTGTACCAATTTGGTTGATTTTGATTAAGATTGAGTTTGCAGTATCGTTTTCGATTCCTCTTTGTAAGAAAGTAGGGTTTGTAACGAATAAGTCGTCACCAACGATTTGAATTTTGTCGCCTAATCTTTCAGTTAATTTTTTCCATCCGTCCCAGTCATCTTCAGCTAGTCCGTCTTCGATTGAAATTAATGGATATTTTTCTACCCATTCAGCGTACATGTCGATCATTTCGTCAACTGTTTTAGTTCCGCCACCTGATTTTTTAAGTTCATATAATCCAGTTTCTTCGTTGTAGAATTCTGATGCAGCAACGTCTAATGCGATTACTACGTCATCTCCTGGTTTGTATCCAGCTTTTTCTACTGCTTTTAAAATATATTTGATTGGAGCTTCGTTATCTGGTAAGTTTGGAGCGAATCCACCTTCATCACCAACTGCAGTAACGTGTCCTTCTTCTGAAAGAATTGATTTTAATGCGTGGAAAACTTCTGATCCCATTCTTAATGCTTCACGGATATCTTTAGCTCCAACTGGCATCATCATGTATTCTTGGAAGTCTACTGATGAGTCTGCATGTGATCCACCATTGATGAAGTTCATCATTGGAACTGGAATTGTACGTGCGTTGTGTCCACCGATATATTGGTAAAGTGGTAAACCGTAGTAGTCAGCTGCTGCTTTTAAAACTGCAAGTGATGCACCTAAAGTAGCGTTAGCTCCTAAGTTTGATTTGAAGTCAGTACCATCTAATGCAATTAACATTGCGTCGATTCCTGCTTGATCAGTTACGTCCCATCCGATTAATTCTGGTGCGATAACTTCGTTAACGTTTTGAACTGCTTTTAATACACCTTTTCCACCGAAACGATCTTTGTCTCCGTCTCTTAACTCTAAAGCTTCACGAGCTCCAGTTGATGCTCCACTTGGGATTGCTGCTCTTCCGAATGCTCCTGATTCAGTTAATACTTCAACTTCAATTGTAGGGTTTCCTCTTGAATCGATAATCTCTCTTGCTAATACATCTGTAATAATTGGCATATTTCTTTCTCCTCTTCTTTTTCTATTTTACTGCATTTACTATTTCAGTAAATGAATCCACTTGTAATGAAGCTCCTCCGATAAGTGCTCCATCAATATCTTCTTGAGCCATGTAGTCTTTGATATTATCAGGTTTAACTGATCCACCATATTGAACTCTTACAGAATTCGCTACATCGTCTCCATATAAAACTCTTACTTCATCACGAACGATTGCACATGTATCTTGCGCTATTTCCATAGTCGCACTCTTACCTGTTCCAATTGCCCAGATTGGCTCATATGCGATAACTAAGTTACTTACAACTTCAGGTGTTAAACCTTCTAACATTGCTTTTACTTGTCCTCTAACAATTGCTTCAGTTTCGTTTGCTTCAAATTGTTCTAAAGTTTCACCACAGCATGCGATTGCATTTAAACCATTTTTAGTAAGTTGTTTTATTTTTTTGTTAACACCTTCGTCAGTTTCATTAAACATTTCGCGTCTTTCTGAATGTCCAACGATAGCCCAGTTAACTCCAACATCTTTAAGCATCTCAACACTGATTTCTCCAGTGTATGCACCACTATCTTCAAAGTGAACATTTTGAGATGTGATAATTAAGTCTTTAGCATTTGCTTGAGCATCTTTTAATGAAATATAAGGAACTCCAACACCAAAGTCTGCATTATCATGTAATACTTCTTCAATTGCAGTTACAAACTCAATTGCTTCAGTATTAGTCTTATTCATTTTCCAGTTTCCAACAATAATCGGTTTTCTCATATTAAGCTTCTTGAATTACCGCAATACCCGGTAACTCTTTTCCTTCCATAAATTCAAGCGAAGCTCCGCCACCAGTTGAAATATGTGAGAAATCATCTGCGAATCCGTTATTGATTGCAGCTGAAGCACTATCTCCACCACCAATTACACTCATAACTCCTGGAAGTTCTGCGATAATTTCACAAATTCCAATTGTTCCTTTTGCGTATGCTGGGTTTTCGAATACTCCCATAGGACCATTCCAAATAACTGTTTTTGCATCACTTAACTCTTTTTTAAATAATTCTAATGTTTTAGGACCAATGTCTAATCCCATAAAGCCTTCAGGGATAGCATCGTTTTCTACTGTTAACACTTCAGTAGCATTGGCAAAGTCGTTTGCAACAATGTTATCGATTGGTAAAACAATTTTGTCTTTACCTTTTTCTAAAATCTCACGTGCAATTTCAATACGGTCTTCTTCTAATAAAGAAGTTCCAATATCGTAACCTTGTGCTTTAAAGAATGTGTAAGCCATTCCCCCACCGATAAGAATCTTATCAGCTGATTTTAATAAGTTTTCAATAACTAAGATTTTGTCTGATACTTTTGCACCACCAATAATTGCAACTACTGGCTTTTCTGCATCGTAAACTGCTTTACTTAACATCAGTACTTCGTTTTCAACTAAGAAACCTAATGCCGATGGTAATATTTCCGCAACTCCAACGTTTGAAGCGTGTGATCTGTGGACTGTACCAAATGCATCACTTACGAATAAATCACCTAGAGATGCCCAATATTCCGCTAACTCTTTATCATTTTTAGTTTCACCAGCTTCGAATCTAGTGTTTTCTACAACGACGATTTCACCATTACTTAATCCTTTAATTGCTTCCTCTAGTTTTTCACCACGAGTTTCATTAACAAATACTACGTTAGTATCTACTAATTCACTTAAACGATCTGCGACTGGTGCAAGTGATTTACTTGCTAAATCATTTTGTAATGCTTCCGCATCTTTATGGTTAACTTTACCAAGATGTGACATTAATACAATTTTAGCGTCGTTTTCAATTAAATAATTAATTGTTGGTAATGCTGCTTGAATACGGTTGTCATCTAAAATAACTCCGTCTTTTAGCGGTACGTTAAAGTCTACACGAACGATTACCGTTTTATTTGCGACATCTAAATCTTTTACAGTTCTTTTTGCCATTAAACCATCCTCCTTTTTTCTCTCTAATTATATCAAAGTAAACAAATATAGTAAATGGAAAAAATACTTTAGTTAAAACTTTCACTTAGTATTTCTATGTAAGCGTAAACATCCGTTGAGTATTATAAGTTTAATCGTTATAACAGTCTTATAAACCGATACATATAGTCTTTTCTACAATTAGGATTTTTATAAATAAACTAAATTTATTACTATAATTAGTCTTATTATAGACATTATACACATAATCAACGTAATTTTTCTTATTAAATGACTACAAAAACACAATATAACGAATACGTTTTCAAAGCTTATAAGTTGTATAGCTCAAATTATAGTAAAAAAGGTATACCTCACGGCATACCCTTGTAAACTTATTTAAAAGATTTATCCAGCATTCTTAAGATTGGATATCCAACTACACTATTAATTAAAATCATAAAAATTCCTTTTATAGCTCGTAGTTGCATTGAAATGATTATTGGAGTCTGCATCATATCATTTAACCATAATGGTGTTAGAAAACCTTGAATGAAAAACTCAACTAATACGAGTGTAATTATTAATAATAGTAATCGATTGTCAACATTAACATTTGATCGTTTTATGTAAACTAATAATATCATTATTAAAATAATCGTAATTATGAATACTGTTATGAACTTTACAAACATTGAAGTCTCTATAACATCTTGAGTAACTACACTCGTAAATGAAATTAAAGAAACTATTATAATATATAGTAAATACATAATACTACTGACACTAAGTAAACTTATGTTAGTAACTAGCTTACTCTTTCTGAAATATTTAAATAAAATCGCAGGTATTAAACCTACAAGAATATTGTTCAACATGAATCCGGCATAAAATGATCCAAGTGGATTTAAAAATAAACTTAACATATCAAATCCAATTCCACCAAAAACGGCGTAAACTGGACCGAGCATCGCACCAATTAAAATGAGTATTAACTGCGAGAATCTAATTACTAATTGTCCACCAAATATCATTAAATTAATCGAGAAGTAATTTAAGACTAAAGCAATCGCTAATAGAATACCCGTATAACTCATTTTAGTTAATGAAAGGCTTTCTTTATTTCTCATAAAGACTAATACGACAATAATCAGTACTAGCATGAGAGCGATTGTTTGAATCACTTAAATCAATCCCCTTTCAATATTTTACGAACTTCTGATATAAAGTATAAAGAACCACATACTAAAATATCATTATTTGCATACTCCTTTTCAACATAAACTAAAGCATCATTAAAACTATCAAATTTTTTAACTCCAGAAATATCTTCAATGTTCAATGCACGGTAAAAATCAAACTTGGCAAATACAACTTCCCTAAAATGATTTTTGAGTAATTCAAGCATTTCATTATAGTCTTTATCAGCTAATGCACTAAAAATTACGACCATATCTTTAGGTGATGATTTAATTAATGATTTAATTCCAGCAATATTATGCGCACCATCAATAATTATCTTCGGATTACTTTGGATAATTTCATAACGGCCAAACCAATTAAATACTTTAAAAGCGTCATCAATATGCTTATGTTCAACATGATAATCATATTCATTGCTTAATATATTTAAAGTTTCAATTGCTAAAAGGCTATTTGAAACTTGATATTTCGCAAGTGAGTTAAGTGTATACTTCTCATTTTTATATTCAAAAGAACTTGAGTTATCATTTACTCTAATATCACAGTTATTTTCGACTTTAAGTAGCTTATTATCATTTTGCTTCGCTACATCTTTTATGACCTTGAGTGCTGCTTCATCGTCTACCATTGTTACAGTATGTTTATTCTTTTTAATTATACCACTTTTTTGATATGCGATATCGACCATACACTTTCCTAAGCGCTCTGTATGATCAAAATTAATATTTGTGATCACACTTACTAACCCGTCAATAATGTTCGTACTGTCGAGTAATCCGCCTATTCCGACTTCAATAATCGCAATATCGCACTGTTCATCATAAAAATATGCAAATGCAATTAATGTGTAAATTTGAAAGAAGTTTAATTTAAAGTTTAAAATATCATCATAAAATTTATTTACATACTTAAGTAATTGCTCATCACTAATATAGTTATTATTTATTCTAATTCGATCATTACTTACAACAATATGTGGAGAAGTGAATAACCCTACTTTGTAGTTAGCATTTATTAATGAGTCGTTAATCATCTTACTCGTACTACCTTTTCCATTTGTCCCAGTAATATGAATATAATCTAATTTATTTTGAAAGTTAGCGTATTTCTCAAATACTTTCGCAAAATCTTCTAACGTAGTACTATTAGCTCTTTGATTTTCAATAAAATCGATTGCCGCTTCAATATTAGTAAACATTATTTTCCCCAATCTATAGCTTCTCTATTATTAGCTATTAAATAATTATTAATTTTTGAAAATGGTTTCGAACCAAAAAATCCGCGATACGACGATAATGGTGATGGATGTGCTGATTCAATAATAATATGTTTATCTGAAATAATCTTCTTAAGTGATTTTGCATAATTGCCCCATAAAACATAAATTATTTGATTTGGATGATCATTTAAACTAAGTATTATTTCATCAGTGAACTCATCCCAACCAAACTTTTGATGTGACGCTGGACTTTTAGCATTTACCGTCAATATTTTATTCAACATTAATACACCTTGTTCTGCCCAACTACTTAAATCTCCACTACTTCTCTTAATATTCAAATCAGACTCTAATTCAGTATATATATTTCGTAAACTAGGTGGTAATTTAACACCTTCATTTACTGAAAAAGATAAGCCGTTAGCTTGGTTTTTTCCATGGTATGGATCTTGACCAATAATAACGACTTTCACATCTTTATATTCACACAAATCAAAGGCTTTATAAACATCTTCTTCATTTGGATAAACTATATTGTTTTCTCGTGCATCTAACACTTTATCTTCTAATATTGAGAAATATTGTTTACTCCTCTGATTGTTTATTATTTGCTTCCAACTTTGCATTTTCTATCCCCTCAACTTCTAAATTATACTCTTCTAACCACACTTCAATTCGCTCGATCATCATTAGTTGTGCTTCAGTTGCATCAATCTTATTTAAAAATAAATCTTTCCAAATATCTCTAAAATCAACTTGTAAGTAAACATTGTAAGCACGAATACTTGGATTAGATTCAAAGGCATGTAGCTGAATTGGATTACTATACGTATATGCAATGATTTGCTCATAAATAGTACTATCAATCTCAGTTTCTAATTGCGCTAATAACTGTGGATCGATAATTGGAATAAGTGTAGAGTTAATTGAAGTTTCAACACCTTTACTATTTTTAATAAACTTAATAAATTGGTTTTGAGCATTTGGATAAAGCGAATCTTTGTTTAAAACAAACCCACTAATACTACTTAATGTCGTAATCTCACTCTCATTTATTTTAGGTAGTTTACTAAAGACTAGTTCGTACGCATTTGAAAGTTGGTGTTGTTCATAAAACATCCAGTTTCCAACGAACATAAATGGTGCAGATTGATTACTTAATACTTCTTCATAATCCCAAACCATGTTCTCCATTGACTCATCATTTAAAAACCATGGATACTGTCCTAACTTTTGAAATTCTTCTAATGCATTAGCTAAATCAATGGAAACATTCATCTCTTCACCACTAATACCATCAATTAAACGATATTCTGAATTTTCAATAAAACTAATCATTGAAAGTTGATCATTAAATGGAAATGAAAAGACTCTTGTAAGTGGATCATCTAAGTATGTAATTTGATCTTGCTTCCATTTTTTTGCCATTTCGCCAATCTTTTCAAAACTATCAATACTATCTGGTAGACCATCATTATTTGAATCAATCAGATCCACATTTAATTCTTCTAACATTGTTTTATTATATGCGAAAAGTAACCCTTTAACGTCAAAAGGCATAAAGTAATTATCAATTTGATTTACTTCTTTTGAAAAACGTAATAAATAATCATTTTCTAAAAGATCGTCAAATTGATCATCTAATGGATTTAGATAATCATATAGAAGTGGTACATTTTCAACTTTTGTTTGAATAATATCCAACTCTTCTAAACTTTCGGGAATACTTTCATCAATTACGACGTAGCTGTATACACCTGGGTAGTATTCATTTAAAACTTCCGTTATTTGACTACCAAAATTTTCTTCGTATACACCGATCGTAATTTGAGCATTTTCCTCAATTTCAAAATCTTCGATATTATTTATCGTACAGACAATTTCAATATCGCTGTCACATTGGACTTCTTGATTACAAGCTACTAGAGTTATTGCAATTATTATGATTGCTATTATTTTTCGCATAGACATCTTCCTTACTAATACATTATATCTTATTTTTAAATTAAAAATGGACCCACACTAAATATATGGATCCATCTATAATTAAATTAATCGTTTTTTACTTGTACACAATTCCTGAATACATTTTGCCATTAATTCCAATTGCGATATGTGTTATATCTGAGCGCATTAGAACACGACTATGTGTACCTGAGTTCATCCACCAGTTTACTTTATCTTGTGGACTATTTCCAGAATAAACTAGAACCTCAATTACGTTGCTATGGTTTAAACCTGCATCTGTAAAGGCTGTACGGTAACTACGTCCATCAGGACGAGTGTGTGAAACATAACCATTTGCTTCCGCAGCACGAATTGCCGCCGCATTCATTTCCGCAGCTGGTGCTAATTGAAGTGCGTGTAAGCCACGTGCAGCACGATGTTGATTAATTAAACTTAATGTTTGACTAACTGCATCACCGCTTGCTGTGTACACAGGAGCACTAACTCTAGGTGTTCTTGCGACAGCTGCCTTTGGTTTTTCAACTACTGGCTCTGGTTTTTTTGTTACGGTAACTGTAAGTGTTTCGCTAGTTGTGTTGTTTGATGCATCACGTGCCGTATAAACTACTTCATACTCACCTGGTTTCTCATTGTCAACTGGATCTTCAATATCTACTTCAACTTCAGTAAAACTATTATCCGAAACATCTTTGATATACTTTTTAGCATCAAATGATTTTCCTTCTTCAAACTCAATTGAAGATTTTGATAACGTTAGTTCTGGTTTAGTAGTATCGACAAACTTAACTAATACTTTTTCTTCAATAATATCAACTACTTGCTTCTCACTGTTTGAGTCAGTATAGCGAACTACGTCCACTAGTACTTCTTGCTCTTCAAATGATGCATAATCAATATCTTTTGCGATAACTTCACTTAATTTAATATCTGATTGTAACTCACTTGGAGTCATAATATATTTTATATCGTCACTCAGGACGTCTGTTTTAATTTGATCAAAATTGGCATGATTCATTTCTAACTCATAAACTGTTTCTGACACTTCTACAATTTCTTCTTCTACATTGATTTCTTCGGCCTTAACACTGCTGTCTTTACTGAAAAAAGCTAGTAGGGTCATTATTGTTATATATGCCAAGAATATAGGTTTTATATAGGGTTGATTCATATTGCCCTCCTTAATTACAAGAATAATCATAACCAAAACAAAAACATTGTGCAAGTTTTCAAGATTGATGAAAACTTTACATTATGACTCACTCTCATAAAGCCCTATTTGATAGTCTTTTAGACTACTTTTACTCTTTTTGGCAATCATTACCAATTATTAACCTTGTGTACAACTGTTAGTGTGAGACTCTAAATCAAGTAAAAATTCTTTTATATTTACACCTAATGCATAGTTTCCAATCGTTAAATCTGACTTAATAACTCGATGACATGGAACTACTATTATGAATGGATTACTCGCGCAAACTGAACCTACAGCTCGATATGCTTTACTTTGATTACTATTCATCGCTAATTGCTTATACGTAATAAGTTCACCATATTTCACTTCACCCATTTTTTTAAGTACGAGTTGATTAAAATCACTGCCGCTAAATTTAAGTGGAAGATTAAACTGCGTCAGCTCTTTCTTAAAATATTTATCTAACTGAAAAATACACTCTTTAATTATTTCGCCCGCTTTATTTATATAATCTTTTGGCTTCGTATTTTGAATACCGAGTAAATAATTATCGTCACTACTAATGTATAAAAGTCCAATCGGACTTTCATATTCAAAATAATACATGTGATCTCCTTATAAAAAAAGGTATCATCTGATACCTTCTGATTAA
>CAYWKT010000021.1:0-16365 GCA_964458985.1 uncultured Erysipelothrix sp.
TTTGCCTATTTATTAATCGTTAAATAAGTTATAAATATTACTTACTGGTGTTTTATCTTTAATTGCTTCGATAGTTTTCGCTAACATGTATGCGACAGATACTTGACTGATCTTATCACATTGTTTAGCTTCTTCAGTTAATTGAATTGAGTTTGAAACAACTAATTCTTTAATTTTTGAATTTGCGATTCTTTCTACTGCTAAGCCAGATAGTACACCATGTGAACATGCTGCATATACTGCCGTAGCCCCTTTTTCATATAACATATCGATACCACTAACCATTGAACCACCTGTGTCGATCATATCATCGACGACAATCGCAGTTTTTCCACTTACATCTCCGATTAAGTTAACTGCTTCTGCTTCATTTGGTTTAGTACGACGTTTGTCGATAATCGCAACTGTCGAGTTTGGAATTGTATCCGCTAATTTTCTTGCTCTTGTCGCTCCACCATGGTCTGGTGAGACAACTACGATGTCGTTTGTAATTTCACCATCTGTAACTTTTGTACGGTAGTATTGTCCAAACATTGAGACTACTGATAAGTCATCAGTTGGAATTTTGAAGAATCCTTGAATTTGTGGTGCATGTAGATCGATTGTAACCATTCTATCTGCTCCTGCTGCTTCATATAAATCAGCCATTAATCTTCCTGTGATTGGTTGACGTGCACGAGCTTTACGGTCTTGTCTAGCATATCCGAAATATGGCATTACTACCGTAATCTCTGATGCTGAAGCACGTTTACAAGCGTCTAATGCAATTAATACTTCCATAACTGTTGCACTTGTTGGTGCATTTGTCGATTGAACTAGGAATACATGTTTACCACGTACTGATTCCTCCGGTTCTACTATAATTTCTCCGTCGCTAAAATGCTCAACTTTACACTTTCCTCTTGTTACACCAAGATGGCTACATATCTCATCAGCTAATTCAATACTTGATGATAATGAAAACACAATAATATCTTTATTCATCGTCTTACTCGACCCTTTCTAAATATTCCTTACCTTTGTTTTCTCTACACTCTTGTCTTGCACGTGCGATAGCCATATCATTATCTTTGACATCTTTATTTATGACTGATCCTGCAGCAATTACAACTTTTGTCCCAATATTGACAGGAGCGATTATTGTAGAGTTACTACCGATAAATGAATTATCTTTGATTGTGGTACTATTTTTATTAATTCCATCGTAATTCGCGGTAACCACGCCCCACCCAATATTACAATGACTACCCATGGTAGTATCACCTAAATAAACGTTATGTGATATGGCATTATGATCTTTAATTACGGTATTTTTTAATTCTACGTATGTGCCAATCTTATTAGCCTTACCAATTTTAACACCTGTACGTAAATTAGTCCATGGTCCGATATGATTTTTTTCGCCAATCTCAACATCAACTAATTTTGATTGCTCAATTTCGTTGTCACTTCCAATTATACTGTCTTCAATATGATTATTTGGTTTTAATACATTATTTTCACCAATAACTGTTTTTCCAATAAGCGTATTATTAGGGTAAATAGTTGTATCCATATTAATTATAACATCTGTACCAATAGTCGTGCTCGCTAAATCTAAGATTGTCACGCCATTTTCTAAATGTTTACGATTTATTCGTGATCTTTCCCAGTTATTTGCGACAACTAAGTCTTCACGAGAATGAATTATAATTGATTCCGTTGGATCTTCGATTTCATGTGGATAAACACTATGTTTATCTGCTTTAAACAATGAGACTAAACTTGTAATATCTGAACTATCAAAATCTTGTAAGTATTTATATAATAGTTTCGTATTAAATGCATAAATATCCATACTAATTTCTCTAATTGATTTTTGGTCAATACTTGCATCTCTATATGGAATAATTGATCTGACAGTGTTAGCTGGATTTCTCAAGACTATGTCTTGGGCATATTCATTATCACTGTCTGCCGTTAAGATGACCATTGGATGCTCTTTTACTAAGTTCATCATCGTTTCGTATGTTTCCTTCGTAATTAATGGTGCATTCCCAAATGTTAGTACTGTAATACCCTCTTCATCTTTAACGATATCTTTAATAACATTATGATTATCTTTACTGATAACTGTTATTTCGCTTTTATCTGAAATATTATCACTAATACTCATATGATCTTTTGCGATAATCGTATTTATTGCATCAAACTCCATATCAATAAAGTTATCAACGACTTTCTCAATCATCGTTTTATCAATAATCTTATGTAATACTGTTTCATGATTTGATTTTATTCTTCTTTTATCTTCATTCGTAATAATAATTACATTTTTCATATAATCCCCAACCTATCTATTTATATTTTCATAATTTCTAACATCTTTAATAATCTTCGTTTTCTTAACAAACGCATACTTATTATAAAACTTCTTCACTGCCTCATTCACTAATTGCTCATCTTGAGTAATTCCAAATACACTAGATCCTGAGCCTGACATAATCGCTGCATCAAATCCAAAATTGATTAAATCATCTTTAGCTTCTTTTATTTGCGCAACTTCCTCAAATGCCCCTTTTTCTAAACTATTACCAATATTATCAAGGAATAATTGATAGTCTCCACTTTCAAGTGCTTTTTTAACTTTCGCTGTGTCAAAATGCTCTAAATTATTTACATCAAGCTTCTTAAATGCCATCGGTGTTGATATACCTTTTTTAGGCTTAACGACGAATAAATGTAAGTCTAAGTTAATTTCTATTGGGGTAATTTTCTCACCAACCCCTTTAACTAACGCCGGACGTCCATAAAGTGTAAATGGAACATCTGATCCAACTTGCTCAGCTACATCTAACATTTCTTTCTCACTTAAGTTTAAATCTAACATATCGTTAACCATACGAATCGTACAAGCCCCATTACTACTGCCACCACCCATACCAGCACGTGTTGGAGTGTTCTTTACTAGACTTATATCAAAATGCTCTTTAAAACGATAACGATGACGTAATATATTTATTGCCTTAATAATTGTATTACGCTTATCATTTGGTAGATAGCCTTTATTTGTCCTAATCGTCGTCGACTCACTTAATTGAATATCAATCGAATCGAAAAGATCAATTGGAACCATAATCATATCTAACTCATGGAATCCATCTTCTCTTCTTCTTACGACATCTAAAGTTAAATTAAGCTTCGCAAACGCTTTTCTTTTCATAGAACACCTCAAACAATCTAATGTAGTCCGCAATATCTAATTGTGCGGGACGCATATTACTTTCAATCTTAGCTGTCGCTAAAATATCTAAAACAAAATCTTCTTCATACTCACTCTTTAAATTATTGTAAATCGTTTTTCGCTTTTGTCTAAAGCAAACTTCCACAAAGTTTACATACGCTTTAGGATCTTCAATCTCACTATTTTTTCTAACCATTTTAACGATTGACGATGTCACGTTTGGTTTTGGTAGAAATACATTTTTACTTATGTTGAAACTTAACTTACTCTTATAAAATGTTTTTGCGACGACAGTTAATGGACGATATGCTTTAGTATTGTGTTTACTAATTAAACGTTCTCCAAATTCTGTTTGAACCATAACTAACATTTCATCAATTTCACTATTAAGTTCAAATATTGAAAACAAGATTTCAGATGTAATGTAATATGGAAGATTCGCAATCAAGTATACATGCTTGTACTCTTTCTTTAACTTTTTAACTAAATCATCTAAATCAACCTTTAAAATGTCTTCGTGAATTAGTTCAAATTTTTCTTCATCTTCAAAAACATCATTCAAAACTTGGACCATGTTACGATCAATTTCAATCGCCACAAGTTTGTCACAAATTTTAAGTAATTGCTCACTAAGCGCCCCTAATCCTGGACCAACTTCAATGATAACTAAATCATCAACTTTGTCGACACTATCTACAATCTTTTGGATGACATTTTCATCAACTAAAAAGTTCTGTCCTAACGAAATTTTTGCACTTAAGTTATACTTCGCTAAAAGTTGTTTTGTATTATTTATATTTGCTATATTATTCATCTAAAGCTCCAATCATTATCTCTAATTTTTCTCTTGAAATATTCAAAAATTTAAGTCTTTTTAATAACGTTTTTCCATTGCAATAAGTGATATCTAAACTATCACATAGACGCTCTCTAAATTCTTTACTTCTAGGATGTGCCAATAGCTTAAGTGTCAGTAAATCAGACATTTCTAAATCACTACTACTTTCACTATAAGAAACTATATTTTCTAAAGCTTTTCTAATTGAGTCAACTGATGCATTTTCAATCCCAACATCATTATTTAAGATTGCATCACTTTTCTTAATAAATGCATGATTAGCGCCAGGAATCTGTTCGGCTATAATTGACCTAATACGTTCGCCAGGTCCGTCTGGGTCCATTAAAACAACGATTCCAACCTCGTTATGTAATTTCTTCAACATTTTAAGTAAGTCTTTAGTGATTCCGGATCCTGAAGTCGATACTATAAAAGCATCTACTGCCTCTGAAACACGCATTATGTCATTCTTACCTTCTACTACAATAACCTCTGAAATCTTCATAATTAACCACTCTTTCTCATCTATTATACACTAATTTTTACAGAGAATAAATTAAACCTATATGATAAAAAAGTCGCTCTAAAATGTTATATAATGATAACAGGAGAATGATATATGAAAACAATTGTAATTGGTGGCGGACCAAGTGGGATGATGGCCGCAATAAATGCGAGTCAAAAAAGCGAAGTAATCTTACTCGAAAGAAATGATTCTTTAGGTAAAAAATTACTCATTACCGGAAATCGACGCTCAAATATCACAAATAATAAAGACAATAATCAACTAGTAAAATTAATTGAGAATGGACGATTTTTATACTCAACATTTTCAAAGTATTCAACTAAAACTATCGTTGATTATTTCAAGAATAACGGACTACAATTAATTGAAGAAGACGATAATCGAATGTTTCCAATTACTGAAAAAGCATCTAGTATTTTAGAAGTTTTTAAGCATGATTTAAAAACAAATAATGTCGAAGTTAGATTAAACTCGATGGTTACGAATATAATTATTGAACAGAATGAAGTGAAAGGTGTACAAGTCAATAATCATCAAATACTCGATTGTGATCATTTAATTATCGCAACTGGTGGCATTACTTTTCCAAAATTAGGTTCTGATGGTAATATGCATCGGCTATTAAAGAGTAAAAATATAAAAGTTACGAAGTTGTATCCAAGTGAAGTAGCGATATACAGTAATGATGAAGTTATCACTTCTTTAAAACTGGTCGGATTAAGTTTTGATAACGTTGAGCTTACGATAAAAGAAGGAAAGAAAAGTCTTTATAAAACGAATGGTCCAATTTTATTTACTCATAAAGGTCTATCAGGACCGGCAATCTTAGATTGTGGTCAATACGTCTTTAAATCACTTTCAAAAAATAAACAACCAAAATTATTAATCAACTTTATCCAAAGTTTAAATCAAAATCAGTTTGAAAGCATTTTGAAGTCAAACTTAAACGAAACACTATCTAGTATAATTACTCAATACATTCCAAAAAGATTGTTTGAGTATATAATCGATTACTTACAACTTGATAAAAATAGTCGAGTTAGCCAAATATCAAATAGTAAACTTGAAGTTTTGTATAACTTATTATTCAGATTCGAAATTAACTTAAGTAATACCGATGATATATCACGTGCCTTTGTCACAGGTGGTGGCGTTGACCTTAAAGCAATTGATTCAAAGACTTTTAAACATAAAGAAATCAATAACTTATCAATTTGTGGTGAACTACTTGATCTTCACGGACCAATTGGTGGCTACAACTTAACGATCGCTATCTTAAGTGGAATCGTTGCGGGTGAGCAAATATAGTAATGAAAAAGCCTAAAGCTGACTTATGTCGACTCTAGGCTTATTTTTATATACTTGAAAATCTTATTTACATCCGCCGTTTCTTACGTGGCTTTTAAATCCAACAATTTCAACTTTTGTATTTGAACGTGATGGACTTCCTTTTTGTGATATGACGTTTAAATTCGTTTCTGTACCGGCAAACAAGTCTATGTTCCCATTAGAAACTCCACGATTTCCAACGATTGCATAAAATGGTTCATTACTACTAATTCCACCACCACTAAATGGGTGATTAGAAATTTTAACTACTGTACACAATGGTATTGCCTGTGATGTTGCGATTACATGTAATCCATCAAAAGTATATCCATCTTTCCATGATCCATCAGACTGTCTAACTTGAGTACCTGACATCTTCATCCCCGAAGCTGTCCCACTAAATCCTTCAGAATTCACTGAACATCCACCACAGTCGAAACCATATCTAGTTACGACGTTCGGATACCATTCAGCTCCAACTTTTGCTTGTTGTCCATACTGATAGACAGTTCCTGTTGCTTCCGTGATTTTTTCTGACCCCGGAACTTCAACCGTTGAAATTTTTTCATTAAACTGATTATACGTATGTACTAATGTTACTTCTTTTACTGCATCGCTTGCATCCGCAACTTTTGCGGCAAGCCATGATACACCATTAGAGTTATTTGCTGATCGATACTCAACACCACTCTTTTTGGTTCCAACTATTTGTTCTTCTACAGTTTCATAATCTTGTGTGTAGTTCGCAAGTTTTAATACTACTTCTTCTTGCGTTTCACTGTTTGATGCTACTTGTAGTATAATATTTTCATTTTTATCTTCATTAAAAACACATCCAGTAAGAACTAATAATGTCGAAAGTAATAAGATTACTCTCTTCTTTGTTATCATTTTTCCCTCTCCTTTTTGGACTGTTAAATAATAACATAGAGAAAAATGTGCATCAATTATTTAAATAAACACTTGTAGTTTTTTATTAATTGTGATTGCAATGTGAAATTTTCGATATCTTTAATTTGGGCCAGCTTTTCCCCTGTATATCGAACGTACATTGGCTCATTTAGCTTACCTCTAAACGGATGTGGCGTTAGATATGGTCCATCAGTTTCAATTAAAAGCTTTTCTAATGGGACTATTTTCGCAACTTCTTCATTTAAGCGAGCATTTTTAAACGTTAATATTCCACCAAAAGATATGTAAAACCCTAGGTTTATAAAGGCTTTTGCCATATCCTCACTTCCGCTGAAGCAATGCATGACTCCTTTTACTTTTCCTTTGTACTCACTTAAAATATCATAGACAGCTTGGGTTGCATCACGCATATGAATACTAATTGGAAGCTCATACTTTATCGCTAATTCTATCTGTTTTCTAAACATTGAAATCTGTGCTTTTTCATGGGTTTTATCCCAATAGTAGTCAAGCCCAATTTCGCCAATTGCCTTAATTTTACCGCTCTCGACATGTTTTACCAATTTATGGAAATGCTCGTCATCTATCAAATGTGCGTCCTGAGGGTGAAATCCAGCCGTTAAATCAAGCATTTCATACTTGTCTAACAGCCTTAAACCAAGCTCAATTTCATCATTATTCATCGCAATAAGCATGATTCTTGTGACATTATTTTCTTTTGCACGTTTAATTACATCATCTATTTGAACTAATAAGCTATCATCCATTAAATGAACGTGTGAATCTAACCAGCCAATTTCCATTTTACTTACCTAAACAGAACTTCGAGAATAGTGTATCTAATAGATCATCACGTGAAACTTCACCTAGTATTTCTTTAAGTGATAAGTAACTTTCGTTTAAATCTATCGCAACAAGCTCCAATTCTAAGTTCATCATAATCGTATTTTCAGCGTCAGTTAAATAGTTTTTAGCACGCATTGCTAAGCCTATTTGACGCTCATTATTTAATGAATCTTCATTAATGTCAAAGTTAGGATCTTCAAAGAAATCATTTATTGCATCAGTTAAACTTGAAATATCATTGTTTAATGCACTAACTGATATCTCTCCATCCGATTTAAGATCACTCTTGTTGTGGACAATTAAATGACGTTTATTTTTTATTTTTTCTTTTAATTCTAACTCAAATTCATTAATTTCACGACTTGCATCTAAGACCATAATAATAAATTCAGCTTCATCTAAAGCTTCATTTGTCTTTTGAATACCAATTTGTTCAATGACATCTTCAGTATCACGAAGCCCCGCCGTATCAATTAATGATAATGTAACTGTATCTAAGTGAATCTTATCTTCAACTAAATCTCGTGTTGTACCTGCAATATTAGTTACAATTGCCTTATCTTTTTCAATCAAAGCATTAAAGATACTCGATTTACCGACATTAGGCTCACCAATGATTACCGTTTTGACCCCGTCTTTAACTTCACGAGTCTTATACGCACGATTAATAATATTGTCTAAATCATTTATCCACTGTTTTACGCGTGGCAAAACAATCTCATTACTTAATATTTCGACGTCATCATATTCAGGATAGTCAATATTAACTTCAATCGTTGCGATTGTATTAAGCATATCCTCAATTAATGGATCTAGTAAACGTCTAATTGAACCTTTAAGCCCACTGACCGCCACTTGCAGTCCACTCGTATTGTTGGCACTAATAACATCGTTGATTGCCTCAGCTTGTGTTAAGTCTAAGCGACCATTTAAATATGCTCGCTGAGTAAACTCACCAGGATTCGCTAAGCGAATTCCTGTTGCTAGTAGCATCGTTAAAACAGTGCGAGTTACTAAAACTCCACCGTGTGTATTAATTTCTACTACATCTTCTCTCGTAAAAGAATTTGGATTTTTAAATATACTAATCATTACTTCATCTATTACATTATTATTCTCATCAATAATGTTTCCATAATTAATTGTATTTCTTGCAAACTTCTCTAAGTCTCGATCAAAGATTAAGTTAACTTTCTCAATTGCTTGATCTCCACTTACTTTAATAATTGAAATAGCTCCTTGAGCTAATGGTGTCGCTATTGCGGCTATTGTATCATTCATAAAAACACTCCTTACATCAAGTATAACATACATAAAATAAACTGATTATTCGATAACTAAAAAAGGTCCTAAGACCTTAATATTTAATATTATTTACTTGTTTTTTTGCTAAGATCTAAATAGTAGCTAACTACATTAATTATAATAAGTAAAATCAGTAGTATATAATACTTGTTAATTGAGGAAAAATCAGCTTTTAAAACTTCCCAGTTTTCCGCTACTACTAGTGAGCCAATCTTACTTAAATCACTTCCAAATGCGAGAAGTGCAAATGAGAGACTCATATAAGTATTGTTTAGTTTTGCCATAACTTTATCTTTGTCTAAAAATAATGAAGTCAAGGCAGTTATTATTGATATTAAAATTAATATTTTACTCATTTTGCACGCCCCATTCTAGCTGAATACGCAAAACTTAAATAATTTAGTCCACAAATAATAAAAATAAAAATATAGTAAAACTTAACCATATATGGACTTACATCTAATAATGTAGAATAGTCCATATTACTAATTAAATTTATACTACTTGAAAGTTGGTTTAATAAGGCAAGCAGTGCACTACTAAAGCTCACTAACATTACAAACAATCGATTTTTTAATAAGTATTTAGGATAAAACATTGATAATAATGGTGTAAAAAACGCAATAAATATAAACAAATACCATAGTATTCCTCCTCCTACATATACTGTACACTATATTTTAAAAATATACACTTGCTTATTTCTTGTATAGGTGTATAATTGAGATAACATTGAAAATCAATGATCAAGAGTAGTAACTATTAAATTACTTATTAAGAGAGTAGCGACAGGTGAGATGCTATATACGTAATGATAGTGAATGGACTTGTGAGATGGAGTATGAAGTTATAGTAGTATATCCCGCATGCTGAGCGTTATCGCAGCTAGAGTATGATAGTACTCGAAAGAGATGTTTTTTTACTAAACATAAATTCAGGTGGCAACACGAACTTCGTCCTGTGGCGAAGTTCTTTTTGCGTTTAAAGGAGAGAGAACAATGAGAAATACAATGACAAAGAAATTAACCTTACAAAGCATTTTACTAGCACTAGGTTTAGTTTTAAACTTAAGTGTTCAACTTTTTAGCGTTAGTGGTATGAAAGTCGACTTCGTCGTCATAATGATGGCAATCGCAATTATTAAATCAACTTCATATAAAGAAAGTTTAATGATAGGATTCGCATACGGACTACTAACTGCTCTAACGACGACATTTCCATATGGGCAAGTCGCAAACTTAGTTGATAAGATCGTCGTAGCCCAAACTATCTATTTTATAAAAGCTACATTTAAGATTAAACTATCAGATAAAGTAAAACTAATCGCCTACGGACTCTTTACGACATTATTAAGTGGCTCTATCTTTCTGATAATTGCCTTATCGATGGCAAACACTTTAAATATCTTTACATTTTTATTTGTGAGTGTCGTTATACCAAGTAGTATCGGAAATAGTATAATGATTTACATTTTAGCAAAACTTCTAAATCAACTTAATTACTAACAAGTTCTGATTTGCGAAATTTCGAAATTATTTCTCTAACTAAAATTATAAAGTTAGTCGCAAGTAGAATAAATGAAGTTGGAATTATAAGAAAGCTAATCGGTAAAAATGAGTTAAAGTTATTCGTATTCAATAATGTATGCATACTACTAAGCGCACTTATTAGTGCTAGTGCAATTATTGTCTTTAGTGTATAGTTACAAAATATTACAAGAAATCTTCCATATTTTTGATTTGTAATGTTCTTAGTAAATATACTTAGTAACAGGCCCAAGAAGGATAGAAATAAAAATAGTATTTCTGATTTATATATCGTTAAGTAATAACGTGAGAATGGCCAATAGTTATCTCTTGCATCAAATTCAATACTAAAGTAAGTATGGATTGAAAATGTGAATATCACAATACTTATAATTAATAATGCAGTAATAAAAAATATACTTTGTTTCTTCTTCATTTTATTTCTCCTTTTCTATTTTTAACTCAACATATTTACTTTCATAATAGTTATGATAGATTGATAAGAGTGTATAAAGCTGTTTTTCATCCTCACTTACTCGATTATTTTCAAGTAAGAAATAGATATTATCGATTCGATCTGTAGAGATTTTAGATCTATTATGTTCTATATCATCAATCAAGTCTGCATAGTCATATAGTATATTGTCTAATGCTTCTTTTTGATTTTTAAATATGATTGTTTTATATTCATTTTTACATAAATCATATTCAATTGATTCAATAACTACATCAGATATACAGCCAGCTTGTTTCGTAAAGATGTTAGCTGATTGATTCATAAGTATTGAAAATACAGTAATAATACAAAAAATAATATAAGTAACGATGACATCACTTAGATCTGGTAGTTTTAAGACTTTCTCATTTTTTATGGCATGAATCATATTTTTCTTAAACAAGTAATTATATCCAACCATTATGATTATGCCAATTAAGCTTAGAGTGATTAATATTGTGATATGCATAAATACCTCCTATATGTTGAATGCATCTTTGAATGCATAGTAGTAAGTACGGTTAACTTCTAGATTTTTATTGTCTACTAATATTTTAAATTTCATATTAATACTAGGTCTAATTTCCGTAATCTTCGTCTTGTTTACAATTATCGCCTTACTAATTCTTATTAGATCTTTACTTAAGTTTAAGTGCTCAAATAGTTTTAATGATGATGTGTAAACGTAATCTTTACAGTGGACATATACCGTATTATCATAAGCCTCAATATAGTCAATTACATTTATATCAATAAATAATGTACCTTCTGTATCAAATACTTTTAGCTTAGGATACTTGCGCATTAAAATATAATCTCCATCTTCTACTATCACAACTGATTTTAGTAACTTTTTAACTTCTTCTTCATCTAAATCATTGCTTAGTTGTATTTTCATTTGTACTCACCATCCTCACACTATTACATTACCTTGTTTCTTAAATATATTCTATTAATTTCGCTATCTTACACCTTTGATTACTTAAACTACATGTAAAAGCTCACTTAAACATTTTTAAGTGAGCTTTTATTATATTTCATTTTTAAACTTTTCTTTATTTTCATAGTATGCCGCAACTTGTTTGTCCCATTTTGCTTTATCTTTTCATCAACTTTTCGAATAAAGCGAGCTGGGTTTCCCCCGACAATACAGTTAGCTGGTACATCTTTAGTAACGACTGAACCTCCAGCGATTATCGAATTATCCCCGATTGTAATACCTGGTATAATCGTTGATCCGCCACCAATCCATACGTTATTTCCAACTGTGATTGGATATCCAAATTCTAATCTAGAATTTCTAATGTCAGGATCTGTAGGATGACCTGCCGTGTAAAAACCAACTCTTGGTCCTACCATAACATTATCACCGAAAGTAATTTTACCGACGTCTAGAAAGATACAGTCCATGTTCGCAAAAAAGTTCTTTCCTGCTTCAATATGTTTTCCAAAAGCGACATACATTGGTGTATGAATGTGAAACTCTTCCCCTAGCTTTCCAAATAGTTGTCTTTGAAGTTTCATAATACCTTCTCGATCTTCAATTGGCCAGTTATTAATTTTCTGTTCTAACTTCTTTGCTTCGACACCTTTATTATCATAATTTAGATTTGCCCCTAAATATAATTCTCCAATAATCATTTGCTCATAATCAAAATCTCTACTCATATCTTCCCTCTTTCCGACATTCATTCTATCATGAAACTTACATTATTACTCTACTATTTGAGAAGTAACTACTGTAGGCTTTTTTGATAATAATTTAGCCAGAAATAATCCGATAACAATTCCTAAAAGTGTAAAGTTTAACCATGCAATTCCAAATTTAGCGAATGGTAAATTTTTATATAGATCAACTATCGATAATAGCAGAGGACTACTAATACTTAAGCCTTTTAAGACCTCTAGTACACTCGCAACCATCGTAAAGTATAAAACTGTCTTATTAAATACAGTATTATTTAGTTTGAATATTAGTCCAACAATAACGTGCATAATTGCGAGTGGGTATAAGAAGTTTAAGACTGGTACTGCATAAGTTATAATTGCACTTAATCCAAAGTTAGAAACGATAAAGGCAATAAATGAAGTAAAGTATACTAGTTGTTTATACGTATACTTAGGAATGATTGTCGAGAAGTAATTACTAAAGGCAACGACAAGCCCAGAAGATGTCTTTAAACAAGCGAGAGTTATTGTCAGTGCTAAAAACAAAGTTCCTAAAGATCCAAAGTAATATTTGAATATTTGTCCTAAGGCAAGACCACCATTACTTGCGACTTCAAACACATTTCGTGATGATGCCCCGATATAAGTTAGAACATAATAAATTATCGACATTAAGATTGCCGTAAATAATGCCGCATAAAATATATCAAATACTTTATCTTTTAAAGTTGATTCTTTACTATAATCATTTGAGTTAATTACAACATAAGAGAAGACTAATGCCGCAAGTACGTCCATCGTTTGATATCCAACTTCAAATGCTGGAAGAAATGAGTTAGAAGCGTAAAATGCATCAGGAGCTATATCCTTAACACTTCCCATTGGATTTAGGAAAAATACTAAAGAGAATAAAACTAAACATGTTAGAAATATTGGATTAATGTACTTACCAATAATTTCTTTAAGTTTGTTTGGTCTTAGTGAGATTTTCATCGTCACAAAAAAGAAGAGACTTGAGTAGATTAGTAAGCCAATCTTATGATTGGCATCCGGAAAAAGCGATGTAACTCCTACTTCATATGGAACAGTCGCTGTCCTTGGAAGCGCAAATAGCGGACCAATCGTCATTAGAAGTGCAATGTTAAAAGCACGAGCATAAGTTTTTCCATATGGACTTAAAAGTTCTTCTAAAGATGAAGATTTCGACTTCGCAACATAAACTACTGCCAAGCATGCTAGTCCAACTCCAGAAATAATAAAGGCAATTGATGCCATGTTTAAACTACTTCCGGCTTCTTGTCCAATACTCGTTGGAAAAATTAAATTTCCAGCTCCAAAAAACATTCCAAATAATAATGATCCTAACAGTAGCCTATGGACTACTCTCTGTTTATCAAACTTCATATAATCACTCCTGTATTGTCATATGATAGGCTATATAGGTAAATAATACAATACTTTTCATGAAAGTAATAATCCCTTACATAAAAATGCCGTTATTTTCATAACGGCATCTGACATTTAATTGTATATTAATGATCTTAATCTTGAATATTATTTATTAATAGTAATCGCATTGCATTTAAAATCGCAAGTAGTGAGACTCCTACATCCGCAAAGACTGCCATTGCCATACTACTGATTCCAACTGTTCCTAATATCATAAATAGAAACTTAATTGATAGTGCAAAGAATACATTTTGCTTAACGATTCGCATCGTACGACGTGACTGTTTAATCGCTGTTGGAAGCTTATTAGGGTTATCATCCATAATAACTACGTCAGCTGCTTCAATCGCTGCATCACTTCCTAAAGCCCCCATTGCTACTCCGACATCAGCCATTGTTAATACTGGTGCATCATTAATTCCATCACCGACAAAGACGACATTTTTATCACTCTTCATATAGTTTGAAACGATTTCAGTCTTATCGACAGGTGTTAAGTTTGCATAGGCATTACTTAAGTTAAGCTCTTTTGCTACATCTTGCGCAATTAGATTATTATCACCCGTTAGCATTTCAACGTCTTTAATTCCTAATGCGTGGAGACGTTCAATGGCCTTATAAGCATCTTTCTTAATTTCATCTGCAACGACAACGACTCCAAGGTACACATTATCTACCGCAACGTATACGACTGATTTATCAGTTTCATACTCAACTGCCTGAATACCTTTTAATACCATTAATTTAAAGTTACCAGCCCAAATTCTTTTACCTTCATAAGTAACTCCAACACCATGATGGGCAATCTCTTCTGCATCAACTAATTTACTTGCATCAATGTCAGTATTGTAATGTTTGACTATTGATCTTGCGATTGGGTGCAGTGAGTAGTACTCAGCAAGTGCTGCATATTTAATAACATCTTGTTCATCATATTGTGTTACTACTTCATAAACAGCGAAGTTTCCTTCTGTAAGTGTTCCAGTCTTATCAAACAAAACATGTTCTGCTTTGGCTAATGATTCGACATAGTTACTACCTTTAAATAAGATTCCTGCTTTACTTGCCCCACCAATACCACCAAAGAAACTTAGTGGAACTGAAATGACGAGTGCACATGGACAAGATATTACTAAGAACGTTAAAGCTTTATATAAGTATGAATAATCATAAATTTTACCGAGTGTTATTAGTGGTACGCCGAAGGCTAATATAATTGCGAGTATTACAACAACTGGCGTATAGTATTTCGCAAAGCGAGCAATAAATTTTTCAGATGGCGCTTTATTGGCACTTGCATTTTCAACTAAGTCTAAGATTTGCTTAACCGTAGATTCAAAGTACGCTTTAGTAACTCTTACTTCAATAACACCATCAATATTAATACTTCCATTTAATACTTCACTATCAACACTAACTTCTTGCGGTAAACTTTCACCAGTTAATGCTTTCGTATCAATACTACTTAAACCTTTAGTAATAACACCATCTAATGGGATTTTCTCACCAGGTCGAATAATTATAATATCATTTACATTTACATCTTCAGGATTTAATCTTACTTCTTCATTATTAACTAAGACATTTGCGAAATCTGGTTTTATATCCATTAGACTTGCGATTGATTTACGTGATTGATCAACTGCCTTATGTTGGAGGTATTCACCAATTTGATATAAGAGCATTACTAAGACTGCTTCAAATCTTTCATTAATTAGAAATGCTCCAATAGTTGCGATACTCATTAAGAAGTTTTCATCGAGAGCGCGACCACGAATAATATTTTTAAAGGCTAAAATTATTACATCATAACCAACTGTTAAGTATGAGATGACGATTAATATGAAGTTTAATGTATCATTTTTTACGATAAAACTTGCGATAAGTAAAACTGATGCAATAATTATTCGACCTAGAGTATGACTATTAGACTCTTCAACTATTTCACTTTGCATATCGACAAACTTAGCCCCTGGCTCTATTTTATCGGCAATAATATTCAATGATTTTAAAAGTTCTACCTCATTACTATTTTCATCCACTTTTACTCTCACATTGTATTTCATTAAGTCTATTGATAACTCACTTACTTCATTAATATTAGTGGCTTCAGCTTCAATTGATGCGGCACAACTTGCACATTCTAAACCACTTACTTTATAATTTAACTCTTTCATTGGACACCTCCACATATGAATGTTTGTTCACATGAATATTATATCACACATGAATAATTATTCAAGTATC
>CAYWKT010000022.1:0-13093 GCA_964458985.1 uncultured Erysipelothrix sp.
TTAAACAGAAAAAAAGAAGTATTTAAACTTCTTCATTTATTAAAAACTAACTGTCGGTTTCACTAAGTTAACGACATCAGTTTCAAAGAGACTAAACTGATCAAACTTATGATTTTTCGCAATGATGTTTGATGGAAACTGTTCAGTAATATTGTTGAAATTAGTAACATTATTATTGTATAGGCGACGTGCTGCTTGAAGATGCTCTTCAACGTTACTCATATTTTTCTGTAAGTTTAAATATTGCTCACTCGCCATTAAATTCGGATAAGCTTCAATCGTCACATTTAAATTACTAATAAAATTATTTAACTGACGACTTGCCTCAACTGGGTTTTTACTAACATCAGATCTTAGACTTGTAATCGTTAGAAGTGCTTCCTCTTCATAGTTCGCATAGCCCTTCACAACTTCAACTAAATCAGTAATTAAATCATAACGTTTTAAAAGTGCAATATCAATGCCTGATTTACCTTCTAATACATTATTTTTTGCACGAGTTAATTTATTATATACACTAATATAATAAACGACTAAAACTAATAGTAAAATTCCAATAATAACTAATACTTTTTCCATTTTTTTCTCCTACTTGAATATATCTAATTCTAAATCTAATTCATCTATAACTTTTTTTATTAATTCCATTTCATATTCAATTTGTCTAATGAAACTTTCATTAATATCTTTACCATTAACTTCGAAGGCATTTACTCGATTATCAATCGCGACATGTAGCTGATTGTTGATAAAGCCAAAGTTAACTTCACAGTTTACATAATCAGTAAACTCACTCATTTTTTCCATCATATTTGGGGTAATTAAGTAATAAGCTTCCTGATTATTATTTGAGAAACAACTAAACTGTTCATTAAATTTATTACTTTCAAACTTAACTTTATTAGTTTTATGTTTTTCAAAGAATAAACTTCGTGGCTTACTATTTTTAAAAAATGAACCATTTGATCGAACTTGGTGATAACCATTAAAGTTTTTGATGAAGTCGACAATAATCCACCGACCTTCAAAAAGTGTTGTTCTCGTCGTAGTTTTACCATTACTTGTCACTTGCACGATATCAACATCTGCTTGTTCAAAGTTAATTCCTTTATAAGTCCCACTTAATAAATCATTACTTTCATACTCATTACCATTATCTACTAACTCTAAACTGTCAATATAATCCTCTTCAAATCCCTTTTCAGGCTCATACACGACATTGTCAAAATGTTGTTTAAATAGTTTACTAACAACGAGTTGTTTAGTTAGTAAATTATATTTATTTTCGGCTTTTATATAAAGTGCAAAGATAATGACTACGTCAATTATTGTTAAAATTATTGAAATCGCAAGTGCTGGTTGTGTGCCACGTGATACGATCATCAAAAATAGGAAAAAACCAAGCAATCCAAGTAAAGGTTTATTCACCTTTACTTTTTGCTTAGTTTCTTTTAGTAATAATACTTCATCATCACTTAAATTAAGTTTTTGAGAAATATCATTGTTCATTTTATTGAGTGTTAATCTTTCTAGTATACTGTGATGCAACTCCACCGATACCGACATGAATCGCAACTGATGATACTAATTCTTTAACGTAAATTTCAATTCCTTCGACACGCTCTTGAATCATTTCTTTTAAACGATTTGCGTATTCTTCATTTCTAATATGAACTACGTAGACGATACAATCTTTATCAAGACCGGCATCCATGAATTTGTCTGCGACAACTTCAATCGCTTTACGCATCGTACGTGGTTTTGCCTCAGGTTCTAATTTACCACCTGTCGACTCTCCTAAGTAAAGGACTGGTTTAATTTTTAATAACCCCGCAAGTAATGTCGATGCTGGACTTAGTCGACCACTACGCATTAAATGTTTTAAATCATCTGGAATAATGTATGTTGCGGAATGATTACGACCTTCAAGTAATCTTTCTTTTACTTGCTCTACAGTAAAGCCTTTATCAAACATCTCACGAGCTGCCTTAGCATAGTATAGTAAAATTTCACTACCTGAATATAGATCGAAGTAGTCAAAATCAATTCCTACTGTTTTTGCCGCACCTTGCATTGCCGCAGTTGTACCTGATAATCCAGTACTAATATCAATACCAAATATTAAATCATAACCTTCTTCTTTTAATTGTGTAAATAATTCTTCAATACGCCCGACTGGTGGTAATGACGTTGTGAAAGTTTTATGGTCTGCCATCATGTCGAATAATTTTTCTCGATCAATGTTTTCACCTTCTAAGAAAACTTCATCATCACTACTTATTTGAAGCGGTAATTTATAAATTCCATCTAGTTTCTCTTTTGAATCATAGATTGCACTAGAACTATCTGTTACTATCGCTATTTTCATACAAAAACCTCCTCTGGTGTACGTTTATTATAGCACGTGGCTAGCGTATAAGTCTTAATTGTGTACGATTCTTCATAATTAAAATATTAAGAAATAATTGTAGCGATAGTATATAATGGAGGCAAGGTGATAACATGTACAGAATACAAGAAGACATAATAGATACATTTATAGAAAAGAAATCAGAATTCATTACATATTTAAGAAGAACCGAAAGTGAAGAGGAGGCAAAAGCATTTATCGATGAGATTAAAAAAATGCATCCAAAAGCTACTCATCACTGTCAAGCATTCTTAATTGATGAGTCGATTCAAAGATCAAATGATGATGGAGAACCATCAGGCACAGCCGGAATTCCAATGTTAGAAATACTGAGAAAACGTAATATGGAAAAGATTACTGCAGTTGTCGTTAGATACTTTGGAGGCGTACTACTTGGAGCGGGTGGTTTAATTCGCGCCTACTCAAAAGGAGTGGCAGATGCCTTAAGTAATAACGATATTTATGAAGTAAAAGAAATGAATAAATATACAATTACTGTTGATTATAAATACGCTGATCAACTAGATTACTTACTCACAGATAAAACAGTACTTGATCGAATTTATGACATGAAAGTTTCTTTCGTATACATTGATGAAGATAATAGTTTACTTCCTAAAATTCAAGAATTAACAAGTGGTAGTGCCGACATTATTGAACATGATGTAATTGAAATCGAAGTTAAAGTTAATAAGGAGGAGTTAGATGCTTAAAATAATCGCTCCCCTTTTTCAACATGACATCATTTCAAAACAACTTTTAAAAGATAATGAAGTATTACTTAATACGAGCTTACTTCCACTAAATAGTTATGTAAACTCACTAGTACATGTCATCGACAATAATTATGACGAAAAACTCAAACAAGCTTTACTACAACTTAAACCTAGTTTAAATATATTAAGTAGTTATGTTGATAATGAGACATTTATAAACTCAATCAAAGACTTTCATATTAGTATGTATTTATTCGACATTTCTCTAAACGATTTAGATACGTCAAATAGTAAAAATCAAGACTTACATACAATCTACTCAACAATTAAAGAGCTAGTCCCAAATGAGATTGAAGTATTGAATAAATTAAAAAAATACTTAGAAGTAAACCGTATTAAAAATACTTATATTACGACTTTTGAAGTAGTTAGTGAGTATGACAAACAACTTATCAAACTATTAAAAGCGAATGGCTTATTAGACTTTGAAAATCAAAAATACGCGACAAAAAATGTCGAAGTTTATTATGCCAATAATATTAGAGCTGAGATCGAAGCAAGTGCTCAACTAATTATTGATAAGCAACTAACAAATGCGCAAGTTATTTACTTAAATGATCAATATGCCAATCTGATTAGACAAATATACAATCGTTACGGAATTAAAAATAGTTTAGATTTCAATCAGAAGTCAACTTCATTTGAAAAACGATTCATTAGTATTGTCGCATTACTACATAAAAAAGATGCGCATAGTTTTATCAACTTCTTAAGTAGTAATCCACTAAATTTAAAACAAGTCCATTTAGTTAGTCAAATTAATGATGTGTATAATTTTGACTTACAAAGTTTTCTTGAATTTGTACCAACTACAATCGATTTAGATAATAGTAAGTACTACAATGATTTAATTGAAAAATCAAAAGATAATATTATTTCACTTCAAAATACAATATCATCTCTATTAGCCGAAAGTAATGATAAGATCGTCGAAAATGTTTTTAACTACTTAGTTAATAATGATTATAGTAATAGTTTAGTTACCCTTTCAAATAAGTTACTACAAAATAAAGATAAAATTATTAATAGTACTGATTTAGTTGAAACACTAAGTAATCTTTTATTAAACTCACAAAGTTCACTAATTAATAGTGATCATGTCGTAGTAAGTAGTTTGAAGCAACATCACTACTTTAATAAAGAACATGTCATTATCTTAGGGAGTACGATAAAGAATTATCCAAGTTTAACTTTACTCTCTGGAGTTATTGATGAGACATACGTTAGTAAACTTGCATATCCGAAAAAAACTAGTCGATTATCAAGTCAGTTAGACTACTTAGACTTAATTAAAGATGGAAGCAATATGTATATCTTTTATCCTTTAAGTAATTATGAAGGTAAAGGTGTCGAACCTTCATTTTCACTTTTAAGTTTTTCAAACGAGTATAATGCGAAACCAGTTCGCTATCCATTGCTTGAAAATGATTATTACTTTAAGAAGGAATATAAACTAGATCCGGAAATATCAAAACAATTATTATTAAAAGACGGAAAACTTAATGGGTCAATATCATCAATCGAACTATACAATCAATCTAGCTACGCTTACTATTTAAAATATGGACTAAAACTTTATCCAAGATCACTTCCAGCCTTATCATTTAATACGATCGGAACAATTACCCACAGTATTATTGAGGAAATTGTGACACGTAAAATAAATGGAGAAAGTAGTATTACTGAAGATGAAGTTATAAGTATTATTAATAATGGTTTTAAACCGTATCAAATACTAAAAGATATCAAACTTGATATTATTAAAATGACTTTAGTGAAACAGTTTTCCCATGTTTTAAAACATATTGAAGAAATAGATAATGATACATTATTTAGCCCACAACTTTTAGAACATAAGTTTAATTATAAAGTTAATAATAACATTAATATTTACGGATATATCGACCGCGTTGATACGTTTGAAGATCATGTCCGAGTTATTGATTATAAGAGTAGTCAGAAAAAATTAAGTGAGACTGAGTTTAAACGTGGACTTCAACTACAACTTTTAACGTACTTAATGGCAATCTCTAGCGAAATGAAACTAAAACCAGCTGGAGCTTACTACATGAGCTTACGTTTTGAATCAGTTAATACGAGTCCTGCGCGAGTTAAACGGACAAAAGACTACTACATTGAAAGTACAAATGATTCATACTATGCTGACTTTATTAGCGAACATCGAATTAATGGTTGGCACTTTAGTGAAGGTGAAGACTTTTATAAGAGCGCAAAACACGTTATTTCATTAAGTGAGAAAAAAGATGGCAGTATTAGTACGCGAAACTTATTTAATTTTGAAACGGTCGCCTATATCGTCGATGAAATATATAAGGATGTGTATAAGCGCATGAGTGAAGGTGATATTAGCCTTGAACCAGTTGCGAGTCCATTTGCGATTAGTGACTACAAATCAATCGTTTTATCACCTAATATGAGTAATCATCGGGAAATGTTATTTAAGAAACAAGATTTAAAAAAGGAGATTGAAGAAAATGTGGACAACTGAACAACTAGAAGCAATTAATATAACTGGTGTGAATACGACAGTCTCCGCAAGTGCCGGAGCTGGAAAGACAGCCGTACTTGTACAACGTTTAATGAAAAGAATTTTAAAAGATAATGTCAGTGTCGATGAAATTGTCTCATTAACATTCACTGATGCCGCAGCTGCGGAGATGAAAAATAGATTAATGAGCGCCTTACTTGAAGCATATGCATTAGATCCAGACAACGATTATTTATTAGATCAAATTACACTACTACCATCCGCAAACATCTCAACAATTCACTCATTTTGTCTAAGACTCTTAAAAGATCATTACTATGCACTTAACTTAAATCCTGAATCACTAAACAATATAATTGATGATGCCGATAACTTAAGTGTTCAAGAAGATGCATTTAACTACATGTTAGAAAACTTTGATCAAGAAAAAATATCGAACGTTTTAAACTTTCTATCAGGCTCTGCAATGTCACTAAACATATTAAACGAAATTATATTAGCCTTAATAAACAGTGCAAATGGGACGATTAACCCAAATCAGTTCTTATATAACAGTATTAAAATATATGATGACTTTGAGACTATTAATGACATTATTGAACCATTTAAAACGATGTTTTATACGTATCATCAAGACCAAGTTGAAAAATTAAAAACTAGTACACTTACTCTTTTATCAAGCTTAGATACCGATCTTGAAGGAAAAGATGCGAGTACACAAATTGAATGGCTAAATAATAGTATGAGTATTATTTTAAATATGGAAAAAAGTATTAATAACTTTGATTATAATACATACCAAAGTGAGTTTGTAAGATTAGCTGAACTTCCATCTAAAACTATTACTGGCTTATCTTTCTTTACAAAACTTCGCGAAAAACATTATGAAATCTTGAATAGTGTTGCGATTACAAACTATACGGAAGATGATTTATTACTTCATTTAAGTATGAATAAAACTGAATTAAACGATTTAATTGATATGGCAATCATTTATAACGATTACTATAAAGATGCGATTAAGCAAATGAATAAAATTACCTTTAATGATATGGAAACTTTAACTTATGAACTCTTAAATAGTAATAATCAAGAAATCGCAAAAATTGTCCGAGCAGGAATAAGCGATATTTTAGTCGATGAGTTTCAAGATACAAATGAACTACAAGATGAAATTATTAAACTTATCGGAAATGGGACGAACATCTTCAGAGTTGGCGATATTAAACAATCAATTTATCGTTTTAGAGGGGCTGAACCTTCAATTATGCAAAGTCTAATTGACTTACCTGATTCAGATGAACATAAGACAATTTATTTAAGTAATAACTTTAGATCAAAAGATAGTATCGTTCAATATAATAACCACTTCTTTGATAAGTTAATGAACTTAGATGGTTTTCAATCTAATTACTTAGAAAATGACAATGTCATCGTTGGAACGACTGCACAAAAAGAAGATAGTATGCCTGTACAATTAGCCTTTATTAATAGTGATAAAGATGATGAGCAACTAGAGTCATATGGAATGAGTGAAAATGATGTTCGAGCCAACTTTATCGCATCGAAAATCGTTGAGTTGTATAAGGAAGAAGGAAATAATCGTTGGAATCGATTTACAGTTTTAGTCAATGCGCACAGTAGTAAGATTGGACTAAAAACTGCGTTTGATAAAGCGAATATACCATACTTCATCTCCTTACCTGATGGACTTTACACTTCAAAAGGTGTTAGTACAATAATAGCCTACTTACGTTTAGTCTATGATCCATCGGATGCGATCTCTTTAATGGCAATACTTACAAACTTATTTAACTATAGTGACAATCAAATTAGTCAATTGTTTCTTCAGGAAGAAAATCTGTTTAAAGTTGCGGATCAGTTAGATTCTGAAATATTAAATAAGATAAAATACTATCATTATAACCAAAGTGAGTTTAACTTAAGTGAAATTGTCGACTACGTATACAGTATCAACGGCTTTTATGAGTATAAAATATCTAAACAAGAACGCGTTAACTTAGATATATTTTATGATATCGTCATTGACTATGATCAAGCGCACTCTGGAGTATACGGACTATTAAATCAAGTAGAAAAATCAATTAACGCAAAATCAAAAGAAGGCTCTTCAATTAGTAGTGAAGATAATGTCGTTAACGTTATGACGATTCATAACTCAAAAGGACTACAGTTTGAGACGGTATTTTTACTAAGTAAGAGTCAAAAGCGTGATCCAAATAGTTCTAAATCATATTTAATCCATCCGAAGTATGGCTTAGCGATGAAGAGTCTCCAACTTCCTAATCGTTATCGCCACAATAACCTCGCCAACTTTTTAATTAGACATTATGAAGATATCGAAGCCGTTGAGGAGGAGATGCGAAAATTATATGTCGCTTTAACTAGAGCTCAAAAAGAGTTATACATTGTCGACAGTCAAATAATCAAAGAAGAAATGCCAGAAATCGTTGAATTTGATACGAACTTAGTTTTAAAAACATCCTTCACAAAATGGATGGAATCAGCTCATAAAACATATCCAAGTAAATACTTAAATAGTAGTTTAGATGAACAATTAGTTCATGATGCTGCGAGTGTTCTTAAATATGTCGAGTACGATATTAAACATTTAAGTAAAGAACTTGAAGTAAAAGAAAGTAAGCGCAATAGTTTTAAAGCAGAAGAGATTAATTTATCACAAAAAGAGTTATCCACAGATATTGGTACATTAGTCCATAATACGATTGAAAGACTACCAAATAGTACTTGGACTAAAAATCAAATTATCGAAGTTAGTCCTGATCTTTCAACTTATTACATTACTCGTTTATTAAACTTATCAAATAACTCGTTCTTTAAAGAAATTAATCAATACGATGTGTACAAAGAATATCCTTTTATTAGTGAGACAAACAATATTCGTGAACGAGGAATTATTGACTACTTAGTTGAAAGTGATGATTCAATTTACATTATTGATTTCAAAACTGATAGTTTAGACTTAGCTGAAGAGTTTTTAGAGCGATACACTGATCAACTTCAATATTATAAATCGACAATTCAAAAACAATTTACGAGTAAAACTGTGAAAGCCTATATTTACTCATTTAAACTAGAGCAGTTTATCGAAGTATAAGAGAAATATATTCAATATCAACTATATATTTGTGTTGATAACACTTATGTCAAATGTTATTATAGGCTTACAATATAGCTTTTAATAATCGATTAACGATAATTACAGAACAGTTGTATAATATATATACAATAAGGAGAATGCTATGAAACTATACATTAAGCAAAAGGTATTTAGTCTAGGAGAAAAATTTAGTGTAAAAGATGAATTTGGAAACGATAAATTTTATGTCGAAGGATCTTTCTTTTCAATTCCGAAAAAATTTACTATTTATGATGATAAGCAAAAAGTCGTTGCGAGAATCGATAAACAAATGTTTAAATTATTTCCACATTACAATATTAAGACTAGTAATGATGAGTTAGTCATTAAAGAAAACTTTTCATTCTTAAGACTAAATTTCTCAATATTGAATAGTAACTGGCGTCTTCAAGGTGATTTTTTAAGTCATGAGTATAGTATTATTGATGGAAATCGGCCAATGATGCGATTGAGTAAACATTGGTTTACGTGGGGGGATAGCTACGAGTTAAATATCGCAGATCCAAGTGAAGCGATTATTTGTCTATGTATCGCAGTCGTCGTTGATGCTGCGATTGTAGCATCACAAAACAATAATTAGATGGAGGGTAATATGGATAAAGTTAAAACAAAGGCAATTGAAAAATTATTTTTTACAGAGGACCGTCATACTGAAAAGTATCGTCAAAAAACTACATTAAACTTCTTTGAGGGAGCTAGAAATAAAGATATTTCTTTACCTCTAACTTCATACTTAGAAAAAAAATTAAAGTTTGATATGGGAGACTTAGCACTTGGAGTGGCAGAAACTTCCAACTTCGAAATTCTGACTTTAGAAATGGACACAAAAGAAAATGATCGTGTCGCCGTTAGTATTTCAGCATTAGGTGCCATCTATGGACTATGGTTTAAAAAAGATGACGTTTATGTCAACTCATCAATCTCAGTTGGAGCTTCATTTAGAGAGTCAGTCGTCTTAGCTGGATTAATTTGTGAAGCAGCTTTAAGATTTGATCAAAATAATATTCCTTTAATGGATGCTTATAAAGATATTGAAAGTAAGATTAATGGGACTCAAGAAATTACCGACGAACTTAAGTTGTTTACACAACTACTTCTAGACTATGCGAAAGACTTCGTTTGGTTAAATAATTCAGGAGATATTTCATATCGTGAGTTATACATTCACTCACTACCATACACAGCATTAGTAACTAAAATAATTGATGAGCGAGATAACTTCGTTTTATTTCCAATCAAGTAACTCTGTATTCGTACATAGTTTTTTTATTTACAGTAAAACATCAAATTAGTAATAATAAAATTGAAAAATTGCTATAATGATAATAGATGAATGATTATTCATATCTAAATTCATAAGGGAGGTATTTTATGGAGGTTTTAATAATCGGAGGAATCGCAGCCGGGATGTCAGTTGCGGCTAAAGCGAAAAGAGAAAATCCAGATGCAAATATTACCGTGATCGAAAAAGAAAATTATGTTTCGTTTGGGGCATGTGGACTACCTTATTACTTAGGGAATCAATTTGAAGATGAAAATGAGATGTTTGCAAGAACACCAGAGCAGATGATCGCATCTGGCGTAAATCTTAAACTTCAAAGTGAAGTAGTAAGTGTCGATTTTGATGAAAAGAAAGTATTAATCAAAGATCTTAATACAGAAGAAAAGTATGAACAAGCTTATGACAAGTTGATGATTGCGACTGGCGCATCACCAATTATGCCAAACATTGAAGGAATCTATGCTGATAACGTATACTCAATAACACGACTAGATGCTGTGAATAAATTAAAAGAAAATTTAGACAAGTATCAAAATATCGCAATTGTCGGAGGCGGCTTTATCGGAATTGAAGTGGCAGAGCAGTTAGCTAAGTTTAATAAGAACATTACAATAATTCAAGGTGGTCCAGAGTTAATGGATGGCTTATTCGATCAAGAATTCGGAGATAAAATCAAAGAGGCACTTGAGGAAGAAAATATAACTGTCAAGCTAAATAGTATGATGACACATTTTGAAGTCAAAGATAACTTAGTCAGTAAAGTTTACTACGGAGAAGAGTTTACCGAAGCCGACGCGGTCATTGTCGCAATTGGTTTTAAACCAAATACTAAGTTTTTAGACAATCAACTTAAAACTTTAGATAATGGAGCAATCATTATTGATGAGTTTGGAAGAACTTCAAAAGAAGGTGTCTTTGCGGCAGGCGACTGTGCGACAATCATGCACCGTCTTGCAGGTGATAAATACATTCCACTCGCAACTTATGCGAATAAGATGGGAAGATTAATCGGAACTAACATTGTTAGTGAAGAAAAAGATTGGTTGAAATTTAATGGGGCACTTGGGACAGGCAACATTAAAATTGGAAACTATGAAGCTGGAAGTACTGGCTTAAGTGAAAAAGAAGCTAAAAGTTTAAACAAAAACGTTAAATCAACTTTAGTTAATGCAAACAACCATTCTAACTATTACCCAAATCAGCAATTAATTACAATTAAACTAGTTTATGATGCAGATACTTTCGTACTATACGGTGCCCAAGTGTTTGGACCAGCCGAAGCAGTATTAAGACTACAAGCTTTAACGACTGCGATTTATGCCGGACTAACGACTCAAGATTTAGGATTTATGGACTTTGGATATGCACCACCATTCGCATCAACGTGGGAAGCAATAAATATCGCAGCAAACACTGCGAAATAAGGAGGAATGAATTATGATTAATTCACCATTTTTTACACAATTTTTAAGAGCAAGTAACTTATATACATTCGCAGCTGTCGGACTATTAATCGTCGCAGTACTAGTAATGAAACACTTAACTAAGAAAAAAGTTAACTTCTCAACTAGAATGATTATCGGACTAGTCATTGGACTATCACTTGGATTACTAATTGATGTCGTCGGTGGCGACAATGCAATATATACAGAATTTGCGAAAAAAGAAATTTCATCATGGTACGCACTACTTGGTTCAGGATTTATTAGATTAGTTCAACTATTAGCAGTACCAGTCGTATTCTTAAGTATTATTAAAGTAATTACAGATGTCGATGGAAAGAGATTAAAAACACTTACTTCGAAAACTTTTGTAACTCTACTTGGAACTACGGCAATTAGTGCTATCGTCGGTATCTTAGTCGTTAAACTATTTGGACTACAAGGTGCAGATTTCGTAGCTGACTTATCACAATCTCAAATTGATCGTATGAGCGGTATCGCAGCACAAAGTTTCCCTGAGTTTTTCTTAAACTTAATTCCAAACAATATTATTGGAGCATTCTCTAATAATGGACAAGTCGTTTCAATCGTAATTGTCGGAGCATTATTCGCAAGTGCAATTAGATTCTTACAAATGAAAAAACCAGCCGAAATTAAACCTTTCGTTGATGTCTTAGATTCAACAAGAGTTGCAGTTAACTCAGTATTAATTAATGTTATTAAATTTATGCCTTATGGAGTAATGGCACTAGTTGCGAACACAATCATTACAAATGGATTAAAATCAATTATCGCAATGGGTGGCTTTATCGCAGCACTATACACTGGTGTAATTATTATGTTAGTAGTCTACAGTATCATTTTAATCTTAAATGGCTTAAGCCCATTCACATTCTTTAAAAAATCATTCTCAACATTAGTCTTTGCATTCTCATCAAGATCAAGTGTTGGAACATTACCATATACATTAAAAACATTAGAAGAAGATTTAGGAGTTTCAGGCGGAACGGCAAACTTTGTCGCAACACTTGGAACATCAATCGGAATGAATGGATGTGCTGGATTATTCCCAGCTATGCTTGCGACATTAGTAGCAAGTGCAGTCGGAACTGATATGAATGCCGCATTCTACTTAATGATCGTCGTCGTAGTTACAGTTGGATCAATCGGTATTGCCGGAGTTCCAGGAACAGCGACAGTCGCAGCGACAGTAACATTAAACGGACTTGGACTTGGTGAGTTTATTCCACAAGTTGGTGCAGTATTCGGAATTGACCCAATCATCGATATGGGACGTACAATGTTAAACGTTGCAGGTGCAATGGTAGCGGCAATCGTTGTCGACCGTTGGGATGGAACATTTAATAAAGAAGAATATAACAGATAATAGTTATAAATATTTAATCTAAAAAGGCGTTGGTCATAAGTGACTAACGCCTTTATTTTACATTTTATGGAACATCATCTATTGGAGTATCATCAGATGGTGGATT
>CAYWKT010000022.1:13193-16233 GCA_964458985.1 uncultured Erysipelothrix sp.
CTCTTCAATCGGCGGAACTTCTACTACTTTAGTTCCAACCCATTTAACTTCATCTACTGCAACTTGATGAGTAAATGAATCTTCTACTATTTCTTCATCAACTTTAATTCCATTTTTAAATACATCTCTAACTACTTTTCTAGATATCCCATTAACACCTTTAACATTTATTCCTTCTGTTCCAACTTCTTTAGTCGGATCCTCAATGATAACTGTCTTAAATGTGATTGGTGTATCTACATTTCGATTTGGACCATAAGTAATTTTCTCCTCTGGCTCGACAAATCCTGGTGGACGATAAGTAAGTCCTAATGCTTCAACATGTGCCTGAATCTTAGCTTCTGCGACACTAATCCAATTCTCTTTTGCCATATACCAATCCATATTACTCTTATTACTTAAAAATGCCATTTCATATAAAGTTACAAATTGATTATTTCTTTCAAACGGTTCACGAATAATTGCGTAGTAGTTTTTAAAGTCATACACTTGGCCACTACCTTTAGAGTAAATTCGCTCACTCCAATAATCTCGCGTATACATCTTACCACCAACACCTAAACTCTTATGCGCATTATTCCAAAGTGAACTTACTCGGTGTTGTATCGCAAGTTGATTACGATTTGCACTAGCTGCAACGATGATTTCATAACCTGATGAGTTCTTATTCGTCGATGAGTTATGGTGATTAGAATATGCAACTCTTGATTGCGAAGCAATTTCTCCAAAACTAATTGCCGATCTAGTTAATCTCTTTAGTGATGAATCGCCCGCTACATCTCCATATGAATCATTTGAATGACGATTTAAGTAAACATTTAAACCAAACTCTTCATAACGAGCTTTCTCATATTTTGAGACCATTAAGTTTAACTCTTTTTCAATATAACCATTTCCGATTGCCCCTGGATCACTTCCACCATGGCCCACGTTTATCGCAATATCATACTTGTATCGATTGTTTTCAATTCTAACTACGATATTATTGTTAGGATATGTCACAGTGACAAATTTATTTCCAACTTTAGCCTTACTTAATCGATTTTGTGTTGTGTTTTTATCTAATATTTTCATATTTCCTAATTTTGGTGCAACTAATGTATATGTTCCATTAGGAACCGATGTAAGATTTAAACTTCCACTATACTGTTTTCCACTAACTTTCGTGTTAAATGTACTAGTGATATTACCTGAAGTATCCATAAATCCTACTTGATCAATTGGACTATCATTAACTCCGAGTAACGTAATTCCATTTCTTGTAAAACTCATTTTTACCATTTCATTTTTTGAGTTTTCAGGTGTTTTATCTGGAATTTGGCCAACATTCTCTGAATCATCATTATTTTTGTCGCCTAGCCCAGTTTTTGGAGGAATTGTGCTCGGTTTTTCCGCAGGTTTTCCTGGATTACGATTTCCGACTTTATCTACTGGTGCTGGCTCAGGTTCTGATTTTTCTTCAACAACTGTGACTTTTCTTTCAACTTTTGAGTAATTATAGCTTTCATCATAAACTTCATAAGTTAATGTGTACTCGCCTGCAGTAGTTACATCTACTTCACCACTTACTTCAACTTTCTCACTTATATCACCATCATAATTATCTAATGCAATAACTCCTGGATCTTCAAACTCTTCATTAATATTAATTTCTAAATCTGCCTCAATTAACTCAAGAGTTGGCGCAATCCTATCTACTACAGATATCATACGTGTAGTAACTACGTCTGGACTATTTGCGATTGAATAATCGATGTAATATAAACCAAGAGTATCTAAGTCTAAATTATCATTTTTGACTAAAACTTCAACGTCTTCTACAACTTCATCATTTAAATATACTGTATAACCTTCTTCATTGTATTCACTAAATACTTCTACTTTTTCATACTGTAGACCATTTAGTTCAAGTTTATAGTTTTCTTCTTTTTTAAAGGCTGACAATAAAACAATACTAGATAATGTTAAGACAATAGCTAGTGCCGATATTATGAGCCCTTTTTTCTGCTTCATAAAATCCTCCTGACTTTGTCCACATTCTACCATATCCCTATTATTGAATCTATCAATTAAGGACTTATTCTAAATATATACATACTAAAAGTATGTTACAATAAATTCAGGTGATAATATGAACAACAGAATTTGGAAATCCCTTTAAAATTAACATTAAAGGAGGCTATATGCGAAAAATATATTATGAAAAAATAACTAACTTTGACAGTACAAATGATATTTTTACTTTGTATGAAGATGCAGGATGGACTATGTATACGAAAAGTTTTGATAACTTAATCAATGGATTTAATAAATCACTTTTAGTTATCGGAGCATTTGATGATAATAAACTTGTCGGGCTTATCAGAGTAATCGGCGATGAGCATACAATTATTTATATTCAAGATTTAATCGTCTTAAAGGCTTATCAACGACAAAAAATAGCGACTAATTTAATTGACATTGTTTTAAATAAATATAGTAACGTTAGACAAATTATTTTAATGAGTGATAATGATGACTCACTAATTAAGTTTTATAACTCAAATAAGTTTATGCAAGTTGAAAAATATAATGCGGTATCTTATATGTACGTCAAGTAGTATTAACAATCCGATTAATATAGTGTATTATGGAAGCAGAAAGAAGGAATATGATGATAGCAAAAGCAGTTGGTCCATACGTACCTTACAAAGAAGTTAACGGTTTTTTATACATTTCTGCCCAATTACCACTAAATCCAGAAACAACGACGATCGATAGTGATGATATTACTCTTCAAACTAATCAAGTTTTATTAAACTTAGAGAGTATTTTAAAAGAAAATGGTGGAGATCTATCAGATGTAATTAATACGACAGTCGTTATTACTGATATGAGCGAAGGTAAAGCGATGAACTTAGAATATATTAAGTTTTTTAAGCCACCAAATTATCCAACACGTACTGTAATTACGAGTACTGAGTTAATGATGGGTGCGAAAGTTCAAATATCCGCAATTGCGTACATCAATAAGTAATATTAATACATTTAAATAAAAAAA
>CAYWKT010000023.1:0-15844 GCA_964458985.1 uncultured Erysipelothrix sp.
ATGGATTTAAATCCATTCATCTTACATAACACCCACAACTATTTGACACTAACTATAACATTTTAATACTTTTAAGATAAACCAATGATACTACCATCTTCTAAATAATCCATATCATTTGCGGCAGGTTTTTTCGGAAGACCTGGCATCGTCATTATCTTTCCAGTAAGAGCCACGACAAAGCCAGCACCTTTTGATAATCGTAGTTCTGTAATAGTAATGTCAAAGTCTTTTGGTGCTCCTAATTTTTTTGGATCATCAGAAAATGAGTATTGCGTTTTAGCCATACAGACATTTAAGTTTGAATCATTTTTTTCAATGACTTCTAATTGGCGCATTGCACTTTCACTAAATGTAACTGACTTCGCATTGTATATTTCTTTTGAGATTTTTTCAATTTTTTCTTTTATTGATAAATCATCTTCATATAAAACTGAAAAGTCATTATCTTCATTACAAACTTCAATGACGGCCCTCGCTAAGTCAAGACCACCGGCCCCGCCATCTTTAAAAACATTAGATAAGACGACTTTTACATCGTTGTCTTTTCCCCACTTGATTAAACGGTCAATTTCTTTTTCACTATCAGTTGGAAAAAGGTTAACACATACGACAATTGGAACTTTAAACTTTTTTAAATTATTAAAATGCGCATCTAAATTTGATAATCCTGACTCTAATGCTTCAAGGTTTTCCTCATTTAAATCACATAATTTCGCATATCCGTTATATTTTAATGCTCTAATCGTTGCGACTAAAACTGTCGCATCAGGAGTTAAGTTTCCTTGGCGACATTTTATATCAAAAAACTTCTCGGCTCCAAGATCTGCCCCAAATCCAGCTTCAGTTATCGTATATTCACATAAGTTCATTGCGGTTTTCGTTGCGATAATTGAGTTACAGCCATGTGCGATGTTCGCAAATGGTCCACCATGTATGATTGCGGGTGTATTCTCAATTGTTTGAACGAGGTTTGGTTTAATTGCATCTTTTAAAAGCATTGTCATTGCCCCAACGCTATCTAAATCACTCGCATATACTGGCTTATTATCGTACGTATACGCAATAACCATCTTTCCTAAGCGAACTTTTAAATCTTCAATATCACTCGCAAGACATAATACCGCCATTATTTCTGATGCGACTGTAATATCAAAACCTGAATCATGGGCAACACCGTTGCCATTGCTGCCCTTACTTACTTCAATAAGTCTTAATGAGCGATCATTCATATCCATTACGTGTTTCCACACGATATTATGTGGATCAATGTTTAATTCATTACCATGAAATAAATGATTTTTTAATAAAGCCGCAAGTAAATTATGGGCCGATGAGATTGCGTGAAAGTCGCCAGTGAAATGGAGATTAATATCTTCCATCGGTAACACTTGCGAATAACCACCGCCACTTGCGCCACCTTTCATTCCAAAACATGGACCAAGTGATGGCTCTCTTAAAGTTGAGATTGATGTTTTACCTAATTTGTTTAAGGCCATCGATAATCCGACATTCGTCGTCGTTTTACCTTCTCCTGCGGGAGTTGGATTAATTGCGGTAACTAATACTAACTTTCCTTTTTGATTATTTTCTATTTTTGTAGTGTCAATCTTTGCTTTGTGTACACCGTAATTTTCCAAAGCTTCATTTGGAATGTTTAGTGTCTTTGCGATTTCTTCAATATGATTTAATTTTGCCTGTTGGGCAATCTCAATATCAGTTTTCATTAAATATCTCCGTCCGTTTTAAACGATTAACTAGTGGTATCACGATGACAATACGCAACGCTAAATTAGTTAAAATACCTGGTATTCTTCCTAATAGTAGTGGCATATATGCACTTTTAAACATTATTGTGAGCCACAAAGTATTCATTAAACCAGTTATTGTCGAAATAATTATTAATATTATTACTATCTCATATGGTTTATTGTACTTTTTAAGTTGACCAAACATATAACCAGTGAATATCGCACTTAAGCTAAATCCAATGAAGTATGTTCCTTGTGGGAATAATGTTGCTCCTAATAAATCCGCAACTAGTGCGGTCGTCATTGAGAACCTCGTCCCAAATAAATAACCGGCACTTGCGAAAGCGATAAACGATAAGCTAACTTTTGATACTGTCGATGGCATTAATGATATGAAGCGACTTAATATTATTTCCATCGCAACAAACATCCCAATAAATGCCAACTCTCTTATTTTTCTCATAATCTAAAATCCTCTTTTCTAATTTCAAGCATAGAAAAGACCCTCATGCAATGGAGGCAACAGTATATCGCGATAAAGAAATCTTCGTTTTGTGACAACTTCCCATTCACAAACACTTAACGCATACTGTCTACTTTGCTTGATAATACATGCAATGATATCAAGAAAAAAAATTAAAATCAATCCTAAATATTTACTTTAGTAATTTATACTTTCTTTAAAGGTCTTTGGAAAACGCTTCACTTTTTAATACTATCATTATAAATCTATTAGTTTTAACACGTATAAGAATCAGTTTTTTACTAATATGAGTGTAAAAAAGAACTATCTTCGTATGCGATAGTTCTTATATTTTCTTATTAAATTGTAAGTTCAATTAATTTATCTACATCAATATGATCGGCGACCGTTTGACCACCACTTGCACTCCAGTGTAAATGATCATCACCTTTAAATGGATCAGCTAACTTACTTGGATCTGCTTTATCTTCGACAATAGCTGCGATATCGATAACATGATCAAAGTCTGTTTGGGTTTTAATCCAATCATTAATTTTATTGCGTAAAATATTTGCCTCATCTAATATGGCAACATTATATCCTTTAAATGGTGTGATCGTACAGATTACGGCTTTAGCACCATGTTCTCTAATCGTCGCTAATACATTTAAATAGCCTTCAATCATTTCCTCTAATGTTGGAAACTCTTTCGCTGAGACTGTCGTTCCCGGATGAATTAAATCATTAACTCCTAATGCGACAACGACTACATCTGGATTATTATACTCAAAGACATCATGATGAATTCGATTAATTCCCGCTTGTCCAAATTGTGCTTTCATTATATTTTTTCCATCTTTTAAAAGTCGGTTTCCACTATGACCAGCATTTAATAGCATAATTTCTTTACGTTTTTCAAAGATTTTATCTTGTAGTGGTTGAGTGTAATGACTATGATTTGTGAGTGAGTCTCCAAACCAAGTGATCGTTTTAAAGTCACCATATACTTCGACTTGTTTGACTAAAACGACTAATTGAAGATGTGGTTTACTAATTGCCTTCGTCTTAATTCCTAAAAGTAGTTCTCGATTGAACATCCCTTTATGTTTACTGTTTATTGTTTTCGTACTATTAAAATCACTAGCACTATATGCTTTGGTGAATGGACTAAATCTTGTCGTTACAACCATTGAAGTTGCGAATGGTATATTCACATTAATCACGTCACTATAAAACTCACTGTGCGCAGGCATCGTGAAGACAGTTTTATTATTAACAGTCACTGGATATTTTATCCCATTAATTATTACATTCATATTTAAGATCCGCATTTTATGTGGATTGTTTATATTTGTGAGTAATATTCTAATTTTGGAACCACTAACTAATGTTTTAAAAGTTAGAATTTGTTGGCTCCCATTCAAGCGCATATTTAATAATGTGTAGTCTTTTGTTTTATAACTATATACCGGTTTAAAGTCCATCTTGCCACTCCTTATTTATCTAATAAATCGAGGATCATTAAGATTCTATTTAGATCACTATAGTTAGCATAATTTATTGTCAGTTTTTTGTCACTTAATGTGACTTTAGTAGACAATTTGCTCTCAATTGAACGTTCAACGTCCTTTAATTGTGGATCTAATACTTTAACTTCTTTTTCTTTTACGTCTTCTTTATCTTCGCGCATTAACTTCTCAACGGCACGAACTGATAGATTTTTGTCGATAATTTCTTCGGCATAATATATTATTTCATCAGCACTATCTAATGTAATTAATGGACGGACATGTCCCATTGATAGTTTCTTATCGACGACCATTGCCTGTACCTTCTCTGGTAGTCTTAATAGTCTTGTGATGTTTGCGATATGTTCACGCGTCTTACCGACACGCTCTGCCAATTGATTTTGCGTATAATCAAAGTGCTCGATCATTTGTGCATATGCATTAGCTTCTTCAATTACATTTAAATTTTCACGTTGAATGTTTTCAAGTAATCCAATTTCTAACATCATATCATCGTCAAAATCAACGATAATCGCTGGAATAGTTTCAAGTCCAACTTTTCTTGAGGCTAAAACTCTTCGCTCTCCGGCAACTAATTCATAGCCTTTGATTGCCTCACGAACTAAGATTGGCGTAAATACTCCATGTTGTTTTATTGAAACCGCTAGTTCATCAATCTTATCTTCATCAAACACTTTTCGTGGCTGATATGGATTACTGTGAATCTCTTTTAATAAGATATCTGATTTTTTACCACTGTTCTCTTGTGAGGCACCTTGTTGAATATCTTCTAAAGCTTCTTCAATTCCTTCACCAAAAATGGCTCCAAGTCCTCTACCTAATTTTGCTTTACTCATAATATCCCTCTATTCGTTTGCTTCAATAACTTCTTTTGCGAGTGATGCATATGCCTTTGCACCAGCACTTGTAACATCATATTCGAAAATAGACTGACCTCTTGATGGGGCTTCAGATAATTTAATACTTCTTGGAATATGCGTTTTATACGTACTTTCTTTAAAATATTTACGGACCTCTTGTTGGACCTCTAAACTTAAATTAGTTCGAGCATCAAACATAGTTAGTAAAACACCCTCAATAATTAATTTGCGGTTAAATAAACGTTGAATTAATCTAATTGTTGAAAGTAGTTGTGTTAAACCTTCTAGTGCGTAATATTCACATTGAACTGGTATTAAGATTGAATCCGCAGCTGTGAAAGCATTAGTATTTAAAAGTCCAAGTGATGGTGGACAGTCGATTAAAATATAATCAAAATCATCTTTAATAAGATCTAGTTTATCTTTTAATCTTGTTTCACTTTTCTCTTTGTATTTAGCCATTTCTAAATCAGCACCAGCTAAATCAATCGTTGATGGAATGATTGATAATGGTGGTATCGATAACTTTTTAATTATTTCATTCGGATGGGCATCATTTAATAGTAAGTCATACGCTGATTTTGTAACTGCCATATTATATGCGCCAACACCTTGCGTAGCATTTGCTTGAGGGTCAAAATCTACGATTAAAACTTTCTTTTCTAAGTAAGCTAGTGCGGCAGCTAAGTTAACTGTCGTCGTCGTTTTACCAACCCCACCTTTTTGATTTGCGATTGCAATAATTTTTCCCATAAGTTCTCCTTTCTATTTTGATATTTTAATTGTAAAGATTATTTCATCATCATTATCTACCTGTGTAATATTAGCATCTAATCCAATATTATTAATCATCGTTACTGCTTGATTAATTGTATTAATTGCCAACTGGTGATTTTTACTAAATCCTTTTGTTGTCGGTTTTTTTGCCGGTTTTTTCGTTTTACGATCAACTAATTTCTCAGTTTCACTAACTGTCATTTTATTGTCAATAATATCATTTAAAACTGCCTTTTGCTCATCACTACTTAACTTAAGTAAACCACGTGCATGACGCTCAGTAATTCGACGATTAACGACCGCTTCTTGAACATCTTCATCTAAGTTTAATAGTCGTAATTTATTAGCAATTGTCGACTGTGATTTACCAACACGCTTACCTAATTCACTTTGCGTTAAATTAAATTGATCGCGTAATGCGACAAAAGCTCGAGCTTCCTCGATTGCGGTTAAGTCTTCTCGTTGAATATTTTCAACTAAAGCCATTTCACTCATTTCAAGTGAAGAAACATTTTGTACAATTGCCTCTACTTCAGTCAAACCGGCTAAAATGCTGGCACGATATCTTCTCTCACCAGCAATTATTTCATATGAATCATCTATTTTAGTTACTACAATTGGTTGTATCAAACCGTTGTTTTTTATTGATTGTGATAATTCAATAATCTTATCATCATCAAAAGCCAACCTTGGTTGATATCTATTTGGTTTTATTAAATCAATTGAAATTCTTTTTATATCTCGCATACTATCTCCCTACAGTGGTCTCTTTTTAATTTGTCCATAATTTCTTGGATACTTATTACTCGTTTTTTTAGTTTTTTTAATTAAGATTATTGCACGATCAGCTTCATCTAAATCTGTTGTAAATACATCAACTACTTCACCGTTTAAAGTCTTTAGCGCATTTTTACTTGCAGCTAATTCCTCTTCATAACGACGTCCTTTTAAGGCGACAAAATATCCACCAACTTTTACAAAAGGAATGCATAGTTCAGCTAATACTTGAAGATTTGCGACCGCTCTTGCGCTCACAAAATCATAGCGAATACTACTATTTTTTATGTAGTCCTCTGCTCGCTCTTCAACTATTTTAACATTTATTTCTAACTCTTCACATAAAGTATTTAAAAACCTAACTCTTTTATTATTTGGTTCTAAAATTGTCACATCCAACTCTGGATAGACAATTTTTAATGGAATACTCGGAAAGCCCGCTCCAGCCCCAACATCTAGTAAACTTCCTGATAATGGAATAAATGTAGCTGGCAAAATTGAATCATAAAAATGCTTTATATATATTTCATCTGTTTCGATTATAGCGGTTAAGTTCATTATCTTATTGTACTCTTGTAGTAATCTTCGATAATCATCAAACTGTTTAAGTTGTGTATCACTTAATGTAATATCATGTTCTTTTAATTTATTAATAAAATTCTCATTCATAATACCTTCTCCTTGTATTATTATACCAAAATAATTTACTTACTCTTATTATTTAAGAAAAAAGATAGGATTGTAATATCTGATGGATTAACACCTGAGATACGACTTGCTTGACCTAATGTTTCAGGTTTAATTAGCGCTAATTTTTCTCTTCCTTCTTGTGATAAATGTTCAATTGCATCATAGTCTAAATCAAGTGGAACTTTAACTAATTCCATTTTACTTAAACGTTCAGCCTCACGTTTGGCTTTTTTAATGTAGCCTTCATATTTAATTTCAATTTCATTAAATTTAGCGATGTCTAAGTCTAAATCAAAGTCTAAGAACGGTTTAATTATATCGACTGTAACTAATGGTCTTCTTAATAGTTCATAAGCACTAGTACGCTCATTTAAATCATTGAATCCTAATGTTTTTAAGAATGCATTAATTTCATCACTTGCGATAAATGTATTGTTTTGTAGTTGTTCACTAATGTAGTTCATTTGATCAACTTTGTTTAAATAATGCGCATATTGCTCATCATGAACTAAACCAATTCGACGGCCATGTTCAGTTAATCTTAAATCAGCATTATCATGTCTTAATAATAGACGATACTCACTTCTTGATGTTAGTAAACGGTAAGGTTCTTGTGTTCCTTTTGTAACTAAGTCATCAATCATAACTCCGATGTATGCTTCATCACGACGTAAAATTAGTGGCTCTTCACCTTTAAGTTTTAATGCCGCATTAATCCCAGCAATAATTCCTTGTCCGGCAGCCTCTTCATAACCTGAAGTACCGTTAATTTGTCCCGCAAAGAATAAGTTATTAATGCTCATTGACTCTAATGTTTTCTTTAATTGAATTGGATTAATTGCATCATATTCGATCGCAAAACCGTAGTCTGTAATTTCCGCATTTTCAAGTCCGACAACGCTCTTAATCATGTCATCTTGAACTTCAGCTGGAAGTGACGTACTTAATCCTTGAACGTATACTGTTTCTAGTTCTAATGATTCTGGCTCAATAAATAATTGATGACGTTCTTTGTCCGCAAAACGGACAATTTTATCTTCAATTGATGGACAGTATCTTGCCCCTGCACCTTCAACTACTCCACCATACATCGCACTCTTATCTAAGTTTCCTTCGATAATTTCATGCGTTGTAGCATTTGTGTACGTTAAATAACAAGGTAGTTGTGGAAGTGTAATATCTTCCTTTTTAGTTTGCCATGAGAAGAAGTTTAAGTGTTCATCTCCTGGTTGAATTTCTACGACATCATAGTTGACACTGTTTGTTTTAATACGTGCAACTGTACCAGTTTTTAAACGCATTAACTCTAATTTGTGTCCACTTAAACCGTTTGAAATTTTATCAGTCGTTTTTTGATTATCTGCGGCACTATCTATTACTTCGTGTCCAATCATAATTTTTGACGCTAAAAAAGTACCCGCCGTTAAAACGACGATTTCACTACGTAACTGTGTACCATCAGCTAAAGTAACCCCACGTGCTTCATTATCTTCAATGATAATTTCTTCAACTTGGGCTTCGACTAACTCTAAGTTTTCTTGATTTAATACGAGCTCTTTAACCATGCGAACATACTTAACTTTATCAATTTGATTACGTAAAGCACGAACTCCTGGTCCTTTTGCCATATTTAACATTTTTATTTGTAATGCGTTTAAGTCAGCTAATCTACCCATAACTCCACCTAATGCATCAACTTCTCTAACAACGATCCCTTTTGCTGGTCCACCAATTGATGGATTACACGGAAGTGTCGCCATTAAATCACTATTTAAAGTAACAAGTTTTACCTTAATACCCATATTTGAAATTGCGAATGCGGCCTCAATACCTGCATGACCGGCTCCGACAACGATTATTTCTTTCATAAATTCACTCTCCTGAATAAGCTTGCCAAAAGTAGAAAGATGCGATTGTCCCAAATGGTGAGACCCGCTCTTTAATTACCGCAAATTCAGCTTTTGATAATTCATCTAATCCATAAACAATACATATACCCTTTTGAATACCAAGGTCACTAAAAGCCAGAATATTTTTACGGTCTAAGGCAAACATCATTATCATCTCTGCACTCCATAAACCAATACCTGGATAGCGGCATAAAAGTTTAATCACTTCTTCATCACTTTTATCCTTAATTTGTTGAAAATCTAGTATACCACATTTCATATCTTTCGCGATATTTAGAATGTATCCATACTTCTTTTCGGAAATTCCACACTTAATGATTGAATCCTTATCAAAATTGATAAAGTTATCTTCATTTACTTCACCTAATAAACTCTCAAGTCGAGAGTAAATTGTGATAGCTGCCTTAGTGGATATTAGCTGTCCAATAAAGGTGCGGACTATCTCGATAAAGATAGTCTCACTTTTATATCTTATTGGAATTTTACTTTTTATTATATATGCTTTTAAAATTTCATCTTGTGCTTTAAGTTGTTCTAAATGATTTAGATCAATCTCAATCTTATGCAACTTCTGATCCTGCTGGTAAGCTTGACGTTAATAGCTCCATCTTCTTCTTGTTTTTACTTACAAGAATCATTCCTTCACTATTTTCTCCACGAAGTTTAATTGGTTTTAAGTTTCTAACGACGATAACGTTTTGTCCAACTAAATCTTCTGGCTTCATCCAATCAGCGATTCCACTGACAATTTGGATAACACCCGTTTTAACATCAACTTGTGAGATTAGTAAACGATCAGCATCAGGATGATTACGACTTTCTAAAACAGTTCCAACTACCATATCTAAGTCAGTAAACTGTTCAAAGTCAATTAACTCTTTTTCTGTAATGATAGGATTTTTATCTGCTTCAATTTCTAAGATCTTTTTATCATGATCCATACGCGCAAAGACGATTTCTGGTTTTTCCATAACTTTGTATGATTTTTGTGAATTATAAACTTTTAAATCATTGAAATCTAATTCCTCGGCTCCAATTGATTGTAAGTAAGTATTCGTACTATCTGGCATAATTGGTGACAGTAAAATTGTCGCTTTTTTAATGACTTCAAGTAAATTGTATAAAACGTTGTTTAAACGAGGTTTTGACGCTTCATCTTTCGCAAGTACCCAAGGAGTTGTCTCATCAATGTACTTGTTTGCGCGACGAAGTAATTCAATTACTTGATTGATAGCTTCTGAAACGTGGTATTCATCAAACTTACTTTCATACTTATTAATGACTTCAGTCGTAAACTCACGTAATTCATTATCAATGTCCTCAAACTCTAATGATTCGCTCACTTCACCACCAAAGTATTGGTTAGTCATTGAAATTGTACGGTTAACTAAGTTTCCATAAACGTTAGCTAAGTTAGTATTAATTTGATCAATTAAAATATCATAGTTGACTGATCCATCATGTGCGTAAGGAATTTCTTTTAATACGACAAAACGAACTGGATCTGCCCCAAAGTACTTAATTACATCTTTTGGATAAATTAAGTTACCTAATGACTTACTCATCTTATCATCACCCGATAATAGCCAAGGATGACCATACATTTGCTTAGTTAGTGGAATATCTAATGCCATCAGTAAGATTGGCCAATAAATAGTATGGAATCTTACGATATCTTTTCCAATTAAGATTAAGTCAGCTGGCCAGTATTTTTTAAATAGCTCACCATGATTTCCGTTTACATCATATCCAAGTTGTGTAATATAGTTGCTTAAGGCATCAATCCAAACGTAAATTACATGATTCTTGTCAATTGGTACATCAATTCCCCAATCAAATGATGATCGACTAACTGAAAGATCAACTAATCCAGGTTTAATGAAGTTATTCATCATTTCATTCTTACGTGATGCTGGAACGATGAAATCTGGATACTCTTCAAAATATTTTTCTAGACGATCTTGATATTTAGTTAGTTTGAAGAAGTATGTTTCCTCTTTAGTTTTAACTACTTCACGCCCACACTCAGGACATTTTCCATCTTCAACTTGTGAGTCAGTATAAAAAGCTTCATCTGGCACACAGTACCAACCTTCATACTCCCCTTTATAAATATCCCCTTGATCATAAAGTTTTTGGAATATATCTTGAACTACTTTAACGTGGTGTTCATCTGTCGTACGTCCAAAGTGGTCATAGCTAATGTTGAACGCTTTATAAACTTCTTTAATATGATCTGCGATTTTGTCCGCAAATGCCTTAGGCTCGATATTTAAAGCTTTTGCATTGTCTTCAATCTTTTGTCCATGCTCATCTGTCCCCGTTTGGAAATAAACATCGAAACCTTTAAGACGTTTATAACGAACTATTGCATCCGCTAAAATGGTTTCATACACATTTCCTATGTGCGGCTCACCCGATGTATATGCAATCGCGGTTGCCAAATAAAATTTTTCTTTTTCCATTGTAATTCTCCTATTCACATTGCCTTTTTTTATAATTTTGCTGCACTATAATCATACTACAAAAGCCACTTTAATTAAAGCGAGAGAAACGGGTATTTACAAATTATTTCCCAAGTTAAAAAAGATTAAATCTTTACAAACTTAATCCACAAAGTTATCCACATTTACTGTAAGTTATCCACAACTTGGGGATAATTATAAAAATTTATGGTTAGTGATATATTTTATATTACTGTTTAATTAGATTAATCGATTAATATGGTTGTATCGATATTCAAAGATTATTTATTTATTTTTAATAATCAGAAACAGAACTATATTATTTAGGCACACTATAATGTGCTACTACATTTAAATATCAATATTTGACTATTGAGCAGTCAAACATTGACAACATTTATTATTGTAGCATCTTATAATAGAGACATAAGTGAAAGCGCTTATATATTTTTTAATCAAATATGTAACCGCTTAATAGATAGGGGATAGAAATGAAAAAGTTCAATTTTGACAGTATTCCTCCAGTAGAAACTACTGCAGGTCTAGTTAAAGGTTATCAGTTTGGAACAACTTATACATTTAAGGGAATTCCATACGCTGAAGCTAAAAGGTTTCAAATGCCAACAGCACCGACACCTTGGGAAGGAGTAAAGGATGCCACGTCATATGGTATGGTTCATCCATTAATGAGTGAAGAAGTACCATCAGGTGAACTTCTAGTACCTCATCGCTACTGGCCACAAAGTGAACACTGCCAAAGTGTAAACATTTGGACGCAAAGTATTGATAAGGATGCGAAAAAACCAGTACTTGTTTGGTTACACGGTGGAGGATTCTTTGCAGGATCATCAATTGAGCAAAAAGCCTACAACGGAGACAACTTAAGTGTGGAAGGTGACATCGTAGTCGTATCATTAAATCACCGCCTTAATATATTAGGCTTCATGGATTTATCACCTTTTGGCGATAAATATAAAAACTCTGCGAATGCGGGACTTGCGGATTTAGTTGAATCACTAAGATGGATTCGTGATAATATCGCAAACTTTGGTGGAGATCCTGACAACGTAACTATCTTTGGACAATCAGGTGGAGGAATGAAAGTAAGTGCATTAATGCAAATTCCAGAAGCTGAAGGATTATTCCATAAAGGAATGATTATGAGCGGTGTTGCAGGAGACTTCATGCCAGCTTATGAAAACATAAGTGGAGAAAAAATCGTAAATGCACTATTAGAAGAGTTAAAATTTGATGACGTTGAACAGTTAGAAACAGTTTTATTCTTAACTTTAGTTGATGCTTACAATAAAGTAGCACCACCATTAATGATGCAAGGTGAGTATGTTGGAAACAATCCAGCAGTAGATGATTACTACTTAGGTGAGCCACAGGTTTACGGATTTAGTGAACAAGCTAAGAAAACACCGATTTTAATCGGATCTGTCTATGGTGAATTTAACTTTGCACCTTCACCATATAATAAACATGAGATGAGTGAAGAAGAGATGCTTGAAGTAGTAAGAGAAAGATTCCAAGATAATACTGAGGAAATCGTACAATTATTCAAAGAAGCATATCCAAATAGAGAAATTATTGATTTAACGCAATTAGACATGTTATTTAGACCTTTGAAAACTGAGTATGCATTAGCAAAAGCTAAACATCCAGAATCGGAAACTTACTCGTACATGTTTAATCTGGACTTCCCAGTTCAAAACGATAAGCCAGCATGGCATTGTGCAGATATTCCGTTCTTCTTCAATAATATTGAACTAGTACCTTCTGCAAATATCGATGGTGTATCTGAAAAGTTACAGTCACAAATGGCACAAGCACTTATTAACTTTACGAAAACTGGAAATCCAAATCATGAAGGAATTCCAACATGGAATCCTACAACTGAAGGTAATGAAGAAACAATTATCTTCGATAAAGAAGTCACTGTCGCTAACAACTTTGATCATAAGTTAATGAAGAGACTTTCTGAAGTATTACCAAAAATGACAATCGCTGACATCTTAGGTGCAGGCGACGTACAACACTAACTAAAAAAAAGGGGATAGTAAAATGAGTACAAAAGAATTAAAAGTAGAAAAAATTAGTATATCGGAAAAAATCGCTTATGGGGGCGGAGATTTAGCGAGTAACTTAATATTAGTTTTAGCTGGAACTTACGTTACCTTCTTCTATACAGATACACTTGGCTTAAATGCTGGTATCGTTGGTATGATTATGATGGTGTCACGACTATTTGATGGTATTAGTGATATAGTCATGGGATTCATCGTCGATAAGACAAAATCTAAACATGGAAAAGCTAGACCTTGGTTACTATGGCTCGCACTTCCAATCGCAATCTCGCTAGTCTTAATGTTTGCGGTACCTAATTTAGGTGATACAGGAAAATATATTTATGTCGCAATCACATATAACTTAGTCACTACAGTCTTATACACTGCAATCAACATTCCATACGGAGCGATGACTGCACTAATGACAAGAGATCAAGATCAAAGAATGTCAATTAACGTGTTTAGAATGTTAATGGCACAAATTGGATCATTATTAATTAATGCATTTACTCTACCAATCGTTAATGCATTAGGTGGAACTGGAAATCAAAAAGCATGGGTTATTGCTTCAGTATTATACGGAATCTTAGCTGCAGTATTATTCTTAGTATGTTTCTATAAAACAGAAGAACGTGTACATGTCGTTGATGAAAATAACGATACTCAATTATCATTTGGTAAATCACTGAAAATTTGTATGAAAAATGACCAGTGGCTAGTTATCGTTGCATTCTGAGTAATTATGGCATTTGGAATGGGAACTTCAATGTCAGCTGGTACATACTACGCTAAATACGCATTAGGTAATGAAGAGTTCGCAGGATTCTTAGCTGCAATCTCAATTGTTCCAGTATTAGTTATTATGCCTTTCTTACCAATCTTAACTCAAAAATATGGTAAAACTAAAGTCGCAATCCTTGGTGGAGCAATTCAAGCTATCGGTGCAGTAATGGTTACATTTAATCCAACTGATACTACATGGTTAATTATTACAGGAATTATTAAAGGTGTCGGATCATCAGCTACTATGGGAACTATCTTTGCAATGGTTGCCGATACAATTGAATATGGACATTGGAAAACTGGTGTTATAACTGAAGGAATGCTTTATTCAAGTACTACATTTGGAGCTAAAGTTGGAGCAGGAGTAGGAGCTGCAATTGGTATGAGCTTACTTTCAAGTGCTGGATATGACGGACTTGCTGCAGTTCAAAATGCTGGAGTAATGAATATTCTTCATGTACTATACGTACTAGTACCAATCGTATACAGTGTTGCACTTCCTTTATTACTATTAGTATTCTATAAGATGGATAAGATTTATCCTCAAGTAATTAGTGAATTAGAAGAACGCGAAGCAAATCAATCTAAGTAATAAATAAGTTTCATAAGAAGTAGTTTAAAAACTACTTCTTTTTATTTACAAGAATTAGTCGATACCAAATTATTGAGTGTTATAATTAATATAATACGTAAGGAGGCTCAAGATGAGAAAGAAAATAGTAGTTATGGTTATTGTTATGATAATTTGCTCTGTAGTTCCTATTAATGGCACTAGTGGTCGATTAAAAAAGCATCAATTACTAATTGTAATGGATTAGAATATGGTAATCATGGGGATGGTCATTGGCATCAAGCAAAGAAAAATACTGACGGTTCACACAATGCTGTAGGTGATCCGATAAGTGCAAGCCCATGTGCAAATTCAAGTGATAATAAAAATACAATAGTAGTTCCTGATTCAAGTAAACAGAAAGATGTTAATCAACCTAAAGATAATACCACAGTTTCGACACCAGAAAAACTACTGATCAAACACCAAATCAAAATACTAATCAAACTTTAAAGAATGATGAAGTTCAAAAAAAGAGGAAGTTTCAATAAGTAAAAGTAATGATACATCAATAAAATCAATCACGATCAACACCGATTCTATAAAAGTGGATAGTTTTATGACATATGAAAATGATGAGGAATCAATATCCTTGAATGTTGTATTGAATGATAACAAGGCAACAATTGATTATGATGAAGTTATTGATTTAAGAAATGGCTTAAACAATATTTACTTATCTGTTATAAGTGAAGATGCTACTGAAATGACATATATGATTGAAGTCACGAAAAAAACTAATCCTAGCAGTAATAAAAATATAGAAGTAAAGATTAATGATGAAATAGTACAGTTTAGGAACAATAAAGCTGTCGTTCAGTTAAATGAAGGTAATGTAGAATTAACATATGTGTTAGAGGACAAAAATGCATTTACTTCTTTGAACGAAAATATTCAAATTAAAGATAATAATAACTATGTAATTAGTTTTATGGTAATTGCAGAGGATCAAAGTATCGATAACTATGAATTAGAGTTAGTTTTCGCGAAAACATCCGATCAAGATTCAAGTTTCATAATGACATCTATTACATTCATTCTATTTGGAGCTTTTGGTATGAAATACTATAATAAGTTCCGCAATAGAGAAAAAAGAGTAAAAAAGAGTAAAAAGAAATAGTTAATAATCGAGTAGGAGGGAATAATTAAATTCCCGA
>CAYWKT010000024.1:0-14054 GCA_964458985.1 uncultured Erysipelothrix sp.
TCAATCATAATTTTTTTCAACAATTACTTGACAAACTCATAGTTGGTCTCCTTAACTTAACTATCATTATACCATTAAACTTGTTACACACTGAAAGTATGCTCATTAAGCAACTTCACTGTTACTTAAGCCATTTTAAAAGCGTTTAGACACTTAAAATTTAACATACTAACATATTTACACATTTCATATAATAACCGCTCACAAAGCATTTAAAGCATTAAAAAACTCAAGACTATTAATCTTGAGTAGTTTATTTGTTATATATGAATTGGTAATCCTTGAGCAAGCTCAGCTGCGTCCATAATTGTTTCAGCAACAGTTGGATGAGCATGAATTGTTAATGAGATATCTTCGATATTCATTCTTCCTTCGATCGCTAATGTTAACTCAGCAATAATTTCTCCTGCGTTAATTCCAGCAACTTGTCCACCTAAGATTGTACCAGTTTCTTTATCAGTAATAATTCTGATGAAACCTTCAGTTTGTGCTAATGATAATGCACGTCCGTTAGCTTCAATTGGGAACTTAGAAACATTAATACTAATTCCTTGTTCTTTAGCTTCTTGTTGAGTTAAACCTGAAGTTGCAAGTTCAACGTCTGTGAAACAAACTGCAGGAATTGCTACATAGTCAATCTCTGAATTTTGTCCAGCAATTGCTGCTGCAACAACTTTAGCTTCATAACTAGCTTTATGTGCTAAAGCTGGTCCTTCAACGATATCTCCAATAGCGTAAATATTTGGATTTGATGTACGTCCTTGTTTATCAATCTTAACAAGTCCACGATCATCTAAATCAACACCAGCTAAATGTAGTCCTAAGTCATCAGTATTTGGACGACGTCCTACTGAAACTAGAACGTAGTCAGCATCGATTGTTTCTACTTTATCATCAACTTTGTATGAAACTTTAACGCCATCATCAGTTTGAACTGCTTCTTCTGCGAATGCGTTAGTTACGATGTTTACACCTTTTGCTAGTAAATCTTTTTTAGCTAATTGAATCATATCTTTATCAAAGCCCATTAAGATATCTTTTTGCGCTTCAATTATTGTAATTTTTGAACCTAAGTTTGCATATGCATTCGCAAGTTCACTACCGATATATCCACCACCAATAACAACTAAGTGTTTTGGAACTTCTTTAAGGTTTAAAGCACCAGTAGAGTCAATTACACGGCCACCGAATTTAAATCCTTTAATTTCGATTGGGCGACTTCCTGTTGCGATAATCGCTTCATTAAAGCTATATGATTGAGCATTTTCTCCATCAATAACTCTAAATTGGTTTTTATCGTTAAAGAAAGCTTCTCCTTTAATAACTTCAACTTTATTTTTCTTTAATAACATTGAAACTCCACCAGTTAATTTTCCAACTACTTCAGTGTCTTTCCATGCTTGAGTTTTTTCAAAATCTAAAGTAACATCTTCAGTTTCAATTCCAAATAGACTTGAATCTAATGCACTTTGATATTTATGTCCAACGTTAATTAGAGCTTTAGATGGGATACATCCTACGTTTAGACATACTCCTCCAATTTGGTCTCTTTCAACGATTGCGACTTTTTTTCCTAATTGTGCAGCTCTGATTGCCGCAACATACCCTCCAGGACCTGATCCAATAACTACCGTATCAAGTTCTAAGGCGAAATCTCCTACTACCATATTCTCACTATCCTTCCATTAATAACAGTTCAGGATCACTTAATAATTGTTTTAATTCGTTCATTGCGTTTTGAGCTAAAGCTCCATCAATGATACGGTGGTCAAAACTCATAGATAAGTGCAGAACATCACCAACACCGATAGTACCATCTTTTAGTACTACTGGTTTTTTCTCAATACGTCCCATTCCAAAGATTGCGACTTCTGGGAAGTTAATAATTGGTGTAAACCACATTCCCCAAGCTGATCCAATGTTTGAAATTGAAGTTGAACCATTACTCATTTCATCACGTGATAAAGTTCCTTCGTGTGCTTTTGCAGCTAAGTCACTAATATCTTTTGCGATAGTTAAGATTCCTTTACGGTCAGCTTCTTTAATTACTGGAACGTATAATCCTTTTTCTGTATCAACTGCAATCCCGATATTGTAGAAATGTTTGTATACAATTTCGTTTGTAGCTGAGTCAACACTTGCATTAAGAGTTGGATATTTACGTAATACAGTTGTAACTGCCTTAGTCATATATGCTAAGTAAGTTAAGCTAATATTTTGTTTTAGTGCAACTTCTTTGAAGCGTGCACGATGTTTCATTAAATCACTTACGTTTACTTCATCAAAGATTGTAACGTGTGGTGCTTGAACTTTTGAGTTTACCATTGCTTGTGCAATTGCTTTTCTCGTTGGGCTCATCGCTTCACGTGTCGTATCTGCACTTTGTGCAACCGCCACTGGAGCAACTGCGACTGGTGCTGCTGCGACTGGTGCCGCTGTAGTAGCCTCGACAGTTTCGCTTACTACTTCTGCAACTGGTGTATTTGTATAGTTATCTAAGTCTAAACGAGTAATGTGACCATAGTTTCCTGTTCCACTTACTGTTGTAATGTCGATTCCTAAATCACGTGCATACTGTCTAACTGAAGGCATTGCTAGAACACGTCCTGCAACTACTGATACTCCAGTATTTCCACGAACAGCTGCTTCTTCAACAACTGCAGGTGCAGCTTCAGCTTGTGCCGGTGTTGATGATGCTACAGAGTTTCCTGCGCCATCTTCAACTGTAATCTCGACAATTGCGTCACCAACGTTCGCAACTGTTCCTGCTTCAACTAATATTTTTGAAACAACTCCAGTTACTGGTGATGGTACGTCTTGTACTAATTTATCATTTTGAACTTCTAGTAGTGATTCATCAGTTTTGATTGAATCTCCTTCAGCTTTCATCCATGAAACGATTTCACCTTCCATAACACCTTCTCCAACGTTTGGTAGTGTTACTGTGAATACTGATGAGCTTGATGCTGCCGCTGGTGCAGCTGCTTCTACTTTAACTTCTTCTTCAACTGCAGGTACAGCACCTTCAGCTAAAATTTCAATTAGGTTATCGCCAACTTCAGCAACTTCCCCTTCTTCTACAAATATTTTTAATATTTTTCCACTTACTGGAGACGGTACATCTTGTACTAATTTATCGTTTTGAATTTCAACTAAAGTTTCATCAAGTTTAATCGAATCGCCTACTGCAACGTTCCATTTAACGATTTCTCCTTCGTTAATTCCTTCTCCAACATCTGGCATTTTGAATATAAATGACATAATTTACCTCCTAGTCGAATTTCATAACATTTAGAATTGCTTCTTGAATGTCATCTGAGTTTGGTAGCCAATCTCCTTCAGCTAAACCAAATGCGTATACTGTATCAGGTGCTGCAACACGTGCGATTGGTGCTTTAAGTGCAAGAATTGCTTCTTGTCTTTCCGCAACTTCTGCCATAACGTTTGCCGCAACTCCAGCTTGTCTTTGTGCTTCTTGAACTACTAATAATCTTCCAGTTTTCGTAACACTTGAGACAATTGTATCAATATCTAAAGGTTGAACTGTACGTAAGTCGACAACTTCAACACTTACCCCTTTTTCTTCTAAAGCTTTAGCTGCAGCTAGTGCTTCTCTTACCATGTAACCATAAGTTACAACTGTAACGTCTGCACCTTCGTGTGCTACTGCTGCTTTTCCTAAAGGAATTGTGTAGTACTCTTCTGGTACTTCATCTCTAAATGATCTATATAATCTCATATGCTCTAAGAATACAACTGGATCGTTATCTTCGATTGAAGCTAATAATAATCCTTTTGCGTCATATGGATTTGAAGGAATTACAACTTTAACTCCTGGAGTTTGCGCCATTAATCCTTCTAGTGAATCACAGTGTAATTCTGGAGCATGAACTCCACCACCATAAGGTGCTCTTACTGTAATTGGCATGTTTCTTGTACCACCCATACGGTATCTAGTACGTGACATTTGAGCTGAGATTGAGTCCATTACTTCAAATACAAATCCGAAGAACTGAATTTCCATAATAGGACGGTATTGTTCTAGTGATAATCCAATCGCAAGTCCACCGATTGCACTTTCCGCAAGTGGTGTATCGAAGACACGGTCGTCTCCGTATTTCGCATTTAAACCTTCAGTTGCACGGAATACTCCGCCGTTAACCCCAACGTCTTCACCGAAGATTAGTGTGTTTTCATCTTTTTCTAAAGCATTATCTAAGGCATTAGTAATCGCTTGTACCATTGTTAATTGTGCCATTGATTATTCACCTTCCTTATTTTTAAATCTATCAATTTGTTCTTGTGTAACTTTGTCTGGTGTTTCAAACATAGTTTCTAACATGTGTGAAACTTTTTGTTTTGGTGCATTGTCAGCTTTTGAAACTGCTTCTTGAATTTCTGCATCGTATTGTTCAACGATTTCTTCTTCTTTAGCTGCATCCCAAATTCCTTTTGATTCTAAGTATTTTCTCATTCTAATTAATGGATCTTTTTTATCCCATTCATCCATATCAGCTTGTGTACGGTAACGTTTTGGATCGTCCCCACTCATTGAGTGAGCACCGAATCTTGAAGTAATAGTCTCAATTAATACTGGACCATTTCCAGCGATTGCCCAATCACGTGCTGCTTTAGAAACTGAGTAAACTGCAAGTGCGTCCATTCCGTCAACTTGAATTCCTGGAATTCCTGCTGCGGCTGCTTTTTGCGCTAATGTTACAGCTGCTGTTTGTTTCTCTCTTGGAGTTGAAATAGCGAATCCGTTATTTTGAATGAAGAATACAGTGTTAACTTTGAAAGCTCCACCTGTGTTCATACCTTCATATGTATCACCTTGTGATGATCCACCGTCTCCTGTATATGTGAATGAAACTTGTTTTTTACCACGTTTCTTTAATCCAAGTCCAGCTCCAGCTGCTTGAATGTATTGTGCTCCAATAATAATTTGTGGAGGCATTGCATTTAAATCTTCTGGGTAGTCGTTTCCTAATACGTGACCTCTACTCCATAAGAATGCTTTATCTAACGGTAATCCGTGTTTAACTAATTGTGGGATATCACGATATCCTGGGAATAAAATATCCCCTTTATCAAATGCATAGTAACTTGCGATTTGACTTGCTTCTTGTCCTGCTGTCGGAGCAAAGAACCCTAAACGTCCTTGACGAGCTAAGATCGTTGAACGATCATTTAGTGCACGTGCCCATAACATATCTTTAAAAAGTTCTACTAACTCATCATCTGATAAATCAGGAACTAAATCTTTATTAACTACTTTACCTTCTTCATTTAGAACTTGAACCATTTCATAGTTCTCTACAACTGAATCTAAATGAACCGCAAAATCTAATACATCATTTTTATTTATTTTTGCCATATTTTCACCCTTCTACTATTCGAATATTAGCGTTAAGATTTCATCTTTGCTAATGTTTCCAAAATATAACTTTAAGTCAAATAGACTTAATATCGCACTTACGTCACTTTTTGTAAATCGAGTGTTTCTTAATCGATCTTCTACTTCCGCAACGTCACTAACTCCTAGATAATCTCCAATGAAACGAACTTCTTGAATGTATCCATCATCGACAGATATTTTTATATCTAGTTTACCCCCCGGTAATCTTTCACTTACTTCAAAGTTGAATTCCGGTGATTCACCATAGATCCAATCGTAAGTACTAAACCGGTTCATAGCTTCCAGTTCAATCTGAGCAATTGCTTCATCGGAGAGGATAATTTCTTCTGATTTTCCTTCATCTGATAAATAATATTGAAGTGCATCCCAGAAATCGTGAATATCACTACTATCTGTAAGATGTTCCTTAATATTAGTTACTCTTGACCTAACTGACTTAACTCCTTTTGATATATACTTGTCTGGAGTTACATTCAATGCTTTAACCATATCCTCAATGTTTACGTCATACATTAATGTTCCATGATGCATTAACTTACCATTTGAGACACGCTGAGCATTACCGGAAATTTTAAGGCCATCGATTAATATATCATTTCTACCTGATGCTTCTGCTTCTATTCCCATAGATTTTAAAGCGTCAATAATTGGTTGAACATATTTTTTATAATCAACTTTTCCTGGATCATCTACATTGATAATAAAAGTAAAATTTAAATTACCTAAATCATGATAGACGGCTCCTCCGCCAGATACACGTCTTGCAACCTTTACTCCATTTTCATCGACATAAGCTTGATTAACTTCTTGCACAGCATTTTGGTTTTTACCAATAATGACTGACGGCGCATTTCGCCATAAGAAGAAGAAATCTTCATCAACATCAATATGTTTCATGGCATACTCATCAAGCGCTAGATTAAAGTAAGGATTTTCTGATTTATTAATTAAATATCTCATATATTTCTCCTCTTCATCGTGATCTATTCCATAAGTTAGCATGCGCTAACCTTCGAGAAAATAATACCATTAACCGGTAAAGTAAGCAAAGTAAATGCTCACATTTATTATCTGTAATTAGACAAATAAAAAACTAGGCTTATTTCATCCTAGTTTTTAGTAATTTGTTAATAAACTAACTTCTTAAAATCTTTTCTAATGGTCTACCTTTAGCTAACTCATCGATTAATTTATCCAAGTATCGAATATTTTGCATGAGTGGATCTTCAATATCCTCAACGACAACTCCACATACTTTTCCTGTAATTAACTGGCGACTCTCATTTAGATTTGGAGCATTAGCGAAGAAATGTCTAAAATCAACCTCATCTAAAATTACCTTATCTAATTGATCACTATCATAACCAGTTAACCAAAAAATAATTTCATCTACTTCTGCTTTCGTTCGGTTTTTTCTCTCCGCCTTCACAACATAGTGCGGATAAACAGTTGAAAAAGCCATCGAGTAAATCTTATGTTCAGCCATAAATCTCCCCACTTTCTATTAACCTTATTTTATCACAAAAACGTTATCTACTTTAATTTAAACGTCTTTGGTGCTACAAAATACATTAATACGCTTGCGATTATAATATAAATAAGACTAAAGATTATGACCGATATAGTTAGTGTTTCAAGCGGTGTCTTAAAATCAATAATCATATATGTTATAAAATAAGTAAAGAATGTCACGATTTTGTATGCATAACTTACGATTTGCATTTGCTCATTAAATGGCTGTATGACAAAATACATTACGAGAGAGTGAATGCAGTAGAATATTGTCATCATCGATATTACAGTAAAGATCATCATTAATATTTTTAAATTTACATCCGGATTAAACATCGCAGTAAAAGTCATCATTAATAATGATAATAGTATTGCCTGGGGAATATGAATAATTACCATATGCTTCAATCTTTCAATAAAATTAGGTAATACATTTGAACCATTATTATACGAACGATAACGAAGCATTGATGCATCACAGTTATAGAATAAGGCGCTAGTAATTTCCTCTCCCATATTTAAATAATAAATAAGTAAAAAGAGTGGAGTAATATTTAACGTAAAGTCATCAATATCAATTGAGTTTCGAATCGCATACACAAAGTCCATTTTAAGGATTAACCTTAATAGTAAAAGCAGTATGATTAATGACAAAAATATACCATTAACTATTAAACGTTTTCTTGAATAAACCTTTTTATGACGATCGAAAAATATATTATTTAAGTACTTAAACTTTTCCCCTTTATATTGCTTTGATTGATTATATTCTAACTTTTTAACATTTGCATCTTTCACATAATGACTCTTTGTTTCAGGCGATGTCATTGATGCTAGTAAGCTTATCGCAATAATTTGACGTCTTACGTATAAATGAAAATCAAACGATTTCATCAACTTATTATTAATTAAGGCATTTAAAATTAATATAGATAATGATAAGGAAAATAATAAGTACACATTAATATTTACTACTAGATTAAACATTAAAAGAGCAAATGGTGCAAAGATCATAATTGTATATATGATTAAGTAAGGAATCATTATCGAATTTTTAGGACTTGGCATAGTTAGATTAAACTTATCGAATAAAATTATATGATAAGAGTCCATCATTATACTAATCCCATACCAAGTTAAGATAATTGAAATTCCACTAATTAAATTAGGCATCAATAAAAGTAACCCAATCCGATTAATGACAACTTGAATAAAATATAATATTCGATTGTTTATACTAATCGTTTTGCCATTAATTTTAATATAACGATATAAAGTTTCTAATGTTTGAGGCTCACTTATAATATATGTTGGACGATACATTCCGCGTACTACCGCATAAAATATAGTTGATACAAAGGCAAATGTTGTAAAACTAACATTTAATCCAGTTATGCCACTAAATAATAACGGCCCATTAATTAGCAATGCGTTTATAAAATTCATAACAATCGTATTAAAGATAAGAATTAAAACCGTAATTATACTAAAAAATATTTTTACACGCTTAGGTGCAAATGGACTATATGGATTCTTTGGGACTAAATGCTTTACTAAAAACAACTTACTTAAATTATAAGTGAAATTATTACGTTTTATCGTAAAGTTTAAAGTAACTTGATCAAATAGTCTACTCATCCTCATCACTCAACAATTCTAAAATTCGATTTTTTAATTGAGCACCTTCAAACTCCACCCGATCAATTGCCTCTAGTTTACCATCATGTAATAAAACTATTTCATCACACAAATCAAGCGCTAACTCCATAATGTGCGTACTGAAAATAATTATATAATCTTTCTTTATTTCTCTTAAAAGATTTTTAATTTTCTCTGCCATAACAACATCTAGTGTCGTTAGTGGTTCATCTAAAAATAAAACTTTAGGGTTTGTAATTATGTTTACGATTATTTGAATCTTACTCTTAGTACCGTGTGAGTAATCTTTCATTAGTTTGTCACGATCAGAGACAGCGATTGATAAGTAATCGAAATAATCATCAATCTCCTTATCCATTACGATACTGTTACCGTCTTTATTATGCATTTCCATTATAAAACGTAAAAACTCGCGACCTGTTAAGAAATCTGGAACGTTAGGAGTTGACACTACATAGCCAATATCATCTGGTGTTAGTTTATGATTTTTATCATCAATCACAAGTTTAGCGTCTAAACTATAAGGAGTTAGATCATCCGCAAGTGCGTTAAAGAATGTCGTTTTTCCGGCGCCGTTTCGTCCAAGTAAAGCATAAATCTTATTACTCTCAAATTCAAAGTTGATATCATCTAAAACTAGTTGATCATTAAAGCCAACCGTTAAATCACTTATCTTTAATTTCATAATAAGTACCTCCAATTTTGACAACATTATATCATTATTTTTCACACAAATGTATGAGTACTTTGATTGACATTAAATTACGTTATATATAAACTAATAAAAAGGGGTGGACTAATGTTCAACATTGCATTAAATGAACTATCAAATAAGAAGAAGCAATTAGTAACCTTCTTCTCAATATTCTTAATAATTTACATAGTTATCGATAATTTAACGATGACATATAGTAATATGATTACAACTTACGGTACATACCTCGTAGTTATTAATTTACTATTGAACGTAGTAATGGCAATTATCACGTCAGTAACTCAAACATTAAGCTTAATAAATCTAAAGTTAAAAGGAAATGATACAAAAAGTAGTAATGTAACTTTTATCGGATTTATATTCTCAATAATGACATACGGTTGTACGAGTTGTGTTATTAGTTTCTTATCAATATTTGGAATAACGTATTCAATTAGCGCTCTAGCACTTAATGGCTTACCGTATAAACTTTTAACACTATTAATTTTAATTGGGGGATTAATCTTTACTCGCTTTGAAATTAATCGTCCTTGTAAAGTAAAAACAGTCTAACAAATCAAAAAAATCATTACCGAGTTGGTAATGATTTTTTAATTTAGCCAAAGAAACTTAATAATAATCCAGCCGCAACTGCCGATCCTATAACACCGGCAACGTTTGGTCCCATCGCATGCATCAGTAAGAAGTTTGAAGGATCATTCTTCTGTCCTTCAACTTGAACGACGCGTGCTGCCATCGGAACTGCGGAAACACCTGCCGCTCCAATCATTGGATTAATTTTATCCTTTAAGAATAAGTTCATAATTTTAGCGACAATAACTCCCGAGGCACTCCCGATCCCAAAGGCAATTAACCCTAAGGCAATAATACCTAACGTTTGAGCATTTAAGAACGTTGTCGCATTGGCACTAGCTCCAACAGTTAAACCTAGGAAAATTGTGACGATATACATTAATGAGTTCGTTGCAGTTTCCACTAACTTAGGAACAATTTCTACTTCTTTAATTAAGTTTCCAAACATGAGCATCCCAATTAATGGAGTTGCGCTTGGTACAATTAATGATACGATAATTACTACTACAATTGGAAAGACGATTTTCTCTGTTTTAGATACTTCACGAAGTTGAACCATTTTTATCTGACGTTCTTCCTTAGTCGTTAGTAGATTAATGATAGGTGGTTGAATAACTGGAACGAGAGCCATATAAGAGTAGGCCGCAATCGCAATTGGACCAAGCAAATCTGGCGCTAAAATACTCGTTAAGTATAATGCAGTTGGACCATCAGCTCCACCGATAATTCCAATACTTGCGGCTTCTAAAACATTAAACCCTAAGAATATAGCTCCTAAAAAGGCAATGAATATTCCAAACTGAGCTGCTGCACCTAAAATTAAACTTTTAGGATTACTAATTAAAGGTCCAAAGTCAGTCGCTGCCCCAACTCCCATAAAGATAAGTGGTGGAAAGATTCCAAGTGAAACACCTTTATACAACTCATTCAATAATCCACCTTCACCCATCAAGTTCGCAAGTGGTAAATTAGCTAATAACATTCCAAATGAGATTGGAATGAGTAGGTATGGCTCATATCCTTTTTTAATCGAAACGTACAATAAGAGTAATGCGATAAAAATCATCGTCACGTTTCCGATCGATAATTCTGAGAAGCCCGATTGATTATAAAAATTTACTAGTATATCAACCATATGGCTAACCTTTAAAGTTAATTATTACTTCGCCACTATTAACGGTTTTGCCGACCTCAACCATAATATTTTCGATTATTCCATCACGATCAGATACAATTTCATTTTCTAACTTCATCGCTTCAATTACTAAGAGTAAATCACCTTTTTTTACTGACTCATTCACAGCGGTATTAATTTTTAATACATTACCTTGAATTGGTGAAGTAAAAACATTATTTACTTCTGTACTATTTTTACTACTAGTGTTTTTATTTAATGTCTTTACTTGATGATCATCAGACATTTTTTCTACTTCTACTTCATAAACACTCCCATTTATCGTTATTTTATATTTACTCATATGCTTCCCCCTACTTTCTTAATTGATTTAATTACTACGTCCGTAACTTTCTCTTCTTGCATAAGTATTCCTGAAATTATTTTAACGACTAACAGTTCTTCTTCATTCATTTCTATTGACTCCACCGAGCTAGTAGTGTGGATAACTTCTGGCTTATAAAGTACTTTTGAAATAAGACTAATTATTAATGCAAGTATAATTAAAACTATAAATACAACTAACATTGAAAATATACTTAACCAAACTCCATTCAACAAATTAAAATTATCCATTAGTAGCCTCCATTTCAAAGATCTCAAATTCAATCACATCAGCATCTAACTCATCGATAATTGCATATTGCGGAAATAATATATATGAAATTACTTCTTCCTCAAGTGGTTCACGATTTATTTTTGATTGAAGTTCAATTTTCATCTCATCATAAACTGGCTTGATCTCATCAATAGGTATTGGAGCAATAATAACGTCACCTTTTAAGACTATATCGATTATTTCAGCGCTGACAGTACCTGGAAACTTACCATAGTGGCCCATCACATAATCTTTAATTTCTTTTGGAACCATTTTATAGCGTTCATTCATTAATACGTTTAAAACGGATTGTGTTCCAACCATTTGCGATAATGGGGTAACTAATGGTGGATAACCTAAGTCTTTTCTAACTTTAGGTATTTCTTTTAATACATCATCAAAGCGATGCATTGCCCCTTGATCTTTTAGTTGACTCATTAAGTTACTAAGCATGCCACCTGGAACTTGATAAGTTAAAATGTTTGGATTAATAATTAAAGCTTTCGGCGATAGTTGTCCACTTTCGATATATTTGTCGACAATATCATTACTAACATCATAGCTAGCTTGTAAGTCACTCATCGTAATATCTGAAGTAGACTTAGTAATTTCAACGACTTCTAAAAGCGTTTCAAGCGCAATATGCGATGTCCCATTTGAAAGTGGTGAAATTGCTCCATCGACACTATCTACTTTAGCTAATATCGCTTGTTCAAAGACAAGTGGTGAAAGACCTGTCGTAGCGTGCGAATGTAAGTTAATCGGAATATTTATCGCATTCTTTAAAGCAGTAATTAAATCATAGGCAACTTCAGGCAGTAATATTCCTGCCATATCTTTTATACATAGTGAATCAGCTCCTAATGTTTCTAACTCTTTCGCATAATTCACGTAATACTCAATGCTGTGAACAGGACTTACTGTATAAGAGATTGCCGCTTGTGTGTGCGCTCCATATTTTTTTGAATATTTAATTGCATTTTTCACATTATTAATATCATTTAATGCATCAAATATTCTTAATATATCGATTCCATTTTCGACACTTAAGCGAATAAACCTTTCTAAAGTATCATTATCATAATGTCGATATCCGACAATGTTTTGACCACGCAACAACATAGACAGTGGTGTATTTTTCGCTGCCTCTTTTATTTCTCTTAAGTTTTGCCATGGACTTCGTTTAAAAAATCGTAATGCACTATCAAACGTTGCGCCACCCCAGACCTCGATACTATGAAGATTTAACTTATCTAACTCACTTACTATTTTTATAATATCTTCATGTTCCATTCTAGTAGCTAATAGCGATTGATTTCCATCACGGACACTTACATCATTTATTTTGACTTTATGCATAATAACTCCCCTCTATCTAACCCTAATAAATAATCAATTCATAATCTGATGTACAACTTTTCTTTAATCTAATAAATACATGTTATCGCTTACAATTTTTAATGTCAACCGTTTAATGTTTATAAGTATTAGTAATTTAACTAGTTTAAATAGCTTAAATTTAGTAGAATGAAGTTTAGTTAATTAAGTTAAATCAAAAAGGAAGATAATATGATAAATGCAAATAAAATTTTAGACAAAATTACAAAGCTACATGAAGTGAAAACATTTGAATCAATTGACTCAACTAATAATTACGCGAAAGAGATTGCGAAATTATCCACAGTTAAAAATACTTTAATTATCGCTAATCATCAAAGTGCTGGAAGAGGTCGAGGAAGTAATAAATTTTTCTCCCCACAAGATGAAGGTTTATACATGTCTTTACTTTTAAAAGATAAAATCTCAATAAATGATGCACAACTAATTACGATTGCGAGTGCGCTGGCGATAAGAAAGAGTATATTTGAATCATTTAAGATTAACGTTACGATTAAATGGATAAATGACATTATGCTCAACAATAAAAAAGTCGGTGGAATCTTAGTAGAAGGATCTTTATATGATAATTATAAAGAGTATGAATATTTAGTAATTGGAATTGGCTTAAACATTAAAAAGAGTCAAGTGCCTGATGAGCTTGTACACATTTATACTAGCTTACTTGAGCATACTCAAATTAAGTTATCAATGAATGATTTTCTAATAAATCTTCTAACTAATATTTTTAACTACTTAGACTTAATGATTACACATCCTAACACATTAATCGATGAGTATAAAAAATATTGTACTGTCTTAAATAAAAAAATTACTATAAACAATAGTAATCAAACATATACGGCAATTGATATAAATAATCTCGGAAACTTAGTCGTTTTAGATGAATATGGTAAAGAGAAAATTTTTAATAGTGGAGAGGTCAGTATCAAGTTATGAAAACTAAAAATATTGTAAAGATTTCGATATCTGCGACATTGATAATTATCGCATCTCAAATAAAAAT
>CAYWKT010000025.1:0-13948 GCA_964458985.1 uncultured Erysipelothrix sp.
ACTAACTCAAAGTCATACAATACTCTGAGTTAGTGCTGAAATTCGAGCTTTTTGCTCAAAGTTAATCATTTTAATCGCAATATCAAAAGATATATCTACTTTATACTTATTATCAAAGCGACTAACTTTGTACGTACAGCCATTACACGTTTGTTTTGTATTTTTAATTAATTCATCAATTGAGCCATCATATCGATTATGTCGTTCAACTAATGTAATGATCGTTTCTTGATATAAACGCGCATTATTATACTGCATCGTAATTTGAACCATTGAAAACCCAATTAGTGTAAATAGCATTCCAAAAAATATTATTAAATATGATTCATAGGCTCCCTTCATTGGTTACTACCATTTGTCATTTCATGCCACATGTTATCTAACGTATCTTTCATTGTCTCTTTAAAATCATTTGAAAACAAAATCATCCCTGTTGCTATAACGGTAACGACTAATACTAATCCATATTCTTCGAAAAATGCTTTCATTATATTCCCCCCTTTCCAAAAAGATTATTTATTAAACTTGCCATGATGACAAGAAATACAATCGTAACTCCAAATAATGGAATTATCCCAAACCACTCTAAACTTCTTATTCGTCCTTCATTTCGCTCTTTTCGCTCATACCTAATCCATTTTGTCGTTGAATTTATCATTCGACTTAACTGCTTAGATGATTCATCCTTATCGACAATGTATGTTCGATACAAAAGTTTCATTGCTCGATCTATTTCAGATATTTTATAATGACCCATAAAACTTATAAAAGACTGGATATTATTTGGATCATCACTTAAGGAATCAATTAAAATCTTTAAATCATTTTTTATAATATGTGGGGCATAAGGATAAGCTTCAATTAGCGCATTTAGAACATTGTTTGAATGCAGCAAAATTTGAATCTGTCTTAGAAAAATCGGAAACTGATATCTAACTAGTGATAAATTTAATTCAAATTCACTCTTTAGTTTTAAATACGGTTTTTTATACGCATATACAGTTATAAAAACTATCAGAAACATAAAATATATATTAAAGTTTATTAATGGTAGTACTACTAAAAAGACTAAATACTTACTTGATTTTTTGTAACGATTATATTGAAATTGCTGTAAATCATCGTCTTCGCTGTAAGTTAAAAGAAGTTCTAGATCACTTTCATAAATGTACTTAATAAAAATATTACTAATTGATTTTTCAAACAAAATGACAAAAATAATTAATATAAAGTAAAACAAGTAAATTATCATAGCTTCTCACTCTTATGAATCATTTCTTCATTTAAGATTGAACTAACACTGACAAAAGTAAATACTTGTAAGATGCAAAAGACAAATATCGCAAGTTGATAGATTGGAGTATTAAAATCGATATCAACTGATGTCAGCATTTTTAAGGCGATATAACAAATAATGAAAGCAAATAAAATAAAGATGATAATTTTATTTATTAACTTTCTCTTCTCACTATTATACTCATTAATATCATCAAACCAATCATCTATATCATCCTGGATTAAATCAAGTGCATCATAGTAATCGTCACTTCCAAACTTTTCAACACTTAAAACGAGCGAGTGTAAGTTAAATGTTATAAAATGCGGATATTTATCATTAATATAAGCCAGTGACTCTTCAATACTACTTCCATCATTAATCATTTTAATTGAATGTGTAATTGTGAGTCTTACGACGCCATTTAATGAATCAAGTAGTTCCTCAAGTGTAAATAGTATTTTATTATGACTTTTAAAAATGAGAATGAATTGCGTTAAATAAGTATTTAGTTCTCTAAACTCACTTTCATATTTTAAATAGTTCATATTCCAAATAATAACTAACGGAAATAATGCAAAAATTATTAAAATTAAATATATCGTGTTTACGGCATTTAGTTTTAGAAGTAATGATAATAATATTATCATTAATACAATCATCGTCACTCTAATATAAAGGCTATATAAACTTCCTTTATGTGGCGCTTCTTTAATACTTTCTGTAAGGTTAATGATTCGCTCTTTACTTAGTGGAAGAACTTTTATTATGTCGCGATGTTTTTTAAACATGTAGAAGTAAGTTAGAAAGACACAAACAATACCTAAGTATTTAATAATCATCACCCCTTTTATATATTAGTTTTGACTTATAAGTATTATCAATCACATAGTACTTTACTACTTCATTAATATAACGTTTGATTCCATCATCATCGATTTGAGATTTAATAGAAATTCCATAGTCAATACTTTCATATATTGTGAACATTAATTTCTCATTGACTATTTCATTTCCTGGAAACATATGTAGCATTCTTTGAGGAATACTTGTCGCATTGTCAGCATGAATCGTACTCATTATACTCGCTCCTGTAGAGACTGCCTGCATCAGTTCTACGACTTCCATTCCTCTAACCTCAGAAAGTAGTATCCAGTCTACTCGCTGTCTTAAACTAGCTTTTATCGCATCACGGTAATCTACTTCTTTATTGACCTTTATCATGACGCCATCTTTTTTAGGATGTATTTGTGAATAGCGAATTTCTAAGTTATCCTCAATCGTTATAACTCGCTCATTATCACTTATAAAGCTAGTCAGATATTTTAATAACTCTGTCTTGCCAACACCTGGCAAACCACTTATCATTATTTTCTTACGCTCGACAACTAGCTGCTCAATTAAGTTTAAAATATCTTTTGGAGCATAATCACTTTTAACTAACATTTCCTTATTTAAGCGCATAACTGGTGGCGTCTTACGAATTGAAATACTGTATCCTGATTTGGCAACATTTTTATGAATAATACTTATTCTTAAATCATTCGTTTCACTTTCAAGTATCGGAAATGAGTTGTTGAATTGCTTATTACAGAAGTTCGCAAATCGATAACAGAAACTTTCAATCTCATGATCACTTACTTCGATGTTTTCTAAGTAACGACCTTTTAAAAGATGATCCACCCATAATGTTGAGCCATTAAAGTTAATATCAGTTATACTTTCGTCTTCAACTAAATAGTTAAGAAATTCAAAATCAAACTTAATCATAATTTATATACTCTAATATTTGTGCTTCATAGTTAAATAGAGATTCAACCGTATCATCTCGCTCAGCAATTGAGTAAGCGTATAATTCTAAGTCCGCAATCTCATCTGCACTTCGAACGTATGGCATTATATCTTTATCTAATGCTAGTAAGACGATATAAGGCACTTTATTACTTTCTGGATTTGTAACATCTAATCCTTTCTTATCTTTCACTCCAATAACTCTTACTGATGAGACGAGCAGATCAACAATTGGTTTTTCATTACGAATAGCATATGTCGTATATATATCAACTTTTTGATTTACAACAATTGAGTTTCCTGACATTTTTACTAGATCACTATTTATCGTATAAACAACTTGATCATCCGCTAATAAAATCGAAGGATAATCCGGAAGATCCTCCTCTTCAAATAATACTTCCTTATAAAATGGTGAGTTTGTCGGAATAAGTGTCTGAATATCACTATAAAGATCAATAATGTCTTCTTTCTTAGTAAACATATGATCACTTATAAACTTGGCTGGAACATCAATAAAAGTAATATCATCTTCGACAATTTTTGTCCGAGGATAAATTGTCTCTTTTACGACTGGCAACTTTTGCATATCTACTTCTTTGTTTAATGCGATATTAAAAACTAGAAAGTTAATTACAACGATAAATACTAAACTAAATCCAATGTGAACACCTTTAAACTTCATCAGCTAACTCCTTTTCTATGATTACTTCTTCAAATGTGAATGAATAATTTAGATTCTTATTATAAACTTCCATCCTTACTCTTAAGAGTATTGGATCTTCATTAAAGCCCAAAAGACTAAGATTGTAAGTAAAGTTGGTTGGAAGTGATTCAATAATCTCATCAGAGATTATTTGCAATACTTCCTTGATCTCTACTTGTTCGCTATTTTTAATTATTTCAGCACTTTGTGTTAGAGACTTTTTAAAGTTATTACTTATATGAGATCGATTATGTTCATAACTAACAAAATAACTTAAAGAGAGAAAAACACTGAATATTAAAACTAGTAGTCCTGAACTAAGTATTGCCCCTTTCATATGACCACCTCAACCTAATATATGAGTAACTTGTTTAATATCCTAATATAATTTATAAAATTTGTAGTTTTAGACGTAAAAAAAAGAAGTATATATACTCCTTAGTTCTTTTACAATTTGTGATATTTTAGTTATCTGATTCGCCCCATGATGGGATTTCGTTACTTCTTGAAATTAGAACTGATTTTTGTAAGTCAGTTTGATTTAAGAAAAATAAGATTTCCTTAACTTCATCTTCACTACAGTTTATAAGTAATTTAACTTCAACGTCTTTCTTTAAAATATCCGCCGAAATAATTACATAACGTAATCCAGTTTTCTCAGTTCCTTGGTATACTGATATACCGTCGTTAATCGCAAGTGTATCACTTAAGTATCCATAATCTACAGGATAGACTAGATTAGCATATAAAGGATGTACATATCCTTTTGGTTTATCAATTACTATTTCACTAGAAAGATAGATTGTATCAAGTTTTTGCCAAAATAGTGCATTGTTTAAATATTTATCCATAACAGACCTCCGTGTCCTTCTATAATAACACAATGGAACTATAATGTTAACTGTTTTGGAAACATATTTGTTTTTTCAAACAATTCTGAAACATTTTCAGAGTCTATCATTTGTAAGCATTTATAAACGATAAGTCCACATGCGTATGCATCACTTTTTGCATCATGATGTTTTAGATCAATTGACAAATGCTCACTCACCGTATTTAATTTATGATTTGGTAAATACGGCAGCATTTTTCGAGATAGCTCGACTGTATCATAGTAAATTGCTTTAGGAAACTTTATGTTATAAAACTGATTAAGATTTTTAAATACGCTAATATCAAAGTTTGCATTATGCGCTACGATAATACTATTATCTAAATAATATTTAAAGTCTTCATAAATTTCTAGCCAATTAGGCGCATCCTTAACATCCTGTTTCTTTATATTATGAATTTGGACATTGTAATAGTTAAACTCACTATATCGTCGTGGCGGTTTAATTAATGATTCATATTCAAATATAACTTCACCTTTTCGAAAAACAATTATTCCAATCTGACAGGCGCTTAACGGATGGCTATTTGCCGTTTCAAAATCTATCGCAACTAAGTATTCCGCATTATCAATCAACATGTTTATCACCAACTAATTTATCTAATTCTTTTATCATTGAATAATCATTAAATAGAAAATCATATTCACTATTATCACTTAAAAGTAAATTTAGTAAAAAGTGATCATCTTTTTTAATGAGTGAGTAATTTATTATTTCATCAAAATATACAATTGTCGCATAATGATCATCTATGTAGTAAATAATACTATCTGATTTTATCGAAATTTGCTTAACCTTTTTAATCGATAAGATGTAAAAAGTAAAAATAAAGATAGAGATGATTGCTAAGTACAAATCAATTTGCATTAACATCAAACTAAATATAATTCCGAGAATTATAAAAAATCGTCCGATCCGATTACTATAAAAAGTAAACAGTACGTCATTAGTATTAATATTCTCAATTCTTATATTTCTATCTTTATTCTTATTCATATGCTTATTATACTCTATTTCTCACACTTTATAAATCTTCATATAGCTGATATAGGCTAAAGTATGCATCTTTGTTAGCCATTAGTTCATCATGCGTACCTATTTCTGCGATTCCATCTTTAGTAATGACGACAATTTTACTCGCGTTTTTGATTGTCGTTAAGCGATGGGCAATCGTAATTGTCGTACGATCTTTCGCAAGTAACTCAAGTGATTGTTGGACAATCTTTTCATTCTCATTGTCTAACGCACTCGTCGCCTCATCTAAAATTAAGATTGGCGGGTTTTTTAAGAAGACACGTGCAATACTAATTCTTTGTTTTTGACCACCTGATAGTTTAACACCACGCTCACCAACGTACGTATCGTATCCTTCAGAAAGTTCATTAATAAAATCTTCCGCTCCTGCAAGACGTGCCGCAGCATAAACCTCTTGTTCAGTCGCATTTGGTTTACCATAAATAATATTATCGTAAATACTACCTGAAAATAAGTAGACATCTTGTTGGACGACACCAATATTTTCACGTAAGCTTTCAATCTGAATATCCTCAATATTTTTATGATCAATACTAATTGATCCAGCGTCAATATCATAAAATCTTTGTACTAAGTTTGAAATCGTTGTTTTTCCACCACCAGATGGTCCGACAAACGCAACATTTTCACCGGCTTTAATATCAAGTGTAAAATCAGTTAATACTTCTGAGTTTTCATTGTAAGCAAATGTGACGTGATCAAACTCAATATCACCTTTCACATTGTCTAAAACAACGGCATCTTCTTTATCGACGATATCAACTGGTGTGTCCATAATCTCGACAAATCTTTCGATTCCAGTCATTCCACGTTGAAACTGTTCTAAAAATTGAACGATTCGACGAATTGATGTTAATAGTGTTCCGACATACAGTAAGTATGCCATGTAATCTCCAACCGAGATTGCACCACTTCTAACGTAAAATGCACCCATCATTACAACTACGATGTACATTAAACCATCAAAGATTCTGATGACACTATGAAATTGGGCCATCGTGAAGTACACTTCTTTTTTAATCGTTAAAAACTCATTGTTTCCTTCTTCAAATTTATCGATTTCCACATCTTCATTCGCAAATGCTTTTACGACTCGAATACCTAGTAGTGAGTCTTCTACATCTGAGTTTATATTTCCAACTTGATGTCTTTGCTTCTTAAAACCAGCACGCATGCGACGATGTAGTTTCGATGAAAAGAAAATCATAAATGGTAGAAATGCAAATATTGTCAATGTTAAGTTTAAGTTCATCTTACTTAAGATGACAAATGAGACTGAAATCGTTAAAGTTGCGATTAATAATTCTTCTGGCCCGTGATGGGCAAATTCGGTTATGTCAAAAAGATCTGACGTAATTCTTGACATTAATTGCCCAACTTTTGTGTTATTGAAAAATTTCATCGACATTTTTTGAATATGTTTGAATAAATCACTACGCATATCCGTTTCAATTAAAGCGCCCATAATATGACCATACGATTGCATGAAATAGTTTGCCAATGTCTCAATTAAGCGTAAAACAATGTATAAAAGTCCTGTCGATAATATGAGTTTAGTCGTTAAATCAGCTGGACTATCCATTGCCGTGTTCGTTATTTTTCGAACGATTAATGGAAGCGCAAGTGATGCAACTGTCGTTAAACTTGCACTCACAAGATCGAAAACTAATAATTTTTTATATGGTTTAAAATACGGAAGAAATCTTTGCATTAAATAGCGAGTAGACATTACTTTATCTTCTTTATTAATAATCGTTACTTTTTCTTTTATTTTACTTATTTCTTTCATCTTTACTTCCTATCTAAATTTGTACAATACGATTCCGGCCACAACACCGACATTTAATGAATCAAAGTTGTTCATTGGAATATAAACACTCTCATCTAACTCACTAATTACTTGCGATGATATTCCTTGGCCTTCATTGCCAAAGACGATAAGCATTTTATCTTTGCTTTCTATCTCATCTAAGGTTTTAGAATTTTCATCTAACAGCGTTCCGACAACTTCATAACCTAATTGTTTAAAGTGAGATATCTCAGTATTTTCACTAATGTTAATGTGAAAAATTGCTCCCTTAGAAGCACTAATTAGTTTATTGTTATATTTACTTACTCCGTTATTTAACACAATGTGTGTATAGCCAAATGCGTATGCAGTTCTTATGATTGTTCCAATATTTCCAGGATCTTGAAGGTTGTCTAAATAGACAACCTTTCTTGATTCCTGATTACTACTTTCATAAAAATCCACTATCGCAATTACATCGTTTAATGATTTATTTTGTGATAGTTTTTTCATCACACTCTCACTTACGATATAATCAGCTTCAACATTACTATTTTCAAGTGCTAGTGTGATCATATTTAAATTAGCTTTTTTTGCTTCTTCAATGATCAAGCGCTCTTCAATAATAAATTGCTCGTATTGTTTTTGGTATTTACTCTGTTTAAGTTTACTCCAAAGTACTACTTTGGGATTATTTACTGAAGTAATCATTTTTATAGTTGTTCTAAAATTTCAGCACAACGATCACAAACGTGATCTTCACGAGAACTTACGCGAACGTTCCAACATCTTGGACAAACATCACCTTCAGCTTTAATGACAACTACTTCTTTATCTTGGCTATCATCAAATGAGACCGTTGAAACTGTTAACCATTGGTTAATATCTTCATTAAAGAATTTTTCTAATAAAGCTTTCTTATTATCGTCAATGTTGAAGATTACGTGTGCTTCAAGTGGTTTTCCGATTACTTTTGATTCACGTTCAACTTCTAATGCTTTTAATACTTCAGTACGTAAAGCTTCAAGTTCTGCCAACTCACTTACTAATTCATCATATTCACTGTAGTCGACTACTTCATTGAAATGAGTATTATGAATTGAATCATATTTCATGAAATGATCGTTAATTTCCTCAGCTGTAAAGACTAAGATTGGTGCATATAATTTTAATAGTGTGTCAGTAATGTTCCATAGTACTGTTTGGACTTGACGACGACGTTTTGAATCTTCTAATTCGATATATAAAATATCTTTTGCGATATCTAAGTAGTATGAACTTAAATCATTATTCATAAATAGTGATAAGGCAACTGTCGCTTGTTGAAAGTCGAAGTCGGCATAGTTTTGTAAGACTTTTTCGTTTAAAGTATTTAAACGACTCATAATAACTTGGTCAAACTTCTCTAAATCACTCATAGCTACTGCATCTTTTTCAACGTCAAAGTCACTTAAGTTTCCTAACATGAATCTGAATGTATTTCTAATCTTACGGTATGCATCACTTGCTTGTTTGATTACGTCATCCGCAAAACGAACGTCTTGTTTGAAATCGATACTTGATGCCCACATTCTTAAGACATCTGCCCCATTACGTTTAATAACATCGTTTGGATCAATTACGTTTCCAACTGATTTACTCATCTTATCGCCAGATCTGTCTAATACATATCCGTGTGAGATAACTGATTTGTATGGTGCTTGATCATTTGTCGCGACACTTAAGATTAATGATGAGTTAAACCATCCACGATATTGGTCACTACCTTCAAAGTATAAGTCTGCTTGTGTTCCAAGTCCTCGTTCATCAAGTGTATTAAATGATGAACCTGAATCAAACCATACGTCTAAAATATCTTTTTCTTTACGGAATTTTCCATTTGGAGAGTCAGTATGCGTATATCCTTCTGGAAGAAGTTCTTCCGCAGTCATTTCATACCAAACTTTTGATCCGTGTTCTCTAAATAAATCTTCTAATCTTTCAAATACTTCTTTATCAAAGATTGGAGTATCTGCCTCTGTATAAATGATTGGAATTGGAAGTCCCCATAATCTTTGTCTTGAAATCGTCCAATCAGCACGATCTCTAATCATGTTGTGAAGACGAACTTCTCCCCATTCGTTTTTCCAATCGACATTTGAAATTTCTTCAAGTGCACGATCTCTAATTTTGTCAATTGATGCAAACCATTGTACTGTCGCACGATAAATGATTGGTGTTTTCATACGCTCATCATATGGATAACTATGCGTAATGTATTCTAAGTTTAATAATGCTCCAACTTCTTCAAGTTTGTCGATAATTGTCTTATTTGCTTTCTCATAGTATTGTCCAGCAACGAAATCGCCAGCCTCTTTTGTTAAGTGACCTTTTGAATCTACTGGTGAGAATGGTTTTAGTCCGTATTTAACTCCGATACTATAGTCATCTGCCCCATGTCCTGGTGCCGTATGAACACATCCTGTCCCTTCATCTGAAACGTGGTTTCCAACCATTACTAATGATTTCACATCTTCATATAATGGATGTTGAGCTTTAATGTATTCTAAGTCGCGACCTTTCACAACTTTTTTAATTCCTAAGTTTTCTAACTCAAATTGTGCTAATAGTTCATCAACGTTATCTTCAAGTAAGATTAAGTCTCCAACTTTAGTTTCTACGACTGCATAGTTGTATGCTGGGTTTAATGAAATACCTAAGTTTGCCGGAATTGTCCATGGAGTTGTCGTCCATATGACAAATTTACCACTATCTAAGTGTTCGTTTCCTTCAGTAATTTCAAACATAACGAAGATTGTCGGATCTGTCTTATCTTGATAGACAACTTCTGATTCAGCTAGTGCACTTTCTGATGATGGTGACCAAATAACTGGTTTTAATCCTTGGTAGATTAAACCTTTTTGTGCCATTTGTCCAAATGTACGAATTTGATCCGCTTCATAGTCTGGGTTTAATGTTATATATGGATTGTTATAATCGGCAACTGTTCCCATACGAATCATCGTTTGTTTTTGTGTCTCAATTTGATTACGTGCATAGTCTTCACATGCTTTTCTAAATTCAACTGCCCCTACTTCTTTATAGTTCATTCCATTTTTAATAACGGCATTCTCAATTGGAAGTCCATGTGTATCCCATCCTGGATAAAATGGTGTAAAGTAGCCAGCCATTGATTTACTTCTAACGACGAAGTCTTTTAAAATACGGTTCATTGCTGTTCCTGAATGTAAGTCACCATTTGCATATGGTGGCCCATCATGTAGAACGTACATTTCATGTCCTTCATTTTTCGATAAGAATTTATTGTAGTAGTCATTACTATGCCATCTTTCAATAAATACTGGCTCTTTCTTAACTAAGTTTCCGCGCATCTCAAAGTCTGTCTTTGGCATTAATAATGTGTGTTTATAATCCATAATATATTTTTCCTCTTTCCCATAAAAAAAACGTCACTAAAGGACGCAAGTTAGCGTGTTACCACCTAAATTTACAGTATTTTACATACTGTACACTCAAACGCTTTAACGCAGCTGACACGTTAGTCTTTCAACTAATGACTCCCAAATGATACATTATTTAATAAATCTTCACTCGCACCATCCGTGAAGTCTCTGAAATTTATATTAAATAAATAGTTTGTTCATAGTCTAATCTATTTCTAAATCCAAATTTAATGGTTCAATTATTTGAATATCTTGAACCTCATTTAATATTTTACTTAAAGTACTTACTAACTCTTCTTTGTAGTCTTTAGTACTACTTGATGTATAAGCTAGTGTATCTAATATTTCTTTCGCAATCATAAGTGCTTCTAAAATTATATCATCTGCCGTCTTTTGGGCAACTGTGACTAAATTATTATCGGCATCTCTTACTAACTCTAACTTACCAGTATTTTCTTGAAGTAACCTAATCTCGTTCATTAAGTTAATATTTTGCTCACCTTTCAGTTCTAACTGTTCGGTAAGAAAATCTAATTGCTTACGATAAACATTTAATTTTGCCTCTGAGAACTCAAGTTCTTGTCTTAAGTGACTTATATGAGAATCAACAGTATGGCGATCATAACCTTTTCGCTTTATCGTAAACTTCGGCTTTTCGCTCATCCTATTCAATCCTTTCTAAGCTTAAAAATCTTCAGAGTCTAAGTTTATTTCGCCTTCAATTTCCATTGTACGAGGTGTACATAAAATTGTATTATGTCCAACTTTTTCAATTTTTCCATCAAGCGCAAATGTTACACCTGTTAGAAAATCAATAGTTCGTTGTGCATAATCTTTTTGTAGACGATGGAAGTTCACAAACACAGCTTTTCTAGCTTTTAAATCAGCTGCGATTATTTCCGTCTCATCGAATGATCTTGGCTCATATAGCTTCATCGTTACATTACTTGAAAGCTTAGTTGCATTTTTATTTTTAGGAGCTTCATAGTCATTTAATATGCCCATATCATACTCATCTAATTCTATCATCTCGTCTTCTGGTGCAATGAAATTTTTAACTTTATCTTTAAAACTCATAACGTACCTCCTTTAAACTTACACATATTATAACATACTATATATAGTATACACTTATTTTGTTGCATTGTTTACATTATTATTGAATATTTTTCACTATGATAAGTTTACTAAACCGGTTCTTCTCGAAAATATCATTTATTTGGCTTTTTTGTTACTTATGTTGTGATATAATTAAAAAATAAGGAGTGATTATGTGAAACATCCAATCTTGATTACAGGACATAAGAATCCTGATTCAGATTCAATTGTCGCAGCTCTAGCATATGCGGACTTAAAAACACAGCTAGGTCACAATGTAATGCCGATTAGATTAGGAAATGTGAACGCTGAAACTGCATATATCTTAAATCGATTTAATGTTGAAGCACCAAAATTAATGCATGAGTTAGAAACTGAAATAAAAGATATTACTATTGATGATACACTGACAGTAGATCATAATGCCACAATTAAAGAAGCGTGGGATTTAATGAGTTTACATAACCGTAAGGCAGTTGCGATTGTCAATGAGAAAGAAGAAATATTAGGAATTACGACATTAGGTACGATTACTGATTCGATCTTAAGTTTAATCAAAAATGAATTTCAATTAATGGCGCAAACGCCATATGAAAATATCGCCCAAGTAATTTGGGGAAATGTCTTAATAGAGCCAAAGAACTACAATCCATCAGGAGTTATTTCAATTAGTTCAGGTGTCTTAGTTGAGAAAAAAGAAATTGGTTTTAAAGATAAAATAGTGTTAGTAAGTACTCGTGAACATAGCCAAATTAAAGCTATCGAAACTGGTGCAGCCCTAATTATCGCATGTTTTGCGAAAGAGGAGCAAATTACTGAGCGCGTAAGAGAGCTTGCACGAGAACATGGTTGTGGGATTATTTATACGACACTAGATATGTTTTCAACGTCACAATCGATTACACAGGCGATTCCTGTTCGATTAATTATGAGTACTGACTTAGTATTATTCCACTCATCTGATACGTTAGATGAAGTGAAAGTCATTATTAATAAATCAAGATACCGTACGTATCCTGTCGTTGATAACTCAAATAAAGTCATTGGCTTTATTTCAAGGTACCACTTATTTAATCATGAGCGAATTAAAGTAATATTAGTTGACCACAATGAGTCAAATCAAAGTATCAATGGAATTGAAGAAGCTGATGTCATCGAAATTATAGACCATCACCGTTTAGGTGATATTCAAACTAACTCACCAGTTATGTTTAGAAATGAGATTATCGGTAGTACATCGTCAATCATTACGAAAATGTTTAAAGAAAACAACGTAGTACCATCAAAAGAAATTGCCGGTATATTATTAGGTGCAATTATCTCAGATACGATGAACTTTAACTCACCAACTTGTACATTTGAAGATATCGCTTTAGGTAAATACTTATCTGAAATCTCAGGTGTCAATATTAATGAATATGCGAATGAAATATTTGAAGCATCTGCATCACTTTCAAACAAGTCAATGCAAGAAGTTGTCCATACTGACTTTAAAGAGTTTGATATTGAAGGCTTCAGTGTCGCAATCTCACAAATTAACGTTGTAGACAGTGATAAAGTATTTGAGATTAAAGATAACTTGAAAGAATACTTAAACGTATTATGTGAAGAGAGTGATTATGATATTGGACTTGTCATGGTAACGGATATTAACGAAAAAGGATCATACATTATATCTGCAGGACCACAAGATCAAATATTAGAGTACGCATTTGATGGTGAGAAACAACAAGTAAAAGACTTAGAATTTATTAATGGGATCTTATCGCGTAAAAAACAAGTCATACCTAGTTTAGCTCAAGCAATCAATAAATTTAAATCAAGATAAACTCACGCAAGTGAGTTTTTTTAATACGTACCAAAGCTATAGGTCAGTACCTAAAATCTTTTTATTTTATATTTTATTTTTAAAAATAA
>CAYWKT010000026.1:0-7718 GCA_964458985.1 uncultured Erysipelothrix sp.
AATACCTCCATCTTTCCATTTTACAATGAATCGATAGAAGTATTCTTTTTTTATTAGGTACCACTGAACTAGGTCAGTTCAAGTTATCCAATCACTCTTAGTTTTTTTGTAATTAAAAAGACACAATTTGCATTGTGTCTAATAACTTATTTACTCAGTTGCATAGTTGTCGAAGTAGCCTTGAACTAAAACGACAGGAGTACCTTTATCACCACTACCACTAGTTAAGTCGCATAAACTTGCGACTAAATCACTAATTTGTCTTGGAGTAGTACCTTCTGATAAACTCTTATTACTTTCATCTAATGTTGTATTTTTTAGAGTGTCTGTAATAGCGTCAGTTAATGCTTGTCCGCGAATATCTTTAAATTGATTATCGGCGATATATTTGATTTTTATTTCATTTGGTGTCCCGCGTAGACCATCAGTAAATGCGACCGCTGATACCGGATCAGCTAACTCCCAAATTCCACCAACTGGATCTTTAAATGCACCATCTCCATAAACTAAAACTTCGATATCTTTTCCAGTGCGAGCTTTTAACTCTTTTGAAAGTCTTGCGACGATATCTTCACTAGTTCTTGGGAAAAGTTTAATTTCATGATCAGTAGCTTTGTTTGATCCAAGTAATCCAAAACGTTCGTTATAGCCGTGTTCATCATTTGGCTCATTTAAGATTTCCGCTAAAGTTAAAACTTTTTTAGCACCAGCTTCTACTAAAATACGTTTATCGTCTTCACGTGTATGAATACTACCGACTAAAACGTTGTCTGTATAGTTTAAGATTGCTTTAGGGTCATTTGAAAAAATAATTTCAATGTTATCATTTAAAGATTTATAAAACTCAATATAGTCTAATCCAGTAAATAAATGTTTTGTATCATAACCAAAAGTATCTCTAAACTCTTGTTCAGTTAAAACATCTGAATACGGGTTAATGTTATGTTCTAAAATTAATTGGTTACTTATTAAACGGTTACCAACTTCGTCAGTTGGATAACTTAGTTGTAAGACAATTTTTTTAGCTCCTTGAGCAATTCCTTCTAGTAAGATTGAAAATCTATTTCTTGATTGGATAGGGAAAATAACTCCTAATACATCAGTATCAAATTTCTTTTCAATGTCAGCTGCGATATGGTCTATCGTTGCATAGTTACTTTCAGTACGTGCAACTAAAGCTTCCGTTACTCCAACGATATCACGATCGTTTAGAACAATGTTTTCTACTTCGCTTGCTTGTAGTAAACTATCAGTTACAGTACTAATCAAATCATCTTTACGCTGCATAATTGGCAGCCTTATTCCATAAGTTTTTGTTGTTGTTTTTCTCATTTTCAACACCTTCCTAAAGTATTATAGACTTAACTTAATTAAAAATCAAATAAGGAGAATATTTTTTTGAAACTAATAGTATATTGGTGATAAAATGAGACATAAAATATTAGCATATTCGCTTAAGTATGATGGAAATTATGATAAAATAGTACGTGCAATAAGACGTAATGAAACGTATGAAAAGCCTGTATATAAAGGTAATTACATAACTTTAGGAGAAAAAGATTATCCAAAGTCACTAATGCAATTACTAAAGCCACCACTGATTTTATATTATAAAGGGGATATTTCCCTTTTAAGTCGTAAATGTGTAAGTATTGTTGGAAGTCGTCGGGCCAAAAGTTATGGAATTCAAGAAACTCGTAAACTTGTAAATAGTTTAAGTAGTGATGTTGTAATCGTATCTGGGATGGCCCTTGGAATTGATAGTGTGGCCCATAATAGTGCAATTGGTAATTCGCATAAAACGATTGCGGTCTTAGGCTCTGGAATAAACTATGTTTATCCAAAGAGTAATCAACATCTTTATACAAAACTTTGTCAGCATCATTTAGTCATAAGTGAGTATCCAGATTACACTACACCTAAACCTTATTTCTTTCCTTTTAGAAATAGAATTATCGCGGCTTTAGGTGAGTGCTTGTACGTCATGCAAGCTAGTATGAAAAGTGGAACAATGTTAAGTGTAAATGATGCCCTTGATTTAAATAAAGAAGTATACGTACTTCCTTATCGAATCAATGATATTGATGGTGAAGGATGTAACTACTTAATCCAACAAGGGGCAAATATACTAATGTATGAAAATGAGTAATTAGAATATATTCGACATTTAGTGTATATTAATATATAGTGATAAAAATAAGTATTTTAATAAGATAATAGTAAAGGATGATTTTATGAAAAAATTAGTAATAGTTGAATCCCCATCAAAATCAAAAACAATTGAGAAGTATTTGGGCGATGAATATACCGTTCTATCTTCAGTTGGACATATTCGAGATTTAGCGACATCTGGAAAAGGTGGACTAGGCGTCGATGTTGAAGATGAATTCAAACCTAAATATATAATTAGTAAAGATAAGAAGAAAGTTGTCGATGAACTTAAGAAGGCAGCGAAAAAAGCTGATCAAGTTTTACTCGCAACCGACCTTGACCGCGAAGGTGAGGCAATCTCTTGGCACTTAGCGGAAGTATTAGGTTTAGATTTAGAAGAAGAAAATCGTATCGTCTTTAATGAGATTACGAAAAAGGCAATTTTAGATGCTGTTGATAAGCCACGTAAGATTGATATGGATTTAGTTCAATCTCAAGAAACAAGAAGAATCGTTGACCGTATTATTGGCTTTAGACTTTCAACACTGTTAAATTCAAAAATTAAAAGTAAGTCTGCCGGTCGTGTCCAGTCGGTCGCATTAAAACTGGTCTCAGATCGTGAGGCAGAAATTAATGCTTTCGTATCTGAGGAGTATTGGAGTATTCGTGCTGACTTCTTAAAAGAGGCAATCTTAGTTGAAAGTGAACTTTCGCATTTCAAAAATAAAAAACCAGAAATTAAAAATGAAGAAGAAGCAAACGTAATTTTAGAAGCAGTCAAAGGTGACTTTACAGTTAGTAGCGTTACTAGCCGTGAGCGAAATAAAAAAGCGAGACTTCCATTTATTACATCATCACTTCAACAAGAGGCATCAACTAAGTTAAGATTTAGTGCTCGAAAAACAATGAGTGTTGCCCAAAGTTTATATGAAGGGATTAATTTAAAAGATGAACAAGTTGGACTTATTACGTATATGCGTACTGACTCGTATCGTTTAAGCCCAGTCTTTTACAATGAAGCACTACAAACAATTGAAGATACTTATGGAAAAGACTTTAAAGGTAAATATACACCGCATAAAAATGAAAGTGCGCAAGATGCACATGAGGCAATTAGACCGACTAATCCAAACTATACACCAGCTGAAGTTAAGCAGTATTTAAGTCGCGATCAATATCGTTTATACAGTTTAATTTATGCACGTACGATGGCATCATTAATGAAAGATGCGAAAATTCAAACGAACACAGTTGTCTTCACACAAAATGATTATGACTTTAGAGCAAGTGGCTCACGTGTTTTATTTGAAGGTTATTTAAAAATATATGATCAGTATGAACAAGTTAGTGAGCAAACACTGCCTGAGTTTACTGAAGGTGAAATTATTAAGGCTGAGAAAGTTGAAGGTCGTCAACATTTCACACAACCACCAAGCCGCTACACTGAGGCTCGATTAATTAAAGCGTTAGAAGAATATGGAATTGGTCGTCCAAGTACGTATGCGTCGATTATTGATGCGATTACGAAACGAAACTACACTGAATATAAGTCTAGTACAGAAGGATCAAGTACGAAAGTATTTTTCCCAACTGAGCGTGGACTATTAACTAATACCGAATTACAGAAATTTTTCAATCCAATAATTAATGAAGAGTATACGGCAGAGATGGAAAATAACTTAGACGCAATTGCGGAAGGTAATCATTATCGTCTTCAAATGTTAGAAGACTTCTATGCACCATTTAGTGAGTTAATTGATAATGCTTACGAAAAGATGGAAAAAATTGAACCGAAGAAAACTGGGGAGAAATGTCCTGATTGTGAAGATGGTGAATTAGTTATTAGAGAGGGACGTTACGGTGAGTTTATCTCATGTAACAATTTCCCGACTTGTAAATATACACGAGCTTTAGATGAAAATAAAAAAGAGGAACCTGAACACTTAGAAGAGTTATGTCCTGATTGTGGAAGTCCACTTGTAAAACGTAAAAACCGTTTTGGTAAATATTTCATCGGATGTTCGACGTTCCCTAAATGTCGTTACTTAAGAAACTTAAATGATGATGGAAGTGAACTAAGTGCAGAAGAGGCGGCTGAGCAAGCAAAAAATGCTCGCCCTAAACCAGAAATGTTGGAAGAGAAATGTCCGGACTGTGGAAGTCCGTTAGTAAAACGTAAAAACCGAAGGGGACAATATTTCATTGGCTGTAGTGGCTTTCCAAAATGCCGTTACTTAAGAAATATTGATGAGGAAGATGAAGAAGAAAATGATGAAAGTACAGAAGAATCAACAGATTAATATTATAGGAGGTGGCCTTGCGGGAAGTGAGGCTGCATACCAATTAGCTAAAAGAGGCTTTAAAGTAAATTTATTTGAAATGCGTCCAGAAGTAAAGACTGATGTCCATGAAACGAAACTATTTGCCGAGTTAGTATGTTCAAACTCATTTAGAAGTAATGACTTAAACAATGCAGTCGGAATTTTAAAAGAAGAAATGCGTATTTTAGATAGTTTAATTATGAAGTCAGCAGATAAACATCAAGTACCAGCTGGAAGTGCACTGGCGGTTGATCGTGTTGCCTTTTCAGAAGAAATTACTGAAACATTAGAAAATATGGAAAACATAACGATCATTCGCAAAGAAGTGACAGAAATTCCGGAAGGGTATACGATTTTAGCAACTGGACCACTTACAAGTTCAAAGTTAAGTGAAAACTTTATGGAGAAATATTCAAAAGATTATTTACACTTCTTTGATGCGGTGGCACCAATTATTAGTTTTGATTCAGTAGATACAGATGTTGCCTACTTTAAATCAAGATATAATAAAGGTGGCGATGATTATTTAAACTGTCCGATGAATCGTGAGCAATTTTTAAACTTCTATACTGAATTAATTAATGCGAAAGTTGTCGCATCAGAAGAATATGAAGATGAAAACTTCTTTAATGCTTGTCAGCCAATTGAAGAGATTGCGAAAGCGGGAGTTAATACGATGTTATTTGGACCGATGAAACCTGTCGGACTTGCGAAAGAGAATGAACGTGATCCATATGCAGTTGTCCAATTAAGACAAGATAATGCCGCAAAATCTTTATACAACATTGTCGGCTTTCAAACAAGACTTACTTGGGGTGAGCAAAAACGTATTATACAAATGATTCCTGGCCTAGAAAACGCTGATATCGTTAGATATGGTGTAATGCATAAGAATAGTTATATTAACTCTCCTGTCCTTTTAAACCGTAATCTACAAATGAAGGAAAATCCAAAATTAATGGTTGCGGGACAATTTAGTGGTGTTGAAGGGTATATTGAAAGTACATCAATGGGATTACTTGCGGCATTAAACATGGCACGCTTAGTTAATGATGAACCATTACTTGAACTTGAAAATGATACGATGATCGGAGCACTCGCAAACTATATAAGTAATGCGAATCCAGATAACTTCCAACCGATGAACATTAACTTTGGAATTGTAAGAGCTAATGAAAACTACATTAAAAAGGAACGTCGCGAAAAGATAAGTGAACAAGCACTAACGATAATTCGCGAGTTAGCGAAACATGTATAAGCTTTTAGAACAGTATGAACGATATTTAACTTTAAATCAAAATGCCTCTGAAAATACAATTGAAGCGTATATTCGAGATGTTAAAAGATTTATTGATTTTTTAAGCAGTGAGAATATAGAAAACTTAGGTATGGTCGACAACATTGTCGTCCGTACCTTTATTTCTAAATTACGTCTAAGTGAAATTAGTGAGATTGAAGTTTCTGATAATACACTCGCAAGAAACATTTCGGCCCTTAGATCATTTTATTACTACTTAATTGAGTATCATAACTATACTGATAATCCATTCGTCCATATTAAGCAAATTAAGCAAAAACAGCCGATACCTGAGTTTCTGTTCTTTAATGAAGTCGAACAACTATTAGATTCTATTGAAACAACTGATTTCTTTGGATTAAGAAATCGTTTAATGTTTGAAATGATGTATGGATGCGGACTAAGGGTTTCTGAAGTTTCAAATTTAAAAGTAAATGATCTGAATGTGGAAGAACGCTACGTAAGAATTATCGGAAAAGGTAGTAAAGAGCGGATTGTTCCATTTCATCCACTCATCCAACAACTATTAAATGATTATTTAAAGGAATATAACAATATGCAGATCGAACACGATTATCTATTTATAAATAATCGTAAGAAACAACTAACTGCACGCGGTATTCAATATACATTAGATAAGGTTGTCTTAAATAGTGGGCTGAATAAAAATGTCTCACCACATATGCTAAGACATTCATTCGCAACCCACTTATTAGACAACGGGGCTGATATTAAAATTGTCCAAGATTTACTTGGTCATGAGAATATTTCGACTACCCAAATATACACACATGTTTCAATTGATAAACTCGTAAATGTCTATCAAAAAGCCCATCCAAGAAACAAGAAATAAGAAACCCCTTACATATTTTACACTTTGTTAATAAATTACTTACATCCTTTAACTTTTCATAAAAAGATTCTCTTGTTAATCTATTAAAGAAGGAGGAAATTTAATGAAGAAAATTAGTAGTAAATTATTAACGATAATTACAGCATTTGTAGTTATTTTAGGCCCAGTGACAAACGTCGCTGCAGAAGAAGTTAAAAATGAATTTATTATTTTACATACGAACGACGTTCACGGTCAAATTGATCCAAAGGTGAACGAGTTAGCTTTACTAAAAACGTATAAAGATAAAGTGGAGGCTTCGTTCATGTTCGATGCAGGGGATGCATCACAAGGATTACCTCTTAACAATATTACAAAAGGGGCGCGTTTAGCAGAAATATACAATGCAATTGGATATGATGCAATGACACTGGGGAACCATGAGTTTGATTACTCTAGAGATGCGGTATTAAAAAAAGAAAACGGATTCTTTAAAAGTGCATTATTTCCTATAGTTTCTGCAAACATCTATTTTAATAAGGATGCGGAAGCAGGAGAAGTTGCAGGGACTTCAGTTTTTGATGCAAGTACGGTTATTACTAAAGAAATAAATGGTAAAAAAGTAACAGTGAGTGTAATTGGTGTAACTACTCCAGAAACTAAAGTAAAAGCTGATCCAAGAAATAGTGCTGGTATGGATTTCACAGATCCACTTCCAGAACTTAAAACAGAGTTAGCGACAGATGATCACAAAGAAACAGATTACGTTGTAGTATTATCACACTTAGGTACTGATAAAGAAACTAAAGAAATATGGCGTGGTGATTATGTCGCAGATCAATTAAGTAAAGACCCAGAAACAAAAGGTCGTAATATAATCTTTATTGATGGCCATTCACATACAGAAGAACCAAATGGATTGAAATTTGGAGATAACGTCTTATACGGTCAAACAGGTGGTACATTAGGTACATTCGGTGAAATGACAATTAACTTAGAAGATTTTAGTAAGTCTATTGCTAGAACTGTAAAGGTTAGAGACGGATATGATTTAGATGCTGGTATGAAAGATTTAATTCCAGATCCAGTTGTAAAAGGTATTATTGATGAAGCGGCA
>CAYWKT010000026.1:7818-12992 GCA_964458985.1 uncultured Erysipelothrix sp.
TATGAAAGATTTAATTCCAGATCCAGTTGTAAAAGGTATTATTGATGAAGCGGCAGCTGAATTTGACACATTAGCTGGATATACAGTAGTTGAGAACTCTCCATATAAATTGACTGGTGATCGTGCATTTGCAAGAACTAGAGAAACTAACTTAGGTAGATTAATCTCTGATTCAATGTATGAATATGCTTCAAAACGCTTTGAAGGTGTAGATCTTGCGGTTATGAATGGTGGCGGAATTAGAGCTGATTTAGCACCAGGCAAGATTACTTTCAAAGATATTCTTACAGTACTCCCATATGGAAATCGAGTTGTAACTATTGAAGTTACAGGTGAAGATATTAAAGCAATGTTTGAACACGGTTTAAAAGCTGCAGTACATGAAACAGAAGTTGATGATAATGGATTACCACTACTACAGTCAGATCCAGCGATATTACATGTTTCACATACAGTATCACTTAAATTTGATCCAAGATTACCAGCTGGTTCAAGAGTTTCAGAAATTTTAATTAAAGGGGAACCTTTAAAATTAGATAAAACTTATAAACTAGCTACTTTAGAGTTCTTAGCAGTTGGTGGAGACGGATTCACAATGTTAGGTGGAGCTCGTGAAGAGGGCGAAAATGATGCAGACATATTCAGAGACCATTTAATGACGCTTGAAAATTGGGCAAATTATGAAGAAGATGTTGCAGTACGTGTTGTAACTGAGCCTAAGTTTGAAGAAGTTGCGGCTCGTGAACTTGGATTATTACTTCAAGAGTCATTATTCCATACTAAGGACTCAACAAAATATACAAAAGAAACTTATGAAGCATTTAATACCGCAATGGTTAATGCTGCGAATCTGAAAAACTTAATTAAAGTAGATAAAGGATTAACGGATGTTACTTACGATGAGTACTTAGCGGTTTATACTGAGCTAAGAAATGCAATTGATAACTTAGAAGAAGTCACTGAGGTTCCAGAAGTACCAGTAACTCCAGAAAAACCTGAAGTTCCAACTACTCCTGAAAAACCGACAACACCTCCAACTACTGAAAAGCCTGCAGATAAGAATGATGTAAATACTGGTGTTGAAGCAGCAGATTATTCATCATTATACTTTGCACTTGCGCTTGCGGCAGTTTCAAGTGGTGGATATGTATTATTAAGAAGAAAAATGGAAAACTAATTTATTAGTTTAATATAGTTTTATGAGAGACTTTGAATGTTCAAGGTCTCTTTTTACTTTCAAATAGACTATAATATTAATAGAGGTGATTTTTTATGAGTAGTAAGAAGTATGAGCGATTTAGTGATGATTACTTAGAGAGTAATTTATCTTCGATGGAATACGCTGTAACCCAACAGAATGCGACGGAGAAGCCGTTTACGCATGAATATGACCAATTGGATGATTTAGGTATTTATGTTGATATAACGTCAAATGAACCGCTATTTCTAAGTATTGATAAATATGATGCTGGTTGTGGCTGGCCAAGTTTTACTCGTCCAATCGATGCTTATTTAATTAATGAAGTAGAGGATTTAAGTTATGGATACAATCGTACTGAAGTTCGAAGTAAGACAGCTGATTCACATTTAGGACATGTTTTTAATGATGGTCCAGTTGAGGAAGGTGGTCTTCGTTATTGTATTAATGGGGCTGCTTTAAAGTTTGTCGCACTTGATGATATGGATGCATTAGGTTATTCAGATTTAATACCATTATTAAAAGTTGAGCGTTAAGGTAAAATACTTTACAGTAATATTTGTATTTATGTAGATTTTATGGTATATTAATAAACGGCTTGGCGATGGCTAAGACCTTCACACACTGTGGATTCAAATTTCCGTGCTTACTTAAGTTAAATTTGTTGGAAACAGTGGAGGAACAACGGGAAAGAGGAAAAAATTATGTCAGTTGTAACTATGAGAAAATTATTAGAATCAGGAGTTCAGTTTGGACACCAAACTAGACGTTGGGACCCAAGATTTGCGGAGTATATTTATGTTGCGAAAAACAACATTCATATTATCGATCTTGCGAAAACACAAGAAGCTATTGATGCTGCATACGCAGAAATCAAAGATATTTCAGAACGTGGTGGAAAATTATTAATTGTTGGAACTAAAAAACAAGCTCAACAAACAGTAGTTGAAGAAGCACTAAGATCTGGATCATTCTATGTTAACAATCGTTGGTTAGGTGGTTTATTAACAAACTTCAGAACTATCCAAAGATCAATTAGAAGATTAATTGAAATCGAAACTATGGAAGAAAACGGTTCAATTAGTATTTACACTAAAAAAGAACAAGCTACTTTAAGAAAAGAAGCTGAAAAATTAGAGAAAAACTTAGGTGGAATTAAAGAAATGCGTAAATTACCAGATGCGGTATTTATCATTGATCCACTTGAAGATGCAAACGCAGTTGCGGAAGCTAAAAAATTAGGAATTCCAACTTTCGGATTAGTTGACTCAAACTGTAATCCAGCAGTAGTTGACTTCCCAATTCCAGCTAACGATGATGCAATTCGCTCAATCAAAACAATTACTGAATTAATGGCAGACGCTGTTGTCGAAGCAAAAGGTGGAGTATTATCAGTTGCTTACCAAGATAAAGAAGATGACATCACTATGGAAGATGTAATCATCAACGTTCAAAGACAACAAGACGAACAAAACAGACGTCGTCGTGCTAGATTTGAAGAAAGAAGACAACGTCAACAAAATAGACGTAGCAACCCTCGTTATAATAGACCGAGAGAAGAATCAGCTGCAGCTCCAAGAGAAGCTAAAACTGAATCTAAATAATTAAAACTATATCAAGAAAGGGAAGATAAAAATGAGTATTACTGTAGCAATGATTAAAGAATTACGTGATATGACTGGTGCTGGTATCTTAGATGCTAAAAAAGCACTTACTGAAACAAATGGAAACATTGATGAAGCTGTAACTTACCTAAGAAAACAAGGTATGGCTGCATCAGCTAAGAAAGCAGATAGAATTGCTGCTGAAGGAATTACTGATATTAAAGTTGATGGAAACACTGCTTTATTATTAGAAGTAAACGCAGAGACAGACTTTGTTGCGCGTAACGAAAACTTCCTAGCAATGGTAGATTCAATTGGAAATGCATTACTTGCAGCTGACGTTGAAACTAACGAAGACGCATTAGCTTTACAAATTGATGGCGAAACAATCGAAGACATCATTAACCAAGCTACTGCAACTATCGGAGAGAAAATTTCTTTCAGAAGATTCGCTAAAGTTAACAAAACTGATGATCAAGTATTTGGGACTTACATTCACACTGGTGGACGTATTTCTACTGTTGTTCTTGCAAATGGTGTTGATGCACAAGTTGCAAACAACATTGCAATGCAAGTTGCTTCAATGAATCCTAAATATGCAACTCGTGATGATATCGCAGAAGCTGATTTAAAAGCTGAACGTGATATTCAAGAGTCAATTCTTGCTAATGATGAATCATTACAAGGAAAACCTGAAAAAGTATTAGAAGGTATTATTCAAGGACGTATTTCAAAAACTATGAAAGACTTTACTTTAGTTGATCAAGATTATATTATTGACTCTAAATTAACAGTTGGACAATACTTAAAAGAAAATAACGGTTCTGTTTCTTCATTCACTCGTTTTGAGCTTGGTGAAGGAATTGAGAAGCGCGTTGAAGACTTTGCTGCTGAAGTTCAAGCACAAATGCAATAATATAAAGGCAGTTTTTCTGCCTTTTTTTTAAGGAGAATAGTATGTATAAAAGAATTCTATTGAAATTAAGTGGCGAGGCTTTGTCGAGCCCAGATCAATTGTTTAGTGCCGAAGTTTTATCGGCAGTTGCACAAGAAATTAAAGTTATCGTTGACCGTGGAATTGAAGTTGCTGTTGTAGTTGGTGGCGGAAATATCTTACGTGGTAAAGAAGTTCAAAGTAGTGGTATTGAACGTGTTCACGCTGACTATATGGGGATGCTTGCAACAGTCATGAATGCTTTAGCTCTTCAATCATCATTTGAACAAGCAGGAGTTCATACTCGTGTTCAAAGTGCGATTGATATGCATAAAGTTGCGGAACCTTTAATTGTCCGTCGTGCTAAGCGTCATCTTGAAAAAGGACGTGTCGTTATATTTGCAGCAGGAACAGGAAATCCTTACTTCTCAACTGATACTACTGCAGCATTAAGAGCTTCAGAAATTAACGCTGATGTTATTTTAATGGCTAAAAATGGAGTTGATGGAGTCTACGATAGTGACCCTAAAGTCAACCCTGATGCGGTTAAATATGATATACTAACTTATATGGAAATGTTAAATCAAAACCTTGAAGTTATGGATGCTACGGCAAGTAGTATGTGTATGGAAAATGATATGGAAGTTATCGTTTTCAACATGGATGATTTAAGTAATATTTCAAAAGTAATCGATGGGGAGAAGATCGGTACTATAATTACTAAGGAGGAAAAATAATATGCATTATGATTTAGCTCAAGAAAAAATGGAAGGTACTCTAAGATCACTACAAAACGAGTTTTCGCAAGTTCGTACAGGACGTGCAAGTGTTAGTGTATTAGACAATGTTAATATTGATTATTATGGAGCACCAACTCCACTTAATCAAATTGCTGGACTTTCAATCGTTGAAGGAACGCAAATTGTTGTAAAACCTTATGAAAATTCATTCTTAAAAGAAATTGAAAAAGCAGTTCACCAAGCTGATTTAGGCTTAAACCCAATTAATGATGGAACAGTTGTTCGTATCAACATTCCACCATTAACTGAAGAAGTTAGAAAGACTGTAGTAAAAGACGTTGAGAAAATGGGAGAAGCTAGTAAAGTAGTAATCCGTAACATTCGTCGTGATGCTAATAGTGATATTAGTAAAGATAGCGATTATTCTGAAGATGAAATCTTTAATGAGCAAAAAAGGATTCAAGACTTAACAGATTCATTCGTTAGTAAAATTGATGATTTAGTTAAAAATAAATCTGCGGAAGTAATGACAATCTAGATGTCCATAAATTTAAATCATCTTGCGATTATCATGGATGGTAATGGTCGTTGGGCACAAGCTCTAGGCAAAGATCGTTCATTTGGTCATCGTAAAGGTGCCGAGAATATGAAAAATTTAGCAATTGAAGCGTCAAAACTTGATATTAAAGTTTTGACTC
>CAYWKT010000027.1:0-8376 GCA_964458985.1 uncultured Erysipelothrix sp.
ATTTTAACTTGTGATTAATTTAGTTCTTTCTTCATAATAATCTTAAACCAAACGACCATTACAATACCTTTAAACACTGAAGTTAAACTGATAGACCACCAGATTCCACTTAAACCTAAATACGGAATTAAGACGATACTCATCGGGATTCTTAAGAATGAGAATGCGATTGAAACAAGTGGTGGTGCATACGTTTTACCTAGACCATTGAACGCTCCAACTGACAGCATTTCCATACACATGAAAATTTGTGAAAAACCGATTGCACTCATGTATCCAACACCCATTTCTATAACTTCTGAATCTTTAATAAATATTCCAAATATTTGGCGGTTAAAAGTTAAAAAGATGATTGTTACGACTAATCCGAATAACATTACGATCTTTAATGCAGAGTTATATCCCTCTTTAATTCGCTCTGGTTTCTTACCTCCAAAGTTTTGTCCGACAAAGGCTGCGATGGCACCTTGTAGTCCTCCAATTGTAACCCATGTAATTGATTCAATTTGAATTCCAATTTTTTGAACGGCAATCGCATCAGTACCAAATTGGATAACTAATCGTGCAATGATCATTGAAATGAAAGTAAAGATTAATGATTGCGCTGCAGCTGGCCATGATATTTTGACAATATCAAATATTTTAGAGTTTTCAATTTTCTCTTTTAAACTTGCCTTAATCTCATCATTCGCTGAGTATAATAATATCGCAAGAGTCAACATTCTTGAGATTGTCGTAGCCCATGCAGCACCTATAACACCTAATTGTGGCGTCCCAAACCATCCAAAAATCATAATTGGGTCTAATATAATGTTTAAGATTAAACCGGCACTATTAGCTTTAAAAGTAAGCTTCGTATTACCATATGACGTTAAGATTGTCGTAATAACTGTCGATAAAAATAATAGTGGAACTCCAAATACCGCAGCTCTTAAGTAATCATTTGCCATTTGCTCAACAACGACATCATTCATTTTGAAGAAGTCAATTAATGGCTTTGAAAATATAAATATAACTACTGAAAATAATAGTGATAAAGTAATTGCCATAAATAAACTGTTTTTAGTATACTCTTGGGCTTCCTCAATCTTTTGAGCACCTAATGCTTGAGCAACTCGAACTCCAGCTCCGATTACAATTAAAGATGACACTCCAGTCGCTATACTAATATAGAAGTTAGCTGTCCCAATGGCACTTACGGCATCTGTCCCTAATCTTCCAATCCAAATCATATCGATTAAACCAAACGCTGTTTGTACAAAGTTTGATGCAATAATCGGTAGCGCTAGCGCTAATAATACTTGCTTAATGTTTCCACTAAGCATATCTATTCTTTTACTCATATATACCTCAATTTCTATTTAAATACACTTATAAATGTAATGTTTCTTTGTATAAATTTTTCTTAATTTAATACCTACTCCATTCTACAACAAAAGATAAAATAGTACAGTTATACAAGCACTTTTTGATAATTATTTTTTAATTACTTATAACTTATTTCTCATTATATAAATATAAAACTCCCTTAAAAATAAAGGGAGTCGATTTAATATTTATCTTACTAATAAATAGGCTAGAAATAACTGTTCCATATCACGTAAATTAATTTGATAATCATCACAAAGTTTATCTAAACGATAAGTAATAGTATTGCGGTGTACGTAAATATCTTTCGCAACTTTACTTTGATTTCCTTGGTTATTCCAAAGACTTACAATTAAAGATTTTAATTCATTTTGCGACAATAATATATCGCGCATATATCTTGCATTCTCTGATGTTAGTAAACTCTTAACGACATACTCATCAATATAAGCATCAATGAAAGATGATATTTTATAGTAACCATTGCTATTTCTAAATATCGAAACTTCTTCTTGGTAAATTTCTTTAAACTTAAAGAACTCAACTTTTTGTCCGATATATAAATTTATTATAATAGAATAGTCTTCTTCCAAAATACCTAACATGTCAGTCAACTCTTTATTTTCAATATCTAACTTATTAACTAACAAGACACCTTCCGTACTATTAATAAAATAATAATCAATAATATGTGTGAAGAATGAACTAAAGCTAAGTAGCCATTCATCTTTATTTTCTAATGCCTTATTAAGTCTAAAGTGAATTGCTTGGATCTTATCAATTGAATCTAGACTATATTCTTTATCTTCATGTAAGTACTCATATAATTCTGATCTTTGTATCTTATCGTTAAATAATGATGATAAAAGTTTCATCTCATTAATAGATAAATCACTTTTTAAAAGATTATAATACTCGCCTTGATCATACAGTGATAAATACTCATCGCCTAATGGCTCACTTGACGTTACACCACGTCTATATATTAATTTTATACTCTCAATATTCATATCTATGCTCCTTGCACACATTATTTAGTTGACTTCACTATAACATAATAATATCGCCTTTGGTATAATTTATCCATCGGAGGTATTAGAAATGGAACCAAAAGTACAATTAAATAATATTTACAAAACATATGACAAAGGTGAAAACTTTGCAGTTAGTGATTTCAATTTAGAGATTCAAGATAAAGAGTTTATCGTATTCGTAGGACCATCAGGATGTGGTAAATCAACGACATTAAGAATGGTTGCAGGATTAGAAGATATTAGTGATGGAACTATTAGTATTAACGGAAAAGTCGTTAACGATGTAGAACCAAAAGACCGCGATATCGCAATGGTTTTCCAAAACTATGCACTATATCCACATATGACTGTTTATGACAACATGGCATTCGGATTAAAAATCAGAAAAATGCCTAAAGACGAAATTGACAAAAAAGTTAAAGATGCAGCTGCAATTTTAGGACTAGACACATACTTAGATCGTAAACCATCGGCATTATCAGGTGGAGAGAGACAACGTGTTGCCTTAGGACGTGCAATCGTACGTGATGCAGAAGTATTCTTAATGGATGAGCCTTTAAGTAACCTTGACGCTAAACTAAGAGTTGCGATGCGTGCTGAGATTACTAAACTTCATAAACGTTTAGAAACAACGACAATTTATGTAACACATGACCAAACTGAGGCTATGACAATGGCTGATCGTATCGTTATTATGAAAGATGGATTTGTCCAACAAATCGATACTCCAAAAAACGTATATAACCACCCAGTAAACATGTTTGTCGCAAGTTTCATCGGAGCACCGGCAATGAACTTCTTCAACGTAAAAATTGAAGATGGATACATCGTATCAGATGGATTAAACTTAAAACTTCCTGAAGGAAAATACTCAACATTAGTCGAGCAAGGATACGAAGGAAAAGAAGTAGTATTCGGATTAAGACCAGAAGATATTCATGAGTCAAACTTAGCTAAATCAACTTATGCTGATGCAATCGTTAAGGCAAATGTATCAGTATCTGAACTGTTAGGTGCAGAAACTATTCTTTACTCAACAGTTGGAAGTACAGAATTCATTTCTAAAGTTGGAGTAACTAACACTTATGAAACTGGACAAGATATCGAATTAGCGTTCAACTTATCAAAAGCACACTTCTTTGATATAGAAACTGAAAACGTAATTAAGTAATAATATACACAATATGTAACACTAGTACTAACTACATAAAATAGTTAGTACTTTTTATTTGGATACTATTTAACAGTTGAATAGTAACTCTTCATATTTTCCTCATTTCAGTATATAATAGTTACTAACACTTATTTATTTGTAAGTGAATTAAGTCTAAAAGTGAGGTATAAAATGAGTAAAGTAGATAAATCTGATTTTGCATTATTAGATGAAATTATTGAAGATTATAGTAAGTGCGAGCTTATGTATGAGAGTGATCAACTTAAATTATTCGTAATTAATGAAGTTGTAAAGCTGAGAAAAGAAAATAATTTGACTCAAAATGAAATGTCTAAAATTGTTGGGATACCCCAAAGTAATATAAGCCGTTTTGAAAGTGGTAAGATTGACCCCTCACTTTCATTTATTCAAAAAATAGTAAATAAACTCGGTTATCAAATACATGTAACTTTTGAAAAACCATAATGAAAAGATTCTATGTTTTTACGCATAGAATCTTTTTTTACATTTACTACTTACCTCTTAAAGGTAAATGAATGATAAACTTAGTCTCACGATCAGATTCAACATCAATCACTCCATTATGATACATTACGATATGTTTAACTATCGCAAGTCCAAGACCTGTACCACCAGTCTTCTTATCACGAGATGAGTCAGTTCGATAAAATCTTTCAAATAGTCTTGGAATATCCGATTTAGAAATCTTATGCCCATTATCAACTATTTCAATTAAAATTTTATCATCGACAAGTTTTGTCGTAATACGAACATAACCATTTTCATCATTATACTTAATTGCATTATCAATTAAATTGAAGTATAACTCATCAATCATCTGATAGTTTCCATACATATCAATATCATCGACTTGGTTAATAATTTTTATATTTTTGCTTTCAATCTTACTATGAAGATAGTCAATAACTTCATCCGCAATAAACTTTAAATTAATAATTTCTTTTTTGGGGTCAATCGCATCTTCATCAAATTTAGACAGTCTAATTGTGTGATCAATCAACTCAAGCAAACGATCACTTTGCTTCAAAATCTTCTCGCCAAATAGTTTCACATCTTCTGCCTTAACCATATCATTTGCCTGCAGTTCCGCTAAACCTTTAATACTTGTGAGCGGAGTTTTTAATTCATGCGAAACGTTTGCGGAAAACTGTTCACGATGTTTCTGGTTTTCATACTCTAAACTAATATCGACAAATAGTAATATACTAACATTCTCATTCGTAATGTTTGAGTTTGAAATGTATACTTTATAGATTTTACTGCCTAACTCTATTAGATGACTAGAACTTTGATTATTAAATGATTGCTTAATCTTATCTAGTAGCACTCGATCTGTAATAAAGCGATATATACTCTCGCCGACAGTGTATTGTTTAATGTTCATCATTTTTAAATAAGCTTGATTAGCTAAGAAAACATTATTATTTTCATCAACGATGACAAACCCTTCTTGCATCGTATTTAAGATTGTATTTATCGTTTCTTTACGACGATTAACCCGAGCCATCTGCTTCTCGATTTCAAGTTTTTGCTCTCGAAGCGTATTATAATGTAAATCAAGTTCGCGGTATGGTGAAGTTAAGTTAGAATTAAAGTCAGCCTTTTCGATTGGTGCAATAATGTTGTACGCTAAACGTTTTGATATTCCCCGGGCAATAGCGACAATGACGAAAAGTGCCGAAATGGTGAATGGTGTAATACTTACCATTAAAGCATAAAAACTATTAAGCGAAGATGAGACTCTAAGGACACTGCCATTATCTAATAGTACCGCGTAATAGTAATATTTTTGCATTAAACTTTTTGATATACGTTCTTGCTCACCAAACCCACGATTTCTCGCTTGAATAATTTCAAATCGATCATTATGATTGTCTAAACTATCTACTGCCGTTTTATTATCAAATACGACATTTCCAGCTTCATCTATAATCGTAATTCTCGATTGAGTTACAATTTCATTTAAATCTAATGTTTCATCAATACTACTTAGTTCATCATACTTATTTTGAATAAGTGCAGATTGAGCTTTAACGACTTCGATTGTTTGGTTTTTATTCGTTTCATAAAAGAGAAAACTCGTTCCTAAACCAAACATACTGACACTAAGTAAAACTACCATCAACATACTTTTGATGATTTTCTTAGTCATTATAATCGCCTAACTTATATCCAAGTCCTCTTACAGTTTGAACATACTTTGAAGCCTCATTTAAATTCTTTCTAAGCGTACTTATGTGAATATCTAATGTTCTACTCTCGCCGACAAAGTCATAGCCCCAAACCGTTTCTAGCAGTCTTTCACGGCTAATAACGATATTTTTATTGCTTAAAAGATACGCAAGTAGATCAAACTCTTTTTTCGTTAACTCGATTATTTCATCATTAACTCTAACTTCATGTTTATCTTTACTTAAAGTAATCTCATTAAAAGTTAATGTCGACTCTTTCTTTTGACGACGAAGACGAGCTTGAATTCTTGAGATTAACTCTAATATCCCAAATGGCTTAACGATATAATCATCGGCACCTAAATCAAGAGCTTTAACTTTATCCATTTCACTACCTTTTGCCGTCAACATAATGATCGCTACATCCTCATATCGAGAGTCATTTCTTACCTTATCCAATATTTGTAGTCCATCTTCGCCTGGCAACATAACATCGAGTAAAATTAAATCTACTTCATCCTTAGAAAGATTTTCATCAAAGAAATCTTTTCCACTTTCAAAACCTAATCCATTAAATTGATTAGATGCGAGTGTATATAAAACTAACTCTCTGATATCCTCATCATCTTCTATGATAACTATATTTGCCATAGGCCTCCTTTTATTCTCCGGTTTGGAAGAATATTACTGATTTAACGATATTAACACAACGATCACCACATCTTTCAAAATACTTTGCGATCATAAATGTGTCTAACATTGACTCTTTTTGATTTTCTACACTAATCATATCATCTACTATTTTTCTCTTCAATTCAAATAAGCCATTATCAACGAAATCATCGTATTCAATAACTGAGTTTGCCAGTTCAATGTCCATCGTTAGAAGAGAATCGATACTATCTCTTAACATGACGATGACGTGTTTTGCCATCTTAATTAAATCCTTTTCAAATAAGAATGTCGTATGTTCTGGATATTCAATGACAATTTCACTAATATCTGTCGCATAATCTCCGATCCGCTCTAAGTCAGTAACTATTTTTAAACTCGCACTTAAAAATCTAAAATCACTTGCGACTGGATGTTGGCGGACAAGTAGTGAGTAACATAAAGATTGAATTTCCTTTTCCATATTATTTATATGACTATCATACTCAATAATTTCACGTGCTAACTCCACATCACCTTCGCTAAGGGCACGCATTGCCTTTGTCAGTGCCTCTTCACATAAAGTTGACATCTCGGCTATCTGATTTTTCAATTGTGCTAATTGTATATCTAAGACTGTTCTCATTATCCAAATCTCCCTGTAATATAATCTTCTGTTTTCTGACTCTTAGGATTAGTAAATATTTGTTCACTATCTCCCATTTCAATTAACTCTCCATTTAAGAAGAACGCTGTTTTATCTGAAATACGGGCTGCTTGTTGCATGTTGTGAGTAACGATGACGACCGTATAATCTTTCTTTAACTCCATAATTAACTGTTCAATCTTTGCCGTACTAATTGGATCAAGGGCACTTGTAGGCTCATCCATTAAAATAACTTCAGGATTAATCGCTAATGTACGGGCAATACAAACACGTTGTTGCTGACCCCCTGATAGAGATAGTGCACTTTTATGTAAACGATCTTTTACTTCATCCCATATTGCTGCATCAACTAGTGCCTTTTCTACAATGACATCTAGCTCTTCTTTTTTACTAATTCCGTGAGCTCTAGGGCCAAATGCGACATTTTCATAAATACTCATTGGAAATGGATTAGGCTTTTGAAAAACCATTCCAACTCTTTTTCTAAACAACTCTAAACTTTTAACTTCATATATACTTTCTGTATCTAGTGAAATTAAACCTTCAATACGGCATGTCTCAATTAAATCATTCATTCGATTAATTGATTTTAAAAGTGTTGTTTTCCCACAACCACTAGGTCCAATAAATGCAGTAATCTCATTTGGAGAGATATCCATATTAATACTATGTAAGGCTTGAAAATCGCCATACCATAAATCTAAATCTTTAATTTGAAGTTTCATAGTTACTTCCTTTCATTAATTTTCTACTAACTAACATTGATAAGCCATTCATCAATAAGACTACGACTAATAATACGACCGCAGTCGCATAAGCTTCATTCGTATGAAATCCTTCACTCGATAAAGCCCACATGTGAATGGCGAGTGTTCGCCCAGAAGATAAAATGTTTTCTGGTATTTTCGCAACACTACCTAACGTGTAAATTAAAGCCGCACTCTCACCGACAATTCTTCCAATCGATAAAATAACTCCTGATAAGATTCCACCAATTGCACTTGGAAGGACAACTTTAAATATCATATACAACTTACTTGAGCCAAGACCTAATGCCGCCTCACGATAACTATTTGGCACATCAATTAATGCTTCCTGCGTAGTACGAATTATAAACGGTAAGATCATTATTGACATCGTTAAACTTCCAGATAAAACTGAATAGGATAAGCCAAGAGTACTTACAAAAAATAGAAACCCAAATAAACCATAAATTATTGAAGGAATACCTGATAGTACTTCAGTCGAAACTTTCATAAGATGGGCAACTTTACTTCCATTTTTCGCGTA
>CAYWKT010000027.1:8476-12726 GCA_964458985.1 uncultured Erysipelothrix sp.
GTACTTCAGTCGAAACTTTCATAAGATGGGCAACTTTACTTCCATTTTTCGCGTATTCGACTAAATAGATTGCCGTCATTATCCCAATTGGAAGTGATATCGCTAACGATATAATAACGATGTAAAATGTCGTTATTAATGCTGGCATTAAGGAAACGTTCTCACTCGTATATGTTAGTGAGAAAAGTGATGGCGTTAAGTATGGTATACCTTTAGCTAGTATGTAGCCAATGACAAATAAACTACTTCCAATAACTAATGCAATTGAAATTTTTGTATACCATTTAAAAATAAAATCTTTCATATTACACTCGCTCCTTTTTAATTATCGAAAATAAAACATTAATTAATAATATAAATACGAATAAAACTAGACCGGTCGCAATTAATGCTTCACGGTGCAGTCCGGCGGCATAGCCCATCTCCAAGACGATATTTCCAGTTAGTGTTCTTACCCCTTTGAAAATATCAAACGGTAGACGAATAACAGCTTGATTACCAATCACCATTATGACAGCCATCGTCTCACCAATTGCACGTCCAATACCTAAAATTAGTGAGGCCATAATTCCTGATTTTGCGGCTGGCACCATAACTCCATAAATACTTCTTTCTTTACTTGCGCCTAAAGCAATCGCATTATTATATAAATCTTCAGACACTGCCTTAAGCGCATTATGACTCATTGAAATAATTGTCGGCATTATCATTAAAGCAAGAAGTAATGCGGCACTTATAATACTATTTCCATTTCCCCCAAAGTTTCGAACTAATGGAACGATGACAACCATCCCAAAGAATCCATAGACAACTGATGGAATTCCAGCCATTAACTCGATTAAAGATTTAATTATTCCTTTGTACTTAGTTGGAGTACTAAAAGTTAGAAAAATTGCCGCACCAATTCCAATCGGAGCTGCAATCAAAATTGCATAAGCAGTAACGTATAAACTACCTAAGATCATCGGGAAAATACCATATGATGGTGGGGTATTTCCAGGTAGCCATTCCTTACCTAATAAAAAATTAAAAAAGCCAATCTCTTTTATAGCTGGAAGTCCATTAACTAAAAGAAATCCACAAATTAAAACAATTGCGAATATAGAAAAACATGCAGCAATGATGAATACATTCTTCATCACTGCTTGCATAGTTTTACTAGATAAAGCTTTATTGAATAGCTTACTCACCAACTACTTCACTCCACTTAGTAATTTCACCAGTGTATATTGATTTAACTTGATCACTAGATAAATTTAATACACTATTTTCTTTATTTACGATAACGACAATTCCATCAAGTCCAATGACAACTCCTTCAACTTGCGCTAGTTCATCATCTTTTAATTCACGACTTGCCATTCCAATATTTGCCGTACCATCGATTGCCGCTTGAACACCAGCTGTCGAATCATTCGTTTGAATTTCAATTGTAATACTACTGTTTAATACGTTGTATGCTTCTACTAATTTCTCCATTACTGGACTAACACTTGATGATCCTGAAATTACAATCTTTCCACTCACATTTGTATTTTCATAACTATAATCAGTTTCAGTTGGAATGTATCCTGCATTTGAAACTACTGCTTGTCCTTCTTTAGAAAGAATATATTTAATAAAGTCATCACTTGCCTCATCAGTTGCCTTTCCTAAGACAACGTTAAATGGACGAGCTACTTTGTATGTACCATTTTGAATGTTCTCAATTGATGGAGTTACACCATCGATATCTAAACCTTTGACTGTATCATTTAATGAACCTAATGATAAATAACCAACTGCCTGTGGATCACTTGCAATGTTGCTCATCATAACATCTGTTTTGTTCGCAATAATTGCTTCTTGTGTCGTTAAGTCTTTTTTACTTCCGTCACTACCTTTTTCTTGAATACCTAATAGTTCAATGAAAGCTCCTCTTGTACCAGAACCATCTTCTCTTGAGACAACACTGATTTCACTATCGCCACTTCCTCCACAACCTATTAATATTAATAACGCTATTGCTACACTTATAATTTTTTTCATTTCTCTAATCTCCTTCTTATGTACGAATATAATAACAACGCTTTGTAAAGAGATAAGTGTATATAGTGTAAAATAAATGTAAACGAAAGAGACTAAGTGTAAAAACTTAGTTGTACATAAATATTATTATAATTTTTATATACTTCAACAATGTATACAAGTGTGTAGACTTTTCACTGTAAACGCTATATTATAAGAGTTATGTGTCAGGAGGTATATTATGAATGATTCGTTTACACAAAGAGAAAGACAACTAGCGAGTGGAGATATAACTAAACTAATTATGACGTTTGCGATTCCGGCAATTATCAGTAACTTAGTAAGTTCACTCTACAACATCGCCGATCAAATATTTATTGGCCAATATGAGGGGATATTGGGTAATGCCGCAACTAACGTTGCCTTTCCATTAGTTGTAATTCTAACTGGATTATCACTAATGATTGGAGTTGGTAGTGCCTCAAAGTTTAACTTGGAAATGGGACGTAAAAACTATAAAGAAGCAAAAAACTACGTAGGAAATGGAATTGTCTACTTAATTATTATTGGATTCATCTTATTAATAGTTACACAATTATTTTTAGAACCACTACTAATTTTATTTGGAGCTACTGATCAAGTATTACCGTATGCTCTAACTTATACAAAAATTACTTCTCTAGGATTTCCATTATTAGTAATTATTACTGGAGGATCTCAGTATATTAGAGCTGATGGCTCGCCAAAGTATGCAATGGTGACAACACTTGCCGGAGCAATCTTAAATACTATCTTAAATCCAATCTTCATATTCACATTCGATATGGGAATTGCAGGAGGAGCTTGGGCAACATTAATTGGTCAAACTGTATCCGCATTAATAGTTCTAAATTATTTTAGAGATTTTAAAATGATTAGTTTAGAAAAATCAGATTTTAAACCAAAATGGAACATCTTTGTTACTACTTGTGCTTTAGGAAGTGCCGCTGCTATTAACCAAATGTCAATTGCCTTAGTTCAAACAGTTTCAAACAATACATTAGCGTTCTACGGTGCGCAATCAATATATGGAGCCGATATTCCACTTGCTGTAATTGGAGTCGGAAGTAAGGTAAACATGTTATTCTTTGGATTCTTAATTGGTATCGCCCAAGGGATTCAACCAATTGTCGGATACAACTATGGGGCAGAGAATTTTGAGCGAGTTAAGAAGGCTTTATTTACCGCCGTCAAAATGATACTCGTCGTTGGACTTGTCGGATTTGTCATCTTCCAACTATTCCCACGTCAAATCATTTCAATCTTCGGAAAAGGGGATGAGTTATATTATGAATTTGGAGTCTTATACTTTAGAGTATTCTTACTCTTTACAATGGTAAACGGACTACAAATGATTACCTCAAACTTCTTTACCTCAATTGGAAAGTCAACGAGAGGAATCTTCTTATCACTGACAAGACAAATTATCTTCCTACTTCCATTAATCGTAATATTACCTAAGTATGTCGGAGTTGTCGGAGTTTTATATGCCGCACCAATCGCAGACTTCATTGCCGTAACGTTGGCCGTAATTATGTTATTAAATGAAATTAAGAGTATAAACAAGCAAATTGCTGAAAGCAAAGTCCAAATAGTGTAAATAAAAGAGCTAGCGAAATTTATTGCTAGCTCTTTTTAATTTTATTTTTTAATATCACGATGATTTTTTAATTTTCGCACACCATCTAAGTTGAAGTCATCATATAATTTATTTGCGAAAGTAACTGAACGATGTTGACCACCAGTACATGCAAGTCCGACGACAAGTTGTGACTTACCTTCACGAATATATAATGGTACAGAAAATTCTAAGTAATCATATATATGTTTATATAATGTTTGCGCATCTGAGTTCGCCAATACGTAATCAAACACTTCTTGATCATTTCCAGTTTTAGCTCTTAAGTCACTAATGTAGTAAGGATTTTTTAATGCCCTTAAATCAAAGACTAAATCCGCATCAGCTAATAGTCCATATTTAAAGCCAAATGAAACGAAGTTAATTATTAAATCAGTGTTCATACTTTCTCCAAATAGAGAAAATAAATGTTCACGTAAATCCATAATAAGCATATCACTCGTATCAAGTAAGTAATCTGCGACACCACGAATATCTTCAAGTAAGAAGCGTTCCATTTCAATCGCAAATTCTAAATTTTTATCACTATCCATAAGTGGATGACGTCTTCTAGTTTCCTTATATC
>CAYWKT010000028.1:0-12576 GCA_964458985.1 uncultured Erysipelothrix sp.
CTTTCAATAAAAAAACCGCAAAGCCAGAAGCGACAATCGCGGTACCATCCTGTTTTTACATAATTAAATGTCTTCACTTTACTTTAACGCAGTAGTTACGGAAGTGATTAACTTCTCTCAAAGGTGAATTCAGTATTAATCTTAATGACTTTTCACCAACCAGTCACTCGCTAAATAAGATTAATTACTTACTATGTCTTTTCATCGATTTCTCTTAATATTTCTTTGTAATTATATAATAATAAACCCTTTTTATCAACTAACTATTTACGTTTACGACGGTTTCTAATGTAAACATGTTTAATTGAATCATCAATCTTACGTTCATCAACTTCAAACTCTTCTAAATCCTTTAATAAAGGTGTTAGTTTGTAGTAGCCATAGTTACGCGGATCAAAGTCTGGTTGCTTACGCATAATTGAGTTTCCAACGTCAGCTAAAAACGCATAACCACTTTCATCAGCACTATCGTAGATTGACGCTGAAATTAATCGGATTAAATCATCACGATCTTTTCCACCGTGTAATTCATTTTTCGCATTTTCATCGATAACTTCGATATAGACAAACTTGTCACATGCAACGATAAATGGACTTGGAGTTTTCTTTTCTCCAATTCCTAAAACCCATTTTCCCGCTTCTCTTAATCTTGTCGCTAAACGTGTAAAGTCACTATCACTTGAAACTAAGCAATATCCATCAATGTGTTTTGTGTATAACATGTCCATTGCATCAATGATTAATGCAGAGTCAGTTGCGTTTTTTCCGATTGTATAACCATACTGTTGAATCGGTGAGATTGCGTTTTCAAGTAATAACGGTTTCCAACCATTTAACTTTTGATTAGTCCAATCACCATAAATTCTTTTGATTGTCGGTGTTCCATATCTAGTTACCTCTTCTAAAATACCTTTGATACTTTTATATGGTACGTTATCAGCATCAATTAAAACGGCAATTTGAAGATCATTGCTCGTCGTTGTAACATTTGTCATGTTATCTATAAACGGATTAATTTTTTTCATTATTTCCTCTTTCTATCATCCATTACAAGACTATATAAGTTTTCCCATAGTTTGAGTACATAGTCTTTTCGATAATAGTTACTTAAATATTCTGAGTCTTCTACAGAATTTTCAAAATAATCATTATCATTAGCTAATTTTCTTATTTCATCATTAAAGTCTTTAATTCCATTACATTTACGATATTTATCAAATAAAATATCTTCATATAAATCTAAATTTCTAATAACTAATGGTTTTGAAGTATTAATCGCTTCAAGGATTGTCATTGGAAACATTTCATTTAATGATGGCATAAATAAAATATCTGCGGCATTATAAACTTCATTAATTTTATCACGGTTGATAATTCCTAAAAACTTAACATTATGTGGTGGATTTTCTACATATTCTTTTAACTCTGCATACCCGTCAGTCAGTGGCCCAAATGAGAAACCACCGGCCCACACATAATCAATCTCTGGATTATCTTTTGCCGATTGAATAAAATCACGTACTCCTTTGCCTAAAAGTACTTGTCCAACTGATAATACTGTAAACCGATCATTACTTAAGCCATATTTCTCTTTATACTTAATTCGGTTTTCTTCACTACTCTTATAGAATACTTCATTATCCACATAATTAGGAATATAATGAATAATATCTTCACTAATTCCATATGACATAAGCATTTCTTTAGTATTTGGATTTACAATAACTAAATAATCAGCTTTTCGATAAAATCGATGTGTATACTTTTGAAATATTTTATAGACAAACTTATTTAGTTTGATTGAACCTTCTAATTTTTCCGCTAAAGTATGAACATAAACAACATGTGAGTATTTCTTACTGTTCATCTTAAAATAACTTTTTGGATCAATTGTGTGATGATGAATAATATCCGCATCTTTAAATTTCTCATTGATCTTAATTTCTAACTTATCTGAATTACTCACTAAGTTTACTTGTTCATGAAACGCACTCGATACACCTTGTCCTTTAATAATATCTGACATTGATAGCATCAATATTTTAATTTTTTCCATTATATCTCCCAATTCCAATGAAAAAGTGCATAATTATGCACTTAATTTACATTATTAACTTTGAGTTGGATGTAACGATATTTAAATCAGATAAAAAACTATTCAGTTTAATATGATTTTTTATCATTACTCTTCCTCCTCAACTTCTTTTTTCTTTATTTTAATAATTTTAACTTTTAAAACGACTTTCTCGTCAGCTTTAGTAATAATAAATCGATATTGATCATGTTCAATTGCTTCTGCCATAGAATTAATGTCTGAATCTTGTGGTAGACGGCCCAATTCACTAATAATAAATCCACTGACTGTATCAAACTTATCTGAATATAAATCAGTATCTAACTCATCTTCTAAGTCGACAAGTTCAGTATCTCCATCGACAATCCACATTTCTTCACTAATCTTAACGATACCATCAGTTTCATCAATATCATACTCATCTGAAATATCACCCATAATCTCCTCGATTAAGTCTTCCATCGTAATAATTCCACCTGTACCACCGTACTCATCAATGACAACCGCTAAGTGGGTACGATTTAATTTAAACTCAGTTAATAACTCATCGCTCATTTTTGACGTTGGAATGTAGTATGGCTTACGAATAACTTCCTCTAAGCTAAATTCACCATCCGCATCAAAATAATTTAGTAGATCACGCAAATGAATTGTCCCAATAATATTATCAATACTATCCTTGTAAACTGGATATCTTGTATAACGTTCCTTCTTAACATAATCCATAATTTCATCTAATGTCCAGTCGGCAGAAATTGCGGAAATTTCTGTTCGATGTGTCATTATATCAGAAACCATTAAATCATCAAACGCAAATATATTGTCAATCATCTCACGTTCAACTTCATCAATGTGACCACCTTCAGATGAAACTGAAACCATTAATTTAATTTCTTCTTCAGTCGCAATGTCGTCTAAATCATCGGCATTAATTCCAAATAACTTTAAGACATTTCGAGTTGAAAATGATAAAAACTTTACAATCGGTGTAAATACTTTTGAGAAAAACGATATTGGATAAATTACAATCGATGCGAACTTATCAGGGTGAGCCATAGCTATTTTCTTCGGAACTAACTCTCCAAATAAAATTGTTAAGTAAGATAAAACTGCAGTAATTGTAAACATGACAATCGCAGATAGTAAACTTTTACTTACATTGAGACCTAATCCATCAATTAAAAACATAACTAAGTATTGACTAAAAGCTTCTGACGCTACAGCTGATGCTAAGAATCCAGAAAGTGTTACTCCTACTTGTATTGAAGATAATAGATTAGTTGAATTTGACGCTAGCTCGACAATTTTACGTGATTTCTTATCATCCTGTGCTTTTAACTTATTTATATTAAGTGAAATAAATGCCATCTCACTCCCCGCAAAAAATGCGTTAAATAAAATTAAAATAAAAACTAAAACTAATTGCGTTAACATAAGATGTCACCACTCAAAATTAAATTACTCCTCGGTATAGTACCGGAACCCTCATCACTCATTTAAACTCCTCCATTTTTTAATAGTATATAAATTAGTTAGATTAAAGTCAATATTTGTGCAACGTATAATGTTCATCAAATTTATTCAGTTTAACTTTAATCATCGTATATACATATTAGTATATATAATATTAATTAATTTTCAATTCAATATCAACTAATAATAATATTATACCACTTTTTATCGTTAATAATCATGTTTTCATTATCTTTGTAAATAGTTTCATTTTCACTTCAAATACATACAATTGTGCTTTTTCTATGATATAATTATCATATTGTAAAGGAGAATATAATGAACAATACGAAAAACTCAATTAAAAACATGGTAAGACTATCATTTAAAGAAGAACTATGGAATGCAATCACCCACGGTTCGATGGCTTTAATCGCATTAATCTTAATCCCTGTGACGGCTATATATAGTTTTATAAAAGGTGGATGGATATTAGGACTTTCAGTTAGTGTCTTTACAATCTGTATCTTTCTAATGTTTTTAGTCTCTACCTTATACCATTCGATGCATTTCGATAGTACTCAAAAATATATTTTCAGAATACTTGATCACATATTTATTTTCTTTGCGATTGCCGGTAGCTACACACCAATCGCAATTAACTTAATTGGTGGATGGGCCGCAATCATTATATTAATCATCCAGTGGGGTTGTGTTATATTTGGAATATTTTATAAGGCGGTCGCCAAAAAGGAATATCCGAAACTTACTCTGTCTGTTTACTTAATTATGGGCTGGGTCGCGATTATTTTTATGCCTATCATCATTCGAAACTCAAGTTTTATGTTTATTTTTCTTATCGCTTTAGGTGGTGTACTATACTCTGTCGGAGCATACTTTTACACAAGAAAAAAACCATACGCACACGTCGTATGGCATGTATTCATAAATCTTGCGTCAATATCTCATTACATCGCAATTGTCTTCTTCATGTAATTACTTAAGATAATTTAATATCGCAAACGTAAAGCCATTGTCATCAATAGTCTTAGTTACTTGATCGCCATGGCTTTTTACATGCTCTGAAGCATTACCCATTGCCACTCCAATCCCTGCAGCTTCTAACATTGAAATATCGTTATCATTATCACCAATCGCAAATATCTCGCTATTATCTAATTTTAAGTAATCTTGTAAGAATAGAAGCGCATTCCCTTTACTTGCATCTTTATGCGTTATTTCAATATTACTCTCATGACTTGAGACAACGCTAATACCATCTATTTCTTTAAAACTTGCATATAAATCATTTCTTCGATCTAAATCTTCAAATCCAATATCAACTTTCTTAATTAAGTCATCAGTCGTTTTTAAGTACTCTAATATATCATCGACAAGTGTAGTCTTAAGCATTATTTTCTGATAGAACTCATTATTTTTAAAATCTGGATGATCAAATAAACGCTTATCCATTACAACATCGCCTTTAACGACGATCATTAATCGATATGCATGATCATTTACCTTTTTAACAATTTCATATACTACATCTTTATCGAGTGTTTTCTCAAAAATGACTTCATTAGTTTTTACGTTAGTAATCATTGCCCCATTAGAACTTACAAAGTATTCTATATTTGGATGATCATGGAAATATTCTGGAATACTTTTTACTGAACGACCCGTTGTCGGTACAAATAATATATTTTGCTCGATTAATTGATCGATTGTATTTTTATCAATATTTGAAACATGTAATCCATTTGAAACAATTGTATTATCTAAATCACTCATTACTAATTTAATTTTATTCATAGAACCTCCTAATATCAATAAGTACATAGTACCATAATAATTATTATCATAATCAAATATGTAGTCTTTAGTTTAATCAATTTAAAAAGGGACTCATATTGAAGTCCCTCTAAATAACTATAAATTTATAATTAAGCTACTGCCACATCGTATAGTCTTGCAACTTCGTCCCAGTTCGCAACTTCGAAGAATGCTGCTAAGTAGTCTGGTCTTACGTTACTATATTTTTTATAGTAAGCATGTTCCCAAACGTCTACACCAAATAATAATGTTTTACCGTTAGATACTGGAGTATCTTGGTTCGCAGTTGCGACAATTTCTAAATTGTTGTCTGCATCTAAAACTAACCAAGCCCATCCTGATCCAAATACTGATCCTGCGGCAGCGATGAATTGTGCTTTAAACTCATCGAAACTTCCGAAAGTTTCAACTAAAGCATCTTTGAATGCTCCATCAGGTACTACGCCACCGTTTGGACTCATAATATTCCAGAAGAATTCGTGGTTTAAGTGTCCTCCACCGTGGTTTCTTACTGCAGTTCTAATATCTTCAGGTACTGCATCTAAGTCAGCTAGTAAAGCCGTTAATTCTACTTCTTTTAATTCAGGATGTTTGTCTAATGCGACGTTTAAGTTTGTAATGTAAGTATTGTGATGTTTACTATGGTGTAATACCATTGTTTCTTCATCAATGTGTGGTTCTAATGCATCATATGCGTAAGGTAAATCTACTAATTTGTAAGTCATTTCTATTCCTCCCAATCTTTCTATAACCATAGTATCAAATTTGTCTTGCGCTTTCAAAGTATATACATTTTTAAATCGAAATTTGTGAACAATTATCAAATTCATAGTATAATAGAGGTGCTTGAAACACGTAGGAGTGATATTATGAATAAGAATAAGCAAAAAAGCTACAATGTAGCGGTTTTGGGACTTTTAACTGCCGTTACATTTATATTAATAAATACACCATTTGGAACAATCCCATTTGGACCAATTTCAGTTACAATTGCCCATCTACCAATATTAATCGCAACACTAATGTTTGGATTAAAGGAAGGATTAGTAATTGCATTAGTTTTTGGACTGACATCAATGGCTCGCGCATTTTATGCACCACAAGGAGTACTTGATCCATTATTTATGAATCCATTAATTTCAGTACTACCAAGATTAATGATTCCAATTACGACGCATTACACTTACATATTATTAGGGAAATTAAATAAGTATATTAAAACTAGTGCCGCTGTAATTGTCGGAAACTTAACGAACACATTTTTTGTCTTCTTAGCAATTTATTTATTTGTTAGACCAACATTTGAGGCAGCAATGGGAATGGATGCAATTCCTGCGATTATCGCAATTGTCAGCTCAATCGCATTTTTCGAAACATTGTTTGCGGTATTAATTACCGTTCCAATTGTCTTAAGAATTAGAGTTAAAGGTAAATAAGAAAAAGATGAGATATTTAAGTATAGACTTAAGTACTCATCTTTTTTATTAAAACATAATAATATTATTGTCCTTTAATTCATCAAAAGTAGAAAGTTTAACGACTTTTTGATCTTTCACTAGAAACACTTTATCATATAAATCAAAGTTTTCTTCATAAATAATATGACTAACGTTAATTATCGTTTTATCTAAGTTCAACATTAACTTCTCAATAGTTGAACCTACATCGCGACTAAGTGTTGCAAACAGTTCATCCCCAATAATCACTTCACTATTTAAATATAAAGCTCGGGCTAATAAGACTCTCGCTCTTTGTCCGCCCGAAATATTTGAGCCATTATTTTCAAGTTCATAGTCTAAATTAATATTATTCAAATCAACAACGCTTAAAATTTCACTCACTATTTTCTCATCAGAGTTTTGATATAAAGTAATATTATCTTTTAAAGAAGCATTGAAGATAAATCCGACTTGATCAATTATCGAAAACCTTTTGTAATATGATTTAGAAGTAATATTACTTATTCTTTCTCCATTTACATAAATATCATTTTCTATTGGAGATAGCTGTCTTTGAATACTTTTTAAAAGTGTACTCTTACCGGATCCACTCTCACCGACAATTAATACTTTCTCAAATGCATTAACTTTAATATCCACATTTTTAAGGACGACACTATCACCATAGCCAAGTGATGTGTTATCAAAGTAAATATTTTCAATTGAATCAACTTCAATTGTCGCAGGATCATTTTCAAAATATAATAGTTCATCAAACTGTGCAAACAAAGCACTAGTTCCATTGATACTAATAATTAGCGGAACAATTTGTTGCATTGGATACATCGAGTTCATAAAAGCACTACCAACTAAAATAATCGATCCTGCGGATGTTCCTGAAACTTTAGAAACGATTAAACCAACGATAATAATTACTAACATTATTGTCGTTTGGACAAAGTTGTTTAAGGCAGTAATATGGGTTTCTTTACGATCTAAAATAAAATTATCAAAAGCTAGCCTTTTCGCATGAGCTGTAAACTTTTCGATTTGATTAGCTTCTAACTGATTTTGCTTTATAATAAAAAACCCTAATAGAGATTCTTGAATGTAGTTTGTATACTTGCTTAATGAATAAGATTTAATTTCTTCTTGCTCTTTTAATGGAGCACTAGTTTTTTTAGACGTATACATCGAAAACAGAAACATGATTATTCCAAACGCAAGTAGCGATTCACTAACTGAATATAGAAGAATTAATGAAGTAATTATCGAAAATGCCATATAAGTAAACTGAACAATCATCATATAACGCTTATCCCTGATTCGACTCATATCATTCGTTAAGTTAGAAAGATACACTTCTTCATTAATAAAATCAAAATTTGATACATTAAGTGAAAAGAGCCGTTTTATGTAGTAATAACGTAAATTACTCATACTCTTATCTAAATATTTTACTTCATAAAATGTTAATAACAGCTTTGCGATAAATGAGGCAAACGCAACTATGATTAAACTTTTTACGAGCACAACTGTCTGATCAAAGTTTGAAACTAGCGCCGCATCTGTAATTTTACTAATTAAATAGACACTGTAGGCTGTGATTGCCGTATTGACGAAAGCTAGTACACTCACAAGAAACAAGTATAACTTACTACCATATTTATATTGATTCATCAGTATACCCCCTTACTTAAGTCTAAAGCTACATCAACATTATTAACTAAAAACTGTAAATGTCGATGTGAAATAATAATTATCGTCTTATCTAAACTTAAAATACTTTCGTAAATAATACTCGCATTATAATCATCTAAACTACTACTTGGCTCATCTAAAATTATAATCGGCTTATCTTGATAAAGCTCACGCGCTATATTAATTCTTTGACGTTGACCACCAGAAATATTAGAACCATTACTCACCAATTCAAAATCTTCCTTATTATCTAAACTTTTTACAAAATCTAAAAGATTAACTTTAGATAAAACATCATAAAATCGCTCTTCGTTAAATTCTTTGTCTAAAATTACATTATTTTTAATTGATTCATCAAAAAGAAAATGCTCTTGACGGACATAACCGACATGATCAAGTAAACTTAAGTACTTAATTTCACTTACCTCTTGATTATCAAACACTATTTCCCCTTCATAGTCCACAAGTGCTTTAAGTAGTGAATTAACGAGCGTTGTCTTACCACTTCCACTTTCACCATATAGTAAAACTTTATCATTTAAACGAATCTTTAGATTTACATTTTCTAACACTTTATCATCACCATAACTGTAAGATAAATTCGAAACATTAATCTCATCATTCAAACTAAAATCTAAACTTTCATACTCTTCAACATTAAACTTTACAAGATTGTCATAAATTAAAATTGAACTTTTGAATCGATTTATCATATTCATTAACTGAACAATTGCCCATGAAGTACTACCTGATAAGTTAAGGACAATGACTAGCATTGATATCGATAGTCGATTCGTTGAGAACAAGTAAGCCGCATAAACATAGGCAACACATTGGAGTAAAAATGAAATGAAATATGAAACATTCGCTAAATAGTTATTAACCGCGTAATCATTTGAGGCAGTCTTCTCATACTTAGCGACATCCCTTTTAAATACATTTAAAAATCTTTTACTAGCACCATATAACTTTATAGTGTCGAGTCCAACTAACATATTCGCAATTGATTTTTGATAGATCGTATTTTCATTCAAAAGCTTTTCCTTACTGTTTAATATTGGTTTTCTAAACATTAATGAAACGATATAAACTAATACTGAACTCAGTAAGACGATTAAAAATATTTCTTTTGAAATAAATAATAATACTACTAAGTAAATGATGTAACTTGCACCACTAAATATTATGTTTAATAGTGACAAGAAAAACTCTTGTTCAAAAAGATTAATATCAGAAACTAAGTTAGATTGATATTCAGATATAGATTTTGATGAAAAGTCACTTACACGCATCGCCATCAATTTTTGAAATGACATAATTCTAACTTCAACTAAAATATCTTTCATGAACCCTATTCGCATGTACCGCGAGCAAATTTGTAGAACAATTGGTAAAAAACCTAAAAAGGCAACTAAACTAATTATCTTTATTAACTCACTTTGAGATTGTGCTTCTAATATTTTAAATGAAACACTTAATGCTAATGTTGCGAATAAGTTGTTCGCACTCGTTAAAAATGCCCCCATTAAATATATAGAAAAAGACTTCTTGTTCACATTTAATAATGTTTTAATATTCATACGATCACCTTTAATTAGTATACACTATATATGAAAATAAACATACGCTTACATAGAGTTTCATTCTTTTACATTGCTTAGTTGATATTAGAAAGAATGATAAATTTTATTCATGTTATAATTATTAAGGAGAAGTTAGGGGGTTATTTATGAATTTTAGCTTAAATAAGGGAATCAAAGCTTATACACAACTCTTCTCAGGAATATTAACCTTAATCTTAGGAATAATGTTTTTCGTAAATTATAATTATGTTTGGAGTAAAATTATCTCAATTACGATACTGTTGTTAGTGTTATATACAGTCGTCCATATCGTTGAAATTGATAGTGAAAATAGAAAAGTTAGAATATCAATGTCGATTGATGTCATAATATCAATCGGAGCACTTATTTTAATAAATCTTTACAGTAATTATTATGTTGCGCTATTTCCAATTGTTGTCGGAGTCTATTTATTATTAATTTCTCTGACAAGATTTGTTAGAGCATACGTTTATTTCACTGATAAACTTAAATATAAGTACTTCGTATTAATCGATGCAATAGTTTCACTAATATTTGCCTTAGCACTTTTAAATAAACCGCTCGCAAACATTAATTATTTTTCATACTACATCGGTACTTATTTTATATTTTATGGATCAAGCTTCATTATGCAAGGATTTACTAGACTGTTTCTTGCAAGTGATGCCCAGTTTTCAATGCCAGTTCCAGTATTTATCGGAGCATTTCTTCCAGGAAATACGCTTGAGCGAATTACAGAAATTACTGATGTTGAAACAGAAGATAAACCGAGTGACTTAGAAGTATTTATATATTTACGTGAAGGTGGTATGGGCCAATTTGGACATATGGATTTCTCATACAAAGGTAAAACATATTCTTACGGATGTTTTGATCATCATACGCAAAAATTAGGTGGAGGATATGGAGATGGAGTTTTAATCATCGCAGATCGCGATAAGTTTTTAAAACACGGAAATGTCTTCAAACAAGCTTCAGTAATTAAGTATGGACTAAAACTAAATGATACACAAAAAGCATTAATTGACGCGCGAATTCAAGAATTACTTGATCGAGCATATCGTTATGAAAGTGATTCTGAACGTGATGAAAAAAATGGCGAACTAAAAGATAAATACGATACGTATCTTGCGAATGTTTACTTAAATACACATGCTGAAACTTACAAATTTAAGTATGGTAGATTTAAAACATTCTTTATTTTAAGTACAAACTGCGTCAACGTTGCATCATACATTTTAAGAATGAAAAACTTGGAAGTTATTAATATGAAGGGATTAATTACACCCGGAACATATTTAAACTACTTAAATAATGAGTACTTAAATAATAGTAAGGTTGTCGTTAGTCGCTACGTATATGAAAAGGATAAAATATGAGAAATAAAACAAACTTAATTACCCAAAATGCGATTCTTGTCGCAATTGTATTTATAAGCGTGAAAATGATAAACATTCCAACCGCAATTGGTGGAGTCATTAACTTATCGGATAGTGTAATCTTAACGATTAGTTTAATCGCCTCTACAAGTAGTGCTACACTTTCAAGTGGACTTGGATCATTTATTGCGGAAGTAATGTCTCCATATGCAATATTTGCGCCGGCAACACTTATTATTAAAGGGTTAATGGCATTTGTCTCTAGTACGATAAATAAAAAAGTACATATTAAAAATAAATATGTACATATATTAGTAGGATTTATTGCCGCCGAAATAATAATGATTATTGGCTACTTCATATTTCAAGCATACTTTCTTGATTTAGGAGTGTATGTCGCAAGTTTAGACATTATCAATAATGTCATTCAGGCAACTCTTTCAATTATAACCGCCTTTATTTTAAGTAATATCATACTCAAACAAATAAGACTGTCTGCATAATGCGACAGTCTTTTAAATTTCAATAATTGTAATTGATGGAACAGCCCTAAATCTAAGTCTAATACCACTTGTCCCTAAACCACTTGAGACATATAAGTTCGTCTTATTACTCAGTGTATATAACCCACTTACATACTCACTACCAAGTCTCGTTCGACCTTTTATATTAAAAGGAAGTACAACTTGACCGCCATGACTATGACCGCTTAAAATCAAATTAAAGCCTAATTGTACATAATCTTTCGCAACATCTGGCTCATGTAATAATAGTAATTTATACTCATTTAAACTACTTAAACTTTTAATCACATCAAACTCATTTTCTCCCATAATATAGTCATCACTTCCAACTATATTAAGTAGCTTTCCATCTATATTTACAGTCGTACTCTCATTCCGTAATACTATAAAGTCCGCACTCTTTAACACTTGCTCGAAATGTTTAAAAGCAAAATATTTATAGTCATGATTTCCCCAAATCGCAAACTTATTATCACACTTAATCAACTTAAGTAAACTTATTAAACTTTGAACATCACCATTATAACTATCAGTAAATAAATCACCAGTAAATATTACTAAATCACA
>CAYWKT010000029.1:0-12568 GCA_964458985.1 uncultured Erysipelothrix sp.
ACCCTCAACCTCTTGATTCGTAGTCAAGCACTCTATCCAGTTGAGCTATGGGCGCTCATTTCGCTACCTCTTTTCGGCGCTATACTATAATAACAAATATAAATTTGAATTGCAAGCCCAATTTGTAATTTCTTTACAAATCTTTTTCTAAGTAGTTTTATTGCGATTTGTAATCGTAATAAATGCACTAATGAAGAAAATTATGCTTGCTAGTATAAATGGTAACTGTTTAGACAATGCATATGTCTGACCTGCCACTACTGCACCGATGATCATACCTAAAGACTTTAAAGAGTTCATAGTCCCTACCGCTTCACTTTGATTTACTGAATGATCAGTAACCAGTTTTTGAATAAACGGTATGTATGCCGCATGCACTGTGAAGTATACCACATTTATTGCTAAAAACAAAATATCTACGTGAATACTTATTAAAGCTAAGATTAAAGAGCCGACAATCCCAAATAAATAAGCTAATGATTTAGATAGGTTCGTCTTCTTAATTACATATATCGCAAGTGTTGAGTTACTGATAAACGCTAAAACTCCAGTTATGGCTTTAACGATTCCATTTACACTTGGTGCAAAGTTATAAAAATCTGCCATATAGTAGTTAAATGTTTGATCATATAGTGTAGTTGCCATACTTGCCATTACACTTACTATTAATATATTACGTAAGAAGTTATTAGTTTTAACTTCTTTACTACGAAGTCCATTAAAAGGATTAATGTTTTCAAATGTAATCAAAGTTTGACGGTTTTGAAGTTTTCCTTCTTTAACAAATAGTATTACATATAATGTAGTCAACATAATTCCGACGACTTGAAATAAGAATGCGTATAAAACAGAGTAGTCTCCGATTAATCCACCAATTAAATATCCAATCGTACCGAAGACAATTTGATATGTCGCATTTTGAACCATAACTTGGCCTTTTTGATCTTCTGGTGCATAGTCGACTATATATACAAGTTGTGCGACATGTAATCCACCTATAAACATTCCACCAAACATACGAGCAAACATAATTCCAAACTCAGTTGTAGATAGACCAAAAATTAATTGTGATACTCCATAAAAGAATAAACAAACAATTGAAACTTTAACCGAGCCCCACTTTTCACATATTTTTGCCCATAAAGGCGAAAATATGAAGTTAGTAAAAGCCATTCCTGCGAATGCCCAACCAAACATACTATCCCCTAAGCCTAAACTTTTTATAAAGCGTGGAGTAACTGGATGTGCTATGTTCGCAAATATCCCAAACATCATCGTTACTATCAACCATCTTTTTATCGAAATCTTTTTCATTAATATCACCTTTTTAAATCATATCATATAAATTTAATATTAATAGTGTATGACTCATATGTAAGTATAATTAAATAATTCGTGTATAATTTATAGTAGGTGATCATGATGAGTAAAAATAAATCAGTAAGTAAATTTAAATCTCGATTGTATTTTTTAATAAAAATAACAGTAATAGTTTCTCTACTATTTTGTAGCTATATAATATATAGCATAAATAATCCAAAATCATACTTATATATTGAACATAATCCATTCAGTAATATTTTTAAGACTAACACTTCATATAATATAGACTTAGTTAGCGAATATGCATATTTAAAAAAAGTTGGAGATAATAAAGTAATCTTTGAAAAAAATAAAAATGTTCGCGTCGCTCAAGCCTCGACAACTAAAATAATGAGTACAGTTGTCGCTCTTGAAATGATTGAGGATTTAGATGCGCCTGCACCAATTGATTATGATGCTTATATGGAAATGGTTAATAACAATTCTTCAATGGCTGGATTTTATGCAAATGAAACTACAACGTATCGCGACCTCTTATATGCGACAATGTTGAACTCTGGCGGTGAGGCAGTTATGTCACTTGCAGTCAACATTAGTGGAAATGAGGAAGATTTTGTACAATTAATGAATGAAAAAGCAAAACAATTAAATCTTTCTAACACGAATTATAAAAATGTTACTGGTCTTGATGCAGAAGATCACTACTCTACTGTTGAGGATACTGCGAAACTATTGGAATATGCCTTATCTAATAAGGACTTTAGAGATATTTCATCGACAAAATCATATCAAAGTTCGAGTACTAACCATCATCCAGATGGAATACTATTACAGTCTACAGTACTTAATCTTGTAGTCGATAATAGTGAAGAAAATTACGAAATTATAGGCGGAAAGTCAGGAACGACAAAAAAGGCTGGACAATGTTGGGCAACCTATGGTATCATTAATAACGAGTTATACATAGCGATAACTTTTAATGCCCCATTTGATGATAACTTCAGTCATGTAAGTGATACAAATAAATTGTATGAATTAGCTTCATTATCTGAGCAAAAATAGTCATTAAATAAAAATTTAAAAAAGTTTAAATTTGGGGTTGCATTAAAAAAACAGATATTGTATAATGAATAAGCGCCAAGAGAGGCAGCCATAAGGTTCCTTAGCCAAGTTGGTAAGGCAACAGACTGCAACTCTGTGACCGTCAGTTCAAATCTGACAGGAACCTCCAAATAAATGGGGTCGTGGCGGAATCGGTAGACGCATTGGACTTAAAATCCAATGAGTGTAAGCTCGTGGGGGTTCAAGTCCCCCCGACCCCACCATTTATATTATAATCAAAACCTCAAGATGAAGGTTTTTTTTATTACTTTCGATCGACACTCAATAAAGAAGTGTCTTTTTTTGTATTGAAAAAGAAGACTTTCATCTTCTTTTGTTATTTATTATAGTAGTAAAATTTAAATCCCGCAAAAGTAAGTGCACCGACAATCATTATAAAATAGTAACTAAAGAATCTCCAAATTAGAAGAACACTTGAAACAAGGAACACATCTAATCCTTGCGAGATGAATAATCCGACAAAAACCATATCAAACAAATACTCAGTTAAACCTGCCGCACCTGGTACGATAAAGAACACATCGACAAGATCAATACATGCCATAAGCGTCATTGATGGGAGTAACATACTAATTGTCGCATCAGGGACGATCATATATATAACGACAAACGGAAACATAAAGTGCATTAGATTTCTAATAATATTTAAAAATAAGACTACTCCAGTTAACTTTTTACTATGTTTATACTTTTCTGTCTCAGTTTCAAAAATCTTAATTTGAGCATCTAAATTTTCGATAGTTTTCTTTGGATCTTTAATTATACGAAACTTAACACCTAACTTCACAATTACATTTGAAATAAAGTTATATAACCAAGTAAATCGAACAATCGCCCAAAGACCAACGAAAATTCCAACTGAAACGATAAATCCTGCTAATATGAATGGAAGTAAGTTTCCATGATGATCCCAGAAGTATTTTCTTCCAAGCAGCAGTAAAGTAAATACAGTTATTGACAGTGACCCTTGATAAATCATAAAATCAAACCACATTATACTCGTTGACTCACTACCACTAATACCTTGTTTACTATTTATATACAAAAGTGAAAATTGACCACCAGTTGCACCTGGACTGACCCCATTAAAGAATGAGGTAGTAATTGAGTTTATAAATCCTTGATAATACTTATAATTAGGTTTTATCGACCTAGTGATTTTAGTTAATATAACTCCCATAATAAATTGGTGAGTTAATACCCATGTTGCAAATAGTAAGTAATAGGCCGGACTAACATTCCATACCGCATCCATTACACTTTGAAAATCACCACGCATCGTATAATATAAAGCTCCTGCCGATAGGATTATTATTAACGATAGATTAACTATCGGATTTTTGAAAAAACGTTTAATTTTATCCATAATACCACCTTCTAGGCTGTTTTAATTACGCCTTATCATTTTAACTTAAAATATGCAGTGTGTCTAATACAATTATGTCATATTACTTTCCCACAATAGTATTGTCTATAATTTTACAATTTTTACTCAAACATTTATTTTCTTATTTTTCCGTTTTAAAAAGTTATTATATGGTATAATTATTCGACGAGTAAAAGGAGTGCTTTAAATGATAGAAGTAAGAGATGTAGCAGTTCAATTTGGATCTCAAGTATTATACGAAAACGTAAACTTGAAATTCACAGATGGAAATTGCTACGGACTAATCGGTGCCAATGGAGCCGGTAAATCAACATTCTTAAGAGTGTTAAGTAAAGATTTAGAACCAAATGCAGGACATGTACATGTACCTGAAAATGAAACATTATATATGCTTAAGCAAGATCAATTCGCTTATGATGAGTACAAAGTATTAGATACTGTAATTATGGGTAATGAAAAGCTATATAAAATTATGGAGGAAAAAGACTCACTATACGCTAAAAGCGACTTTAGTGAGGAAGATGGAATCCGCGCTGGAGAGCTTGAAGATATATACGCCGAGATGGATGGCTGGAACGCTGAAAGTGATGCAGCTGCCCTTTTAGATGGCTTAGGTGTCCCAGTAAGTTTACACGATTTAAAAATGAGTGAGTTAAGTGGTGGGGACAAAGTTAAAGTCTTATTAGCACAATCACTTTTTGGCGAACCAAATACACTACTGTTAGATGAGCCGACAAACAACTTGGACGTTCATGCTATCGCATGGCTTGAAGAGTTTTTAATCAACTATAAAAATACAGTCATCGTCGTAAGTCATGACCGTCACTTTTTAAACAAAGTATGTACACACATTGCCGATGTTGACTTTGGACAAATAAAAATCTTCCCAGGAAACTATGATTTCTGGTATGAATCAAGCCAACTAATCTCACAACAAATGCGTGACTCTAATAAAAAGAAAGAAGATAAAATTAAAGAGTTAGAGGAGTTTATCGCAAGATTCTCAGCGAACGCCTCAAAATCGAAACAAGCGACATCAAGAAAGCGTACTTTAGATAAAATTGAATTAGACGACTTAAAACCAAGTCAAAGAAAGTATCCATTCATTGAGTTTAAACCAGAACGAGAAGCTGGAAAGTCAATATTATTTTTAGAAAATATTAGTAAAAAGACGGAACAAGCTACAGTTGAAAATTTCTCATTAAATGTTATGCAAGGTGATAAGATTGTCTTAATGGGAGATCCTTTAAAGACATCACTTATCCTTGATATTATTGATGGTAAAACTACAGTTGATAGCGGAACGGTAACTGTAGGACAAACAGTTAAGAAATCTTATATTCCACGTGATAACCGCGAATACTTCGAAGGCAGTGAATCAATCTTAGATTGGTTATCAAACTACACTGACATTGAAGATCAAGCGTATATCCGCGGTTTTCTAGGCAGAATGTTATTTAGTGGAGAAGAACCACTAAAATCAGTAAACGTCCTATCTGGGGGCGAGAAAGCCCGTTGTATGATGTCTAAAAGTATGTTAGAAGGACCAAACTTACTTCTATTAGATGATCCAACGAACCACTTAGATTTAGAGTCAATTCAATCTTTAAACAACTCTTTAAAAGATTATAAAGGTGAGTTAATATTCGTGGCACACGATCGACAATTTATCGATACAATCGCAAACAGAATTGTTGAAATTAAAGATGATAACAGTATCGTAAACCGCCAAACTACGTACAGTGAGTACTTAGCAAGCGAATACGGTATGGAAGACTAATAATTATTTAAATACTAACGAGTACAAATTAAAAGTACTCGTTTTTTAATAGTTTAATTATGCTATAATCATTGTATGAATAAAATTGAATCAATGATCCATAATATCAATTATGTTGATGGCTTCTTAAGCCAAAAAAAATATTTAGTTACATGCCTAAAAGATTGTACAGATTGCTGTCACGATTATTTTTATGTTAGCTTACCTGAATTTTATCTAACCCTTTACGGACTATTACAACTGCCTACTAACTTAGATTTTTATTATAATAAGGCTAAGGTTACTTTTGATTATTTCGACAGACATGTCAGACAAGAAATTAAACGATTAACTCCATTCTCAAGTGTTGGCATGATTGAAAATGTCGTAGAAGATTTTAGTGAAGGTGAGTATTATAATTATCATAACCTTCCACCTTGCGTAATGTTAAATAATGGGCGTTGCTCCATATATAAGTACCGACCAAATACATGTCGTAAATATGGAACATTAGTAACTTGTGAGTACTTAAATAATAAAGACTTTCAAGATGATCCCGAAACTAATTACCATACGTATCCCTTAATTCAAAATACGATGATAATCAATGATGAGATGAGTCTTGAAATGAAACGTTATCCACTATGGTTTTACTACTTCTATTTCTTTAATGATAAAATGCGTCCTTACATTTTAAATAACTTAAATAAACTAATGAGTATGAGTGAGGAAGAGTTTATCGAATCACTTCAATTAGATTAAGAAAGGCAATTAAAAACCGTATATCCTTTTATGAATATACGGTTTTTTTCATATTTTGATCTACGGTTAAATATAGACCTTTTTGTATAAAAAATGTGATAATGTGTAGGAGTTAGACAAATAATATGATCGACACATTTTTTACTGGAATATGTATATATTATAAAGCGCTTTCAACAAAATGTCAAGTTACTTTCCAATAAATGGAAATGCATAAAAAAATAGCTCTATTAATATAGAACTATTTAGCTTTAACTTTAATCCATAAATCAGAGATCATACGTCTTAAATAATCATTATGAGTAAACACTTCATCATTATCACCATCTAAGCGCGGTGTATAAGCATCATTATTATAAAAGATACCATCCTCAGATGAAAGATCAGCGTAAACATCTGATACTGGAGATGAGTAGCCAACCATTTCTGAGTTCATATACGCAATGTCATAATCTAACATAAAATTGATAAACTCATGCGCAAGCTCAACTTCTTTCGCATTTTTTGTAATTACCATCGCATCAACCCAAATATTACTACCTTCGTTTGGCATGAAAAAATCCATATCTTCATTTTCACTCATTATGAATGCCGCATCACCTGAGTACATAACAGCCATACTTTTGTTTCCATCTAGCATCGCCTCAATGACTGTATCAAGTACGTACACTGGACTCATAGTACGTGCAAATTCATCTAACCAATCATAAGCTTGATTGACTTCATCTTCATTACTAGTATTCATTGAATAACCTAGTGCTTTTAAAGCAATCATAAATGCATCACGTTCTGAATCATAAAAGTATACATCACCTTTATATTTAGGATTTTGAAGAATATTCCACCCTTCACTCTCTAAATCCTTTTTTGATACCTCATTCTTATTATATAGTATTCCTACACTTCCAAAGAAATACGGAACTGAATAATTATTATTTTGATCATATTCAGGATTTAGTAATTCCTCCTTCACATATTCCATATTTTGGATTAATGATGGATCAATTTTTTGTAAGTAATCCTCTTGTATAAGACGATCAATCATATAATCTGATGGGATTAAAATATCATACTCATTACCCGACATAAGCTTCGTATACATCTGCTCATTCGATTCAAACTCTTCTCTAATAACTTTTACATTAAACATATCTTCAAACTCATAAATAACCGACTCATCAACATATTCTGAAGGCATAAATACTCGAAGTACTTTTCTTTCACTATTACCATTTCCAATACATCCAACTAAAAGTAATAAAGTTAAAAATAAACTAATCAACTTTCGCATATTTTACCCCCTTCTTTTTACTTAGTATCATCGCGACATTGTATAAAACTAAACCTAAAAAGATAATTATGACAAATATTGTCGACAGTGCATTAACTGATGGATTAGTTCTTCTGCCCATAGTTGCAACTAATATCGATATATTTTTGAATCCATTACCCGTCACAAAGTATGTAATAATATAATCATCAAATGACATCGTAAAGGCAATAAGTGCACCCGCTATAATCGCAGGCTTTAGTTGCGGTAATATAACTTTAACTAATGCTTGAAATGGTGTTGCCCCAAGATCCATTGCCGCATCAACTAAGTTATTATCCAATGATCTAATCTTAGGTAATATCGCTAAAATAACATAAGGTATACAAAAGATTATGTGAGCAAGTAAAACTGTCGTAAAACCTTTAGTTAAGTTCATCGCCGTAAACAGTAACATTAGCCCAATTGCAGTAACTATATCTGGATTTAGCATCGGTAAGTCACTAATGTTAAGAACAATATTTTTTATAATCTTGCGTGATTTACTTAATCCAATTGCGGTAATTGTCCCGATGATAACTGAAATAATCGTTGCTAGTATCGCAACAACTAAAGTATTGCTTACAGCCTCCATCATCTGGCGCCCTTCAAACAGTTTCGTGTACCATTTAAATGAAAATCCTCCCCAAACACTCAGTGATCTTTTTTCATTAAAACTAAATGCCATCATCGTGAAGATCGGGATGTATAAAAACAGTAATGTTAATACAATTAGAATTTTACCGGCAATACCTTTTTTCTTTAATCCAACCATTACATCATCCCTCCCAAACGATTTCCATCTTTATCTTTATCTATCTTACGCGTCATATATATTGAAATTAATACTAGTACTGCAAGAATTAATGAGATTGCACTCCCAAAGTTCCAATCACCACTCGTAATAAATTTCTCCTCAATTAAGTTTCCTATCAACAATGACTTTCCCCCACCTAATAATTTAGGTATGAAGAAGGTCGAGATTGAAGGAAGAAATACCATCGTAATCCCCGATAATACCCCAGGTATTGATAGTGGTAATATAACTTTTTTAAATGTTTCAACTCTATTTGCCCCAAGATCATAACTAGCTTCAACTAACGAGTTATCCATTTTCGCTAATACTGTATAAATTGGTAAAATCATAAAAGGTAAAAAGTTATAAACCATTCCGATTAAAACGGCAATATTCGTATTCATAATTTTAATTGGAGCAATATTAAATAACATTAACAATTGATTTAATAGTCCTTTATCATTTAAAATTCCAATCCAGGCATACGTTCTTATTAACATATTTATCCACTGTGGTGCCGTTACCAAAATGATCATTAATGGTTGTATCGATGATTTTAATTTAGATATTGAATAAGCAACAGGATAGCCGATTATTACACATAGAAGTGTCGTAATAAAAGCCAATGTAAATGATCTAACTAACACTTTTATAAAATCAGGATTAAAAAACTTAACAAAATTATCTAATGTGAAATTAATTGTATTAACACTGTTTCCTTCGCTCGTAAATGCATACAATACGATTAGCAGCATCGGAAATACAATAAATAAAGTAATCCAGCCAATATAAGGATAAACGAGTTTTCTAAATTGATTCATTAGAAACCTCCATTAATACTCATTACGTGAATATCTTCTTTATCAATACTTAAACCAACTTCACGATCTATGTCAGAGTTTTTGATCGTATGGACAATAAATTCATGACTACTAGTTTTGACAGTAATCTCATTGTGAACACCTTTAAATACAATGTTCGTTACAACTCCTATGAAATCACCTTTATCTTTGTTGACAATCTCAAAGTCTTCAGGACGAATAACGACTTCTACCTTTTCATTTTCATTAAAACCAAAGTCAACACAATCAAATTGCTTATCATCTATACTAACTTTGAAGTCTTCCAACATTATTGCATCAACAATATTTGAATCACCGATAAATTCAGCGACAAAACGGTTTTCTGGTTCATTATAAATATCAGTTGGCGATCCAATTTGTTGGATTTCACCATTATTTAAAACGACAATTTTATCCGACATCGTTAATGCTTCCTCTTGATCATGTGTAACGTAAATAAACGTAATTCCAACTTCTTGTTGGATCTTTTTAAGTTCCGTCTGCATTTCTTTTCTTAACTTTAAATCAAGTGCCCCTAATGGCTCATCAAGTAGTAGTACTTTAGGTTCATTGATTAGCGCTCTTGCGATCGCTATTCGCTGTTGTTGACCACCAGATAAAGTTTCAATCTCACGATTTTCAAAACCACTTAGACCAACTAGACGTAACATTTCTTTTACTTTTTTATCAATCTCTTTTTTACTCATTTTCTTAATGTTTAAGCCAAACGCAACATTATCATAAATGTTCATATGTGGAAATAATGCATACTTTTGAAAGACTGTATTTAACTCACGTTTATAAGGAGGTTTATTCGTAATATTAACATCATCAAATAAAACTTTACCTTCATTAGCTTCGACAAATCCACCAAGAATTCTTAGTAGTGTTGTTTTCCCACTTCCACTTGGACCAAGTAATGTCACAAATGCATTTTCCTCTATGTTTAAATTAATTCCTTTTAATACTAACTGTCCATCGTAATCTTTAACGATATTTTCAAACTTAATTAAATCTTTTGACATACTCTTCCTCCTAAAATATTGGTGGATTACTTATCCACAAAATAACTGCCTTACTATTTTTACGATTAACTAAATAATGACTTTTGTCACCAAATAAATAAAATGTTTCTTTCGCTTTAACAGTTTTTCGCATATCATCAAAGACGATATCAATTTCCCCTGATAAAACATAACCAAACTCCTCACCTTCAAATGGTAATATTTCTTTTGATGATTCTTTTGGATTAATTTCTATAATTATTGGCTCCATACTATTTTTTTGAGCATTTGGTACTACATAATTAATCGTGTACTCATCTTGTTCATCAATAAAATAGTCGTCTTCACCAAAGACTATTTGCTCAGCCTTACTTTCTTTAAAAAAGTCACTAAAGCTTATGCCTAGCGCCTCTAAGATGTCACTTAAGGTAGAAATAGATGGTGACGTTAAATCGCGCTCTACTTGCGATAGAAAGCCTTTTGTAAGTTCTGATCTTGATGCCAACTCTTCTAAAGTTAAATCATTTTTCAAACGTAAATCTTTAAGTTTTGATCCTATATCCATAAATTCCTCCTTGTTGTATTTATTAAACTTTTTGTTCTAAATAGCGAACATGATAATTATACTATTGCTGAAATGCTTTTGCAATAGAAATAATTAAAAAAGCTAACCAATTTTGGCTAGCTTAATATATTTTATATTTTAATTTTATTATACGTTTATTTCAGACTCTGTTTTAGGTAAAACTAAGTTTAGGATAATACCAACTAATCCTGCAAGTGCCATCCCCTCAAGTGAGATAACTTGTTGAATTTGAAGAACTGCTCCTCCAAGTCCTAAGATTAACATTGTACTTGCGATGATTAAGTTTCTTTGCTTATTGAAATCTACTTGGTTATCAATTAAAATTCTTAGTCCGTTACTTCCGATTACTCCAAATAAGATGATCGACATTCCACCAAGTACTGCATCTGGTATCGTTTGAATTAATGCCGCAAATGGTGCAATAAATGATAATACAATCGCCATAGCTGCAGCTCCTAAGATTACGTAAATTGATCCAACTTTAGTCATTCCAATAACACCTGTGTTTTCTCCGTATGTAGTATTCGCCGGTCCACCGATTAGTGCACTAACTGCAGTCGCGACACCATCTCCCATAATAGTTCTATTTAATCCTGGTTCAACTAAGAAGTCTTCACCACAAATCTCACTTAATACTGTATGGTCTCCAATATGTTCACTTAATGTAACGAATGCGATTGGTACGATTGACCATGCTACATCATTTAATTGGAATGTCCAAGTATCAAAGTTACCTAACTTAAATGGTAGTGAGAATGATGGAACTTGGAAGATTCCTGCTGAGATCGCTTCTTTTACAGGCGTTAAGTCAACTAAGCCAACTACCAGCGCTGTAATATATCCCGCTACAATTCCTAATAAGAATGGAATAATTTTTGTAAAACCTTTTCCTTTTAATGTACACATAACTGTCGTTGAGAATGCAACTAATGCAACTAGTAAGTTTCTCCAATCAACATCTCCAACTAATCCTGCTTGTGATACTGCAACCGGAGCCATTCCGATTCCGATAATGATGATCATTGGTCCAATTACAATTGGAGGAAGTAGTTTAGAAATCCAATCAGTTCCGATAACTTTAACAATTAACGCAACAATTACGTATGTTAATCCCACTAACACTAATCCTGATTGTGCTCCACTTATGTTGCCGCCCATTGCATCTCTTGCAATTGTTACTGCTGTGATGTATGCAAATGATGACCCTAAATAAACTGGTACTTTAAATTTTGTAATAGTTGCATATATAATTGTCCCTAATCCTGATGCAAATAATGCTACACTTACAGGCATTCCTGTTAATATCGGTACTAATACTGTCGCTCCAAACATCGCGAAAACATGTTGGAATGATAATAAGAACCATACTAATGGTTTAGGTTTCTCATTAATTCCAATAACTAAATTATTTTTTTTCATTTTCTTCCCTCTTTCATATTTGCAGGTCACTAATAGAAAAGGACACGCAAAGGTGTCCTTAAGGGTTTGTTTGACGCCTTATTAACCTCTCTGGATTAACTTAAAGGACCTACTAGAAAATATTATATCACTTATTTAGAATTATGCAACAGTTTTATTCATTATGCAACACTAAGAAGAATAAAAACTCTTTTTAGCTTTACAATCGCAGACTTCTTACAATTTTTTTAAACTCATTTATTTTATTATTTAAAATTAA